>CALLBD010000049.1 GCA_938001915.1 uncultured Caulobacterales bacterium | reverse complement strand
AGCTTAGGATCGACCCGTTTTGTCCGACACCGAAGTCATCACAGGCGAAGCCCCAACCCGCTACGCTCAAGCGCTTTTAGATCTGGCGGAAGACGCTAAATCATTGCCGCGTGTTGAGAAAGATCTCAAATCTTTCAAGAGGATGTATGACTCTAGCGCGGATTTAAAGCGCCTGGCGGAGAGCCCTGTTGTGGCTACCGAGGATAAGGTCGCGGCGCTTACTGCCGTCGCAAAAAAAGCGAAACTATCGCCGCTAACCCAGCAGTTCGTAGGAACTGTCGCGAGTAATCGACGGGCGGCGGACATTCCGGGAATCATTTCTGCCTTTAACGACATGCTCGCGCGCCGCCGCGGGTCTCAGGTCGCAAAAGTTACATCCGCAGCCAAATTAACGGCAGCGCAGATTTCCGCGATAAAATCGCAACTCAAAAAATCGCTCGGCCGTCCGGTCGATATTGAAACATCGGTTGACCCAGATTTGATTGGCGGTTTCGTCGTTCGTATCGGGTCTCGTTTATATGACAGCTCCCTCAAGACAAAACTTGAGGATCTCCGTCTCGCCCTCAAAGAAGCATAAGAGGACAAATAGCCATGGATATTCGTGCCGCAGAGATCTCCACGATCCTCAAGCAACAAATCAAAGGTTTCGGCAAAGAAGCCAAAGTTTCTGACGTAGGCCAGGTCCTATCTGTCGGGGATGGTATCGCCCGTATTTACGGTCTGGACAATGTTCGCGCGGGTGAGATGGTTGAATTCCCAGGCGGCGTCAAAGGTATGGCGCTTAACCTTGAAACTGACAATGTCGGTGTCGTTATCTTTGGTGATGACCGCGGCATTAAAGAAGGCGACACAGTTAAGCGTCTCGGCGAAATCGTTGACGTCCCTGTCGGTAAAGGCCTCTTGGGCCGCGTTGTAAACCCGCTCGGTGAGCCGATTGACGGTAAAGGTCCAATTGAAGCCGCAGAGCGCCGACGTGTTGATGTTAAAGCGCCAGGCATTATGCCGCGTAAAGGTGTGCATGAGCCTGTGCAGACAGGTATTAAAGCGATTGACGCGCTTATCCCCGTTGGCCGTGGCCAGCGCGAGCTTATTATTGGCGACCGCCAAACAGGTAAAACAGCGGTCGCGGTTGATGCGATTTTGAACCAAAAAGCGGCCTTTGATGAGGACCGTGAAAATGACAAGCTTTACTGCATTTACGTCGTTATCGGCCAGAAGCGCTCCACGGTTGCGTCTCTTGTTAAGACGCTCGAAGAAAACGGCGCTTTAGACTATTCTATCATTGTGGTGGCCTCTGCATCAGAGCCAGCGCCGCTTCAGTATCTTGCGCCATTTGCGGGTTGCGCGATGGGTGAGTATTTCCGTGACAACGGCATGCACGGCCTCATCATTTATGATGATCTCTCAAAGCAGGCTGTGGCGTACCGCCAGATGTCGCTTCTTCTACGTCGCCCTCCGGGCCGTGAAGCTTATCCAGGTGACGTTTTCTATCTTCACTCCCGTCTCCTCGAGCGTGCCGCGAAGCTGAACGAAGAAAATGGTTCGGGTTCCCTAACGGCTCTGCCAATCATTGAGACGCAAGGTAACGACGTGTCGGCCTTTATTCCGACTAACGTGATTTCTATCACGGATGGTCAAATCTTCCTCGAAACAGATTTGTTCTTCCAGGGTATTCGTCCAGCTCTAAACGTAGGTCTCTCAGTGTCTCGTGTGGGTTCATCAGCTCAGATCAAGGCGATGAAACAGGTTGCGGGTCCGATTAAAGGTGAGCTTGCGCAGTACCGCGAAATGGCGGCCTTTGCGCAGTTCGGTTCCGACCTTGATGCCTCAACACAGGCTCTATTGGCTCGCGGTGAGCGTCTCACAGAACTCCTCAAGCAGCCGCAATTTTCTCCGCTTCAAGTGGAAGAGCAAGTTGTTGTGCTCTATGCGGGTACGCGTGGGTATCTTGATGGTATCCCAGCGAAATCTGTTCAGGACTATGAAGCCAAGCTTTTGGCGCATCTTCGCGGTGACCAAAAAGCGCTGCTGTCTGAAATCGCATCAGGTAAGAAGCTAACGGATGAGATCGAAGGTAAGATCAAAGACGTGCTGAAAGCCTTCACGGATAACTTCGCGGCTTAAAGGCAGTCTCATGGCGTCTCTCAAAGAGCTCAAAAACCGGATTGGAAGCGTAAAGAATACGCAGAAGATCACGCGTGCCATGCAGATGGTAGCGGCGGCGAAGCTGCGTAAAGCGCAAGAGGCTGCAGAGGCCTCTCGTCCATATTCCGAACGCCTCGCTGCGATTATCGGGAATTTGGCGGCCTCTATGTCAGGTGCGGCTGGCGGACCAGAACTGCTCGTCGGTAATGGTAAATCAGATACGGTTCTCTTGGTAGTTTCCACAGCTGACCGCGGTCTTTGCGGCGGCTTTAACACCAATATCGTGCGCAAAGCGCGTGAAGAGATCGTCGCGCTAGAGCGCGCAGGTAAAACTGTGAAGCTCTTCATGATCGGCAAAAAGGGCTATGATCAACTGAACCGTCTTTATGGTGATCAGATTATCGAGTTTATCTCTCTTAAAGAAGAGCGCACACTTCACGCAGGTATTGCCCAAGGCATTGGCGAAAAAATCACTGCGATGTTTGAAGCGGGTGATTTTGACGTTTGTAAACTAGTCTATTCTGAATTCGTCAATGTCATGACGCAAGAAGCCGTCTCTAAGACGCTTATCCCTGCCATAGAAGGCATGGGTGAGGTGCCTGAAGGCGACGAAGACGCGCAAGACCTCAAAGGCGCGATTTATACTTATGAGCCAGACGAGGCAGGCATCCTGCGCGTTTTGCTTCCCCGAAATATCAATACGCAGATCTTCACAGCCTTGCTTGAAAATCAAGCTGGTGAGATGGGCTCTAAAATGACAGCTATGGATAATGCAACCCGTAACGCGGGCGACATGATTGATAAGCTAACATTGACATTTAACCGCACACGTCAGGCTCAGATTACGTCTGAGCTCATCGAAATCATCTCCGGCGCAGAAGCGCTGTAGGAAAGACTTAGAGGCTAGAGGAAATACTCATGGCAAAAGCACCAGCAAAGAAAGCAGCGGCGACGAAAAAGCCTGCTGCAAAGAAGCCCGCAGCGACGCGTAAGCCAGCCGCGAAGAAAAAAGTCGCAGCAAAGATGAGCGGTGGCCGTATCAGCCAAGTCATCGGCGCGGTTGTTGACGTCGAGTTTGAAGGCGGTGTCTTGCCGTCCATCTTGAACGCGCTTGAGACTGACAACAACGGCAACCGCCTTGTCCTCGAAGTCGCGCAGCATCTGGGTCAAAATACAGTGCGCACAATCGCGATGGACGCGACTGAAGGTCTTGTTCGCGGTCAAGATGTCAAAGATTTGGGTGAGCCGATTACTGTGCCTGTTGGGCCAGAAACCCTCGGCCGTATCATGAACGTTATTGGCGAGCCGATTGACGAACGTGGTCCTCTGAAATCAAAAATGAGTGCGTCTATCCATAAAGCGGCGCCTGCCTTCGTTGATCAAGCGACAGAGACAGAAGTTCTTGTGACAGGTATCAAAGTTATCGATCTGCTTTGCCCTTATTCAAAGGGCGGTAAGATTGGCCTCTTCGGCGGTGCCGGTGTTGGTAAGACCGTTTTGATTATGGAACTCATCAACAACATCGCGAAGCTCTTCGGTGGTTACTCTGTTTTCGCTGGTGTGGGTGAGCGGACACGTGAAGGTAACGACCTTTACCACGAAATGATCGAATCTAACGTGATTAACCTCGACGGTGAAAGCCGTGCGACACTCGTTTATGGTCAGATGAACGAGCCTCCTGGAGCGCGCGCACGCGTGGCTTTGACAGGTCTGTCACAAGCTGAATATTTCCGTGATGAAGAAGGTAAAGACGTTCTCTTCTTTGTCGATAACATCTTCCGCTTTACACAAGCGGGTTCAGAAGTGTCCGCGCTTCTTGGCCGTATTCCGTCCGCTGTGGGCTATCAGCCCACACTCGCCACAGAAATGGGTCAGATGCAGGAGCGGATTACCTCAACAAACAAAGGGTCGATTACATCGGTTCAAGCGATTTACGTCCCAGCCGATGACTTGACTGACCCGGCGCCAGCGACATCATTTGCCCATTTGGATGCGACAACCGTTCTAAACCGTGCGATTTCAGAGAAGGGTATTTATCCTGCTGTGGACCCGCTCGACTCCACGTCTCGTATCCTAGAGCCGCGCACCGTTGGTGAAGATCACTATCAGGTCGCGCGCCGCGTTCAGGAAATCCTTCAGCGCTATAAGGCCCTACAAGACATCATCGCCATTCTCGGTATGGACGAGCTGTCTGAAGAAGATAAAATGACTGTGTCCCGCGCGCGTAAGGTTGAGAAGTTCCTCTCTCAGCCGTTCGACGTTGCGGAAATTTTTACAGGCTCTCCAGGCATCCAGGTGCCTCTCGCGGACACAATCAAGTCCTTCAAAGGTTTGGTTGAAGGTGAATATGACCATCTTCCAGAGCAAGCCTTCTACATGGTTGGCGGCATTGATGATGTGCTCGAAAAAGCGGCCAAAATGGCTGCGGAAGCTGCGTAACAGACAATGGCTGACACGCTTCAATTTTCACTCGTCTCACCTGAGCGCGAACTTTATTCTGGTAATGTCGACCAAGTCGACATTCCCGGAACAGAAGGCAATCTCGGCGTAATGCCAAACCATAGCCCGCTCATGGCAGCTATTCGGACAGGCGTGATTACAGTGACGGAAAATGGCGCTGAGACTCAGTTCTTTGTGCAAGGCGGTTTTGCGGATGTCACGCCGTCTGGCCTGACCGTGCTCGCCGAAAAAGCCGTCGCCATGGACGCGCTTAACGAGGCTGATATTGAAGCGGAAATTGCAGTTCTTGAAGCGAACCTTCCGAAACTGACGGGTGATGCAGCGCTTGCTGCGGCCCAAAATTTGGATGGGCTAAAGGCGGTACTTTCCGCATAGCTACCCTCATATATTTTTTATAACGGCCTCTCACCGCGCGGTGAGAGGCCGTTTTGCTTTTGACCTATCACCTTCTCGCGCTACACAGCTTTATGACCTCGCCAACCGTAATCGCCGTGGCCTCCGACTCCGCGCATAATATCGTCAAGCCTGTGAGAAAAAGCATTAAGCTTACCGCAGGGCTTGGCGTTGATGGCGACGCCCACGCGGGAGAAACCATCCAGCATCGTTATGATAAAAAGCGTAATCCAGATGCGCCTAATTTACGGCAAGTCCATCTCATGCACGCCGAGCTTTTCGATCACATGGCAGAATTGGGCATGACCGTGAAACCTGGGCAAATGGGCGAGAATATCACGACGCGGAATTTAGAAATCCTACATTTGCCGCGTGGTACGCATCTGAAAATCGGCGAGGCGATTATCGAAATCACGGGACTTCGTAATCCCTGTAGCTATTTGAACAAAATTGCAGACGGGTTGATGAAGGCCTGTATCGCCAGATATGAAGATGGCGCGATTTTTCCGCAATCAGGTGTTATGGGTATTGTCGTCGCGGGCGGCGATATTCAGGCGGGTGATGACATCCAAATTATCACCCCAGAAGAGCCACATCAGCGCCTTGAACCTGTTTAGACAACAGTGAATGTTTAGACGGCTTTTCAATTACGCGCTTTGGATTTCAGGATTAGGGCTCTTCCTCTTGGGCTACGCAATCGGGGTGGAACCTGCCTTATTATTTGAACGAGACGTCGAGTTCGTTTCGGATAAGTATAACGGCCCAGAGCTGCGAATTGGGCTTATCACGGATATTCATATCAATAGTCCGCCCGTCCCGCCCAAACGGGTAAAGCGCCTTGTTGAAACATTGAACCGCGCCGGTCCTGATATTGTTCTTATCCCGGGAGATTTCATCGCAGGTCATGATGAAAGACAAGACCGCTCAGCGACATTCAATCGCAATGTCGCAAAAGGTATGCAATATCTGGCAGAGCTACAGGCCCCAGCTTTCGCTACGATTGGAAATCATGACGCATGGTGGAGTGCATCACATGTCAGGGTATTGCTGGAAAAGGCGGGCGTTACAGTTCTTGAGAATGGGGCATATGCCTTAGAACATGTTTGCCTCGTGGGTCTTGCTGATTTCCAGACCTCACAACCAGATCGTAGCGCTTATGCAGCATGTCCATCTGATCTATCTCCGCTCGTTTTTACCCACTCGCCTGACGCGTGGAAAGATTTTCGGAGCGATAGTCTCTTGGCGCTGGCGGGACATACGCATGGTGGGCAGGTCAATTTGCCCCTGATTGGCCGGCGAGTGAACGCGACCTCCCTTGGTCCAGCGCATAGCTATGGTTTTTCCAAATTAGGCGGTGTGGATGTGTTTGTCAGTGCGGGCGTCGGCACATCCATATTGCCAATCCGCTTTCGCGCGCCGCCAGAAATCGTCGTAATTACCGTTCGGGGGCAGGCGAAATAGGGAGCGTTGTTTCCGCCGTCCCAGCTGGCGCATAGCGCGCATCGCGATCCGCTTTATTTGTCACAATGAAAAATGTAACTAGGCCGATAATGGATAGAGCCGCCGCTAATAAAAAGGGCGATCCAGGCACGTAGGGAATGTCTAAATTACCCAAATAATATTTTGATATGCCTATGATGTTTTCGGGGAAGCCCTGCATTTGACGCGCGGCTTTATTCGCGGAGTCGCCAAAGTGCGAAAAAATTCCTGTCATGGCCATCGGGCCTGCCATGAGCGCAAGGCCTTGGGCTGCACCAATTGCGCCTTGTAGCTCGCCTTGTTCGCTCTCAGAGACACGGCTGCTCATCATATTGGTCAGGGCGGGGCCATAGAGGCCTGCGAGCGCTGCGAAGGGACCAGCGGCGTAGATAATCCACCCCGCATCGGCACTGCCCAATGTCGTATAGGCGATGACGGCAGAAATAATCCCAATGAATCCCGCCCAAAATAGTCCGACTTTCGGAATGATAATACGAATGAGTCCGCCTTGGACAATCATGGAAGCAATAGCAAAGGCCCCTAATGAAAGCCCAACATCGCGTGAGGTCCACCCTAAGCCTTCAAGAGCCGAGAATGTATAAGTTGACGGGTAAACCGTATGCGCCACGGCTAAAACGAAGAGGATGAAAATCAGGCCCTTCACCCCTTTAATGCGGCCCAATGCGAGAATGGATCCAATCGGGTTAGAGCGGCTTAATTCGAATGGGCGTCTCTTTGATGTCGCTAAAGTTTCAGGCAGAAATACCCACCCGTAAATCACATTAATCAAAGAGATAACACCTGCGGCATAGAAGGGTACACGAGTGCCATATTCTCCTAAAATACCGCCGATTACGGGACCTAATAAAAAGCCAACACCAAAGCTTGCGCCGATTAATCCAAAATTTTGAGCGCGCTTTTCAGGGGGGCTCACATCTGCGACATAAGCATTTGCTGTTGAAAATGTGGCTCCAAAAATACCAGATAAGGCTCGCCCGATATATAAAAACAAAATGGTCGGCGCCAGAGCCATGAGAAAGAAATCAGCGGCCAGCCCAGCGAGTGAAATAAGCATGATAGGGCGCCGTCCATATCTATCCGACAAGCCGCCAACTATGGGCATGCAGATGAATTGAAACACGGCAAAGGTGAGGGTCAGATAACCCCCATGTATGACGGCATCATGATTTTCCAGGCCTGTCAGCTCTTTGATTAAATCCGGAAGCACCGGAATCATGATGCCAAACCCAATTGAGTTAATCATGACGGCAATCATGACAAAGGTTAGCGCATTTTTAGAATTTTTGGCGGAGCCCGACATGCGGCGGCCTTAGTCTAATTTACGGGCCTTGCGAAGTCTGCAAATTCAACAATCAACTGTTCATAAACAGCCCGCTTAAAGGGCACGATGGTATCCGCGATTGAGTTTAGCTCCGCCCATCGCCATTCGGAAAACTCCTGAGGCCCATGCGCCGTCAAATTGACATCCGAGCCGTCCCCAAAATAGCGGAAGGCATACCATTTTTGGCGTTGCCCTTTATTTATGAAGCGCTTCTTTTTTTTTGCCAAAATTTCTGGCGGGAAGTCATAATAGAGCCAGCCTTTGACTTTGCCGAGATATTCCATCTCCTTTGCACGAAGGCCCGTTTCTTCGAATAATTCGCGGCGTGCGGCGGCTTTGGGTTTCTCGCCTTTATCTATGCCGCCTTGTGGGCATTGCCACACGTGCGGGCCGTCTTCGCCGAAGCGTTTCCCCAGCCAGATTTGCCCTTGTGCATTAAATATCGCCACCCCAACATTGCGGCGGTAATCTGATTTTTTACGTTTCATGACTTATTTCAGCGCGGCCGTTGCGGGCGCTAATTGCAGGTTCTGCTCCTCCAGTGTCGCAATCCAGTTTTGCACTTCAGATAGGGTCGCGGGATAGACAAAACCGACACCCACCGGGTGCGCGCCTGATTGAGCTGTCTGTCCAAGACCAGATAGGCGCGCAGAGATAACGCGGGAAATAGGGTCGGGGTCTATAAGCCCGTCTCCCGCTTTAAAGGGCTGCCGAACAGCGCGCGCTAAAGCAGGAAGCGAAGGCGCTTCGAAAGCGCCATCTGTTAGGAACCCTAGTCCAGTTTGCGACAGGCGATCCATGAGCGGGGCTGCTAAATCCGAACGGGTCAAAAACAAGTCGCCATTGAAATTGATGAGACCTGCATAGCCCTGCGCGCGGGACAACATCCACTCCAGCCGCCTATTATTTTCCGCCGGCGGCAGCGATACGCGAAGCGCTCGGTCCGCTCCAGGTTCTGTCGGGTCGAAATTAGCCGATTCGAGCGGGATTTCGATGAGCACTTCATGACCATCCAACCGCGCCGTATCCACCCACTCTTGAAGGCCAATACTATGGGCGGCAAAGGAAAGCGTCACGTCAGCGGGAAGGGAGGTAATGGCTTGCTGTGTCAGCGCCCTATTTATGCCCAACCCGCCGATGATTAAGGAGACAGGCTTTTTTCCTGACTGGAGATTAAAGGGCCGGCGGTAGGCGGCCAATGCGTTTCCAGCAGCTTTTGAGGGAATAAGACCAAAGGGGCTCTGGCGGGTTAGACCGCTGATTGGTGCTTTGGGCAGGGCGCGAGCTTGCGGCGTGATATCTATTCGCTTCGCGTCTGAATTGGACCTGTCTGGCAGGGATGTTTCCGCAGGCGGCGGGGTGATTTCGGTTGGATTAGCGCCTTCGGGTACATCCCCAGCTAAGAGATCGGGAGTCGCTAATGTTTCATCATTTAATGGCGCCAAAACTTCGACTTTCGGCGGGGGCGCGAGCGCGATAGACCCTTCGGCGCTGGCATCTGCGGAGTCGCCAAAAACGCCGACTGCCGCGATTGGCAAAGCGTAGCCAAGCATTACCGCACAGGCGGCCAATAGAACATGTTTGCTCTTTGATGGCAGCGGGACTGCAGTTCGGCGATTCGGATGAGCGTTAGGCATAGCACTCTGTAAGAGCGTTTGCGCCCAGGGACAAATGCTTAAGCGGGCCTCTTAGTATCTCTCTTCCTGCGCCGCGATAAGCCGGTCATATTGAGAGGTTTTCAAGACTTCGACAGCTTTGTGAAGTTGAAAATCTTCATCTTTAGGGAAGGTCTCAGGCGGATAGAGAATGTCTTCATACCGCTCTTCATAATCTGTCTCATCTGGGTTTATGAGGAAGTTCCGAAGTGAGTCTTCACGAAAACGCTTTCGTATCTCACCCGTGTCTTCAAGAATGGATACAAAGAGGTCGGGATGGATACCTCGGCCTTGAATCGACTGACCTGACGGCGTGTAATAGCGCTGGGTGGTGAGGCGGAGAGCGCCTTCTTCAAGACCAAGCGGGATAACGGATTGAACGGAGCCTTTACCAAAGCTTCGGCGGCCAATAACCACGGCCCGCCCACGGTCCTGCAAGGCACCCGCAACAATTTCAGCGGCGGAGGCCGATCCGGGACTCATTAAAATTACAATTTTAGCATCGGGGTAAAGCTCACCAGCCTCGGCGTTATATCGCTCATTGTCGCTGGCATCGCGACCACGCGCAGAAAGGACTTCACCGCCGTCAAGGAATAATCCCGAAAGGCTGACAGATTCGGTCAATAACCCGCCGCGATTCCCGCGCAGGTCAATGATTAACTTATCCAGCTTGCCGAGCTGTTTATCTAGGTCAGCTAGCGCCCGCTGCGTATCAATTGTGACTTTATCATTATTGAACGTTTCAATTTGTACGTAGCCCACACCGTTTTCTACACGGTGCCGAATGGCGCGTCCGCGGACCGTATCGCGGACAACCACAATATCGCGAGAGGCCTTGCCGGGGGAGAGAACCGTTACCGTGACAGGTTCACCTTTGAGACCCCGCATGCCGCTTACGGCTTCATCGAGGGATTTACCGCGAATGTCGGTTCCGTCTACGGCCGTAATTAAGTCGCCGCTACGGATGCCCGCTTCATAGGCGGGGCCGTCTTCAATGGCGTAATTGACTTTGACCAGCCCGCCTTCTGATTGGATTTCAATGCCCAACCCGCCATATTCTCGGCGGACGGCTTCACGTTGTTCTGTGAAGGTGACAGGCGGAACATAGGTCGAGTGCGGGTCTAGCGCGTGAAGCGCGCCGTTAAGTGCATTCTCAATTAAAGAGGATGTATCCACTTCCTCAACATATTCATTTTGAACGATCGCCAAGACATCCGCGAAGATATCGAACTGACTGTAGATGGCGTCAGGGTCTTTATCGACGGCAATAGCAGAGGGCGGCAGAGTCACCGCGAGCGCCAAAACGCCCAGCTTAGTCATATTCCAGAGTGATCGGCGCATGGATTAGCCTTTAGCCTCAGCCAATTTCCCTGCGTAGTCACCTGACTTTAAAAGCGCGATAGCCTGTTGCAATTGATAGTCGTCAGAGATCTCATAGCCCTCTGGTGGATAGTCGATTTTGACCTCTTCGACGACGACGTCTTCATCGCCCTCAGAGTCTTCATCTTCATTGGCGATTGCATTTGGCAAGCTGGCTTCAGAGAAGCGCTTTTTGTCTTCGCCGTCATCAGGAATAGCCGAAATAAAAATATCAGGTGTGATGCCGCTGGCCTGAATGCTACGTCCATTCGGTGTGTAATAACGCTGCGTCGTAATCTTCAATGCGCCGTCACGTCCGCCCCTGAGAGGGATAACATCTTGCACAGAGCCTTTACCAAAGGTCGTCATACCCATGACTAAGCCTCTGCCTTTGTCCTGAATGGCGCCGGCCACAATTTCAGAGGCTGAGGCGGATGCCCCGTCTACTAAAACGATGAGCGGGACATTTTTGGCCATTTGACCTTTTTCCGCATTATAAACATTCACGTCATCCGCGCGGCGACCGCGTGTGGAGACGACTTCTCCGCCATCTAAAAAGACAGAGGAGACTTCAACAGATTGGGTGAGCAGTCCGCCAGGATTGCCGCGTAAGTCTAAAATCATCCCAGGCAAACGTCCGCCATTTTCGACCTGCAGCTTACTAATGGCATTGCGCAAACCATCTGCTGCTTTCTCATTGAATTGGGCAATACGGGCATAACCATAGCCGTCTTTTAATTCGAATTTTACGGTTTGGCGTTTGATGACCTCTCGGGTGATATCAAGATAGAGCGGGTCTTCGCCCTCGCGAACAATGGTGATGTTGATAGGCTCACCCGGTTTGCCGCGCATTTGCTCGACGGCCTCAGCGAGGGTTGAGCCAAGAAGAGATTTGCCTTCGATTTCCGTAATGAAGTCACCAGCCTTTACGCCAGCGCGTTTCGCGGGCGTGTCGTCAATCGGCGCGATGACTTTTACAAATCCATCTTCCATGGTGACTTCCATGCCAAGCCCGCCATATTCGCCCTTATTATTCGCCCGAAGGTCCTTGAAGGACTCGGGACTGATGTAAGAGGAGTGTGGGTCCAAGGCTTGCAACATGCCATTCATAGCATCTTCGATGAGCTCGCTATCATCGACTTCGACCACATATTGGCTACGGACACGTGCGAGAACATCTGCGAAAAGTTCTAATTGCTCAAATGTTTCGTCATAGGCTGGACGCTCTACGGCAACGGCGGCTTGATGCGTCGTTGAAAAAGCGAAGAGAGCGATGGCGGCGACGCTTCCGAGGGCAGGCAGGACAAGTTTCACGAATGATCTCCAATACTAGACTTTAGACTTAGCCATGCCTTGCGCGCTTTGCCAGTCAAATCACTGCGATTAATAAGTGAACTTACCCGGATTTAACGGTTGAAGGGGCTAGCCACGGCTTTGGATCAACAGGTGAGCCATTTTTGCGCAGTTCAATGTAGATTTCGGTATTCTTTCGACTCGGGAGCGTCCCGATTGGCTCACCCCGGCGGACTGTATCTCCCGCACCGACAGAAAGTTCGTTTAGCCCTGTTAGCAGCACGAAATATCCGTCCCCAACGTTCAGAATAATCAAATTCTCGTAATTTTTGAATGGACCAGAAAATTCGACACGGCCCGCATAAGGCGCGACAACCTGAGCCGCTGACCTTCCTGAATAGGTTAGGCCTTTTTCACCCCGACCAAAGCGTTTGAGTAACCTACCAGAAACGGGCTGTAACATCCCGCCCTTGGCTTGCGCAAACCGTTTAGTCCCTTTTGGCAAAACTAACTTCTTTACAGCTTTGGATCCTGGTTTTTTTCGAGGCACGATCTTCGCGGCCTCGCTTTCCAATTTCGCGATCAGCTCTCGCAAGGTTTTTGACTCTGCAGCTAGGCGAGTGGCCTCCGCAGCAGCGGCTTTTTTCTCATCGGCTAGCTTCGCCTCTAATTTCGATTTCGCTGATAGGCCAGAGTTGACAGCTTTGACTTCAGATTTGAGTTGCGCCCGCCGCGCAGACAAATTGTCTGACTTATGGTTAAGCTCTGCTTGGATAAGCTCTAAGTCTTTTAAATTTGCGGAAAGGATCTCCGCCCGTGCTCTTAACTGCTGCGATAAGTTTGCAATGAGAAGCCCAGCATCAGCGGCGCGTTTCGCATTTTTTGGCGTTAATGCCAATGTCGGCGGCGGAGAGGCTTCTAATCTTTGAAGGGCGGCAATGAGCTCTCGTGATTGTCCCCGATCCGCTTCAATTCGCGCTGAAAGATCCGCAGCCCGAGCCGTTAAGCTCGCTGTCTCTAATTCTAGCTTGGTAAGGTCCGACTCAATATTTTGAACCTGCCGGGCCGTCTTCGCGAGCGTCTTTTTGAGGGCAGACACATCCTTAAGAACTTTATTACGTTCGCTTTCCAAGGCTTTGGTTTTTTTCCGCGCAGCTTGTTCTTTCTGTGTCAGGGCCTCAACGTCACCCGAGGTTTGACCCAGGACGGGCGAAAAGGCCGTCAAGCAAGCGATGGCTGCAAATGTGGCGAGGGCGATACGCATGGTAGGAATATGGCGCATAACGTCTTTACCGCTCGTTAATCATACCGTCTAATTGCAGGCTTTAATCCCGATGATAGGGTGTTTTTGCGAGGATAGAGAGCGCGCGATAAATTTGTTCGGCGGCCATAACGCGCACCATTTTGTGGGGCCAAGTTTGTGCGCCAAAACTCCATTTTGTGACGCGGCCGGGACGCAGCTCTTTTATGACAGAGGGTTCAAACCCATCTGCGCCGCCAATGACCATATAGCTAGCGGGCACGCCGTCATCCCGCAGGCGCGCGAAATGTTTGGCAATGTCCCTGGAAGTGGGGCTTTTGCCGCGCTCATCCAGAATGATGAGCTCATCTGACGGATCCACCACAGAGAGCAGTTTGGCTGTTTCTGCGGCACGGTCATATTGACCCTTCAGCTCAACACCGTGTTCCTCGACGGACCGGAATCCAGTGCCGCGCGCTAAACCTTGGGCGCGGGTCAAATAATCATCAACAAGGGTTTTCTCGGGTCCGCTGCGCAATACGCCGCCAGCCCTGAGGATAAGTTTCACGACTCGAGCGTATCTTCGGGCGCTTGTTCTTTTACGCCGTCCAAACCTTTCGGAAGCGGAACAGACCAAATCTTTTCAAGATTATAGAAGACGCGGACTTCGGGGCGGAAGACATGGAGGATAACATCGCCCGCATCAATCAGCACCCAGTCAGACGCTTCTTGGCCCTCGACAACAAGCTCTTTGAAGCCGCGCTCTTTGAGGCCACGCTGCACATAATCCGCCAGCGCGCTGACATGACGGTTCGAGCGTCCGGAGGCCACGAGGAGATAATCTGCGATGGAGGATTTCCCGCGAATATCGATCTCAATAACGTCTTGAGCCGAGTTCTCATCTAGTATTTCTTGGATGAAGTCCGAGAGCTCTTTCGAATCGGGTCCATCCAAAATTGTTACTTCAGCGGGGGTTTCTTGATGTCCGGCGGTCAGAGGGCTCTCCATAGCATGTTCATTCATCCGAGCGCTACCATATGTAATTCAATTAGGCTACTCGCTATCGGGACGCGCGAATAGCGGATGAGCTACGTTTGTCTAGGGGCAGAGTCAGATAGGTCCAAGCGGGACCAGCTTTGTCTTTGAGCGTATGGGCTTGGTCTTCGCCAATTCGGGCATGGCGATATTGGCGCGCGGCCTGTCCGAGGCGGGCGCGAATGGGCGAGCCGGGACGGGCAATGACGGCTATAGGAACGCTCTCCATAATGCCCTGCCAGTCCCGCCATTTGGGAAGCTGCAAAAGATTATCCGCGCCCATCATGAAGACAAAACGTTTATCGCGTTGGCTTGTTTTGAGGGCTGTGAGCAGGTCGATTGTATATTGTGTCTCATAGCGAAGCTCGACATCTGAAACCCGCATATTTGACGGTAGACGTAAATTTCGAACGGTCTCGGCCCGGCTCTCCCAGCTTGGTTGTTCGGGCTTGAGCGGGTTTTGCGGGCTTACGAGCCACCAGATTTCATCAAGCTGGAGTTGGCGCAATCCTGCCCGCGCGACATGTAGATGCCCGCCATGCGCGGGGTTGAAAGACCCGCCGAAGAGACCAATCGACCTCAAGGCCGAACCTGACCCGTGCCGCGCACTTGATATTTATAGCTTGTCAGGTGCTGCGCGCCGACGGGTCCGCGCGCATGGATACGGCCTGTGGCGATGCCGATTTCCGCGCCAAATCCAAATTCGCCGCCATCCGCATATTGTGTGGAGGCGTTGTGCAGGACAATCGCGCTATCGACACGGTCTAGGAAGATTTTTGCGGCGGCGTTGTCTTGCGCGAGAATAGCATCCGTATGACCGCTGCCATAACGGTCGATATGAGACAGAGCCGCTTCGATATTTTCGACCACGGCGACGTTCAAAATCGGCGCGAGATGTTCTGTATCGAAATCTTCTGGAGTAGCAGCGACGGCAGAAGTTAGGTGGACGGCCGCTTGCGTGTCTGCGCGGAGCTCGCATTTGCTTCCGATAGCGGTTTCTAGGGCAGGCAGAAAATCGGCAGTAATATCTTTGTCGACAAGGACGGTTTCCGTAGACCCGCAAACGCTAGTGCGGCGCAGCTTCGCATTCTCAATGACTTTTACGGCGAGAGAAATATCGGCGCTCTTATGGACATAGCTGTGGTTTAAGCCGTCTTCATGGGCGAGGACGGGGACGCGGGCGTCCTTTTGCACGCGGGAAACAAGGCTCTTGCCGCCGCGCGGAATAATGAGGTCAATCGTAGCATTCAGTCCATCGAGCATATGCCCAACGGCGGCACGGTCAGTTGTCGGAACTAGATTTATTGCGGTCTCTGGCAGGCCTGCCCCGCGTAATCCGGCTTGCAGGGCGGTATGAAGCGCGTGGTTTGAGCGCAGGCTCTCTGACCCGCCGCGTAATACGCAGGCATTTCCAGATTTCACACAGAGTCCGCCCGCATCTGCGGTGACATTGGGGCGGCTTTCATAAATCATTCCGATCACGCCAAGGGGCACGCGGACCTTGGAAAAATGTAAACCATTTGGCTGTGTCCACTCCGTCTCAACCGCGCCAATTGGGTCTGGCAGAGCGGCGATGGCTTCGAGGCCTTGCGCGATGCCTTCGATACGGTCCGCATCTAATTTCAATCTATCAAGCAATGGCGCAGAAAGACCTTTTTCAGCCGCCGCTTCCATATCGGCTGCATTGGCGGAAAGGATGCTCTCGGCCGCGAGGCGCACCTGTTTCGCCATAGCCTGCAAAGCTGAATTGCGCGTGTCTTCATCCGCGAGGCGTAATTGCGCGCCAGCGTTTTGTGCGGCGCGGCCGAGTTCGGCCATTTCTAAATCTAGGGACATTCTAAAGCATTACCAAATTATCGCGGTGGATTATTGCCGCGCCATGTTCATAGCCGAGCTCTGTGGAGATTTCAGCTGATTTTAGACCTTTAATACGGTCGGCTTCCTGAAGGTCATAGGCCACAAGGCCGCGCGCAATTTCTATGTCATTCGCAATAACAGAGACGGCGTCGCCCTTTTCAAATTCGCCAGAAACCCTTGTAACGCCTGCGGGGAGGAGACTGCTGCCTTTTTTCAAAGCTTTCATCGCGCCTAGGTCAATATGCAGCATACCGCTCGGCTTTAAGGTGCCGCCAATCCACTGCGCGCGCGCTTTGCGGGGATTACTTTGGGCTTTAAAACGAGAGTGTTTCGCGCCGTTCTTTAGGGACGCTAGCGCGCCAATAGAGCGCCCGTCGCAAATTATCATATCGCATCCCGCCTGTGTGGCTATTTTCGCCGCCGCAAGTTTTGTTGCCATGCCGCCGCTGCCGACGCCCGCTGCTGCATTGGGCGCGCCGCCCATCGCCATGATATCATCAGATAACGCTTCGATGAGGGGTATATGCCGCGCCGTACTGTCAGAGCGCGGGTCCGCCGTATAAAGCCCGTCAATATCAGAAAGGAGTATCAACATATCTGCGCCGACCATTTGCGCGGTCCGCGCGGCTAAACGGTCATTATCGCCATATCGGATTTCATCGGTCGCGACCGTGTCATTTTCATTGATGATGGGGATTGCGCCGAGGCCCAGTAATGTGTCGAGCGTCGAACGCGCATTGAGCCAGCGGCGGCGATGTTCGGTATCATGCAACGTTAGCAGGGCCTGTGCGGTCGTGATGCCGTGATGCCCTAGCGCGTCATCATAGGCCCGCGTGAGGCTAGACTGACCCGCAGCCGCGCAGGCTTGTTTTTCCGACAAGGAGAGCGATGCGCCCACGAGGTTTAGGCGCTGTCGGCCGAGCGCAATCGCGCCCGAACTTACAAGGATAATACGCTTGTCTTTCAGAGCCGCTAAATCGGAGGCAAGCGCGTCCAGCCAGTCTTTGCGCAAAGCCTGTGTTTGGCCGTCGACCAAGATGGCCGAGCCAATTTTGATGACGAGTGTTTGGACGTCGGCAAACATGGGTTAGGGCGACCAGCCTTTGACATCTTCGATTTCGCCCGCCGCGATTTGCGCTTGGCGGAACTTCTCTTCACGCTCGGCCTCTTCGCCCGCGCGCCGCAGCTCGACATGTTGATAAAGCGCTGCGAGCACAGGCTTGAGGCCCTGCTGCGCCACGGAACTAATGGGGAAGGGGCGATGTCCACAGGCCGCTTCCATTTCATCCTGAAGCTCGGCAATCCGTTCCGGGCTCAAAGCGTCGCATTTTGAAATGGCGACGACTTCTGGCTTTGTTTCGAAGCTCTCATCATAGTCTTCAAGCTCCTTGCGGATGGCGATGTAATCCGCAACGGGGTCTTCTGATGTGCCCGCTACGAGATGCAGAATTGCTGCGCAGCGTTCCGCATGCCCCAAGAACCGATGCCCTAGTCCTGCGCCTTCCGCCGCGCCTTCGATGAGGCCAGGTAGGTCGGCGATGACGAAGCGTTCCGCCGCGCCCATGCTCACTACGCCGAGATGGGGATGCAGCGTCGTAAAGGGGTAATCAGCCGTTTTCGGTTTTGCGGCGCTTACCGTCGCGAGGAAGGTAGATTTGCCCGCATTGGGTAACCCTATGAGCCCGGCATCCGCGATAAGTTTTAAGCGTAGCCAGACCCATTTCTCTTCACCTTCTTCGCCGGGATTGGCTTGACGCGGAGCTTGGTTGGTTGCGCTTTTAAAGCGGGCATTACCCCAGCCGCCATTGCCGCCTTTGGCCATGAGAACGCGTTCGCCGTCTTCTGTCATATCTGCCAGAACTTCGTCGGTTTCCGCATCTATGACTTGTGTGCCAACCGGGACTTTAAGGATAATGTCATCTGCCGCCGCGCCATGACGATCTCGGCCCATGCCGTGCATGCCCGTTTTCGCTTTGAAATGTTGTTTATAGCGATAATCAATCAGGGTGTTGAGACTTCGGCTTGCTTCTAGATAAACATGACCGCCGCGCCCGCCGTCCCCGCCATTGGGTCCGCCAAAAGCAATATATTTCTCTCGCCGGAAAGAGATACTCCCGCCGCCGCCTGAACCAGACTTCACGTAGATTTTTGCTTGGTCGAGAAATTTCATGGGCCGTCCTTACGCGGCGTTTCCGCGTTTGGCTAGCGTTGAGAGCGTTCCATGCATGCCGGGCCCAAACCCTGCGCTGGGCCGCGTAATAAAGCCGAGCTCCGCATAAAAGTCCGTCCGCCCCTCGGCCGCGAAAAGACCAATCATGCAGTCTGTGGGGCATGTGGATCCTAGGTTAGCGAGTATTGTTCGCATCAGGCGCTGCCCTAAGCCTTTGCCGCGATAGGGGCGGGAGACAACAACGTCTTGAATATAGACCTTCATAACGCCGTCTCCAATGGCGCGGACCATGCCGATAGTCTGCTGCTTTTCATCTCTGGCTATAACCGCACAAAGGCTGGCTGAGAGAGCGGTTTTTGCCTGTTCGGCGCTTGGCATGGGCCAACCCGTTTCCGCGATTAGAGCGAGATAGTCCACGGGGGTGGGGCGCTCCGAATATAACCTAATCATGGGCTGGCTCTCAAAACGAAGTTTTGGGATGCGGCCTTTTTTAACCTTGCCATTGAAAAATAAAACTCGGGCGTTCCCGATCTCTCGAACCCTAATTTTTCCAAAACGCGAGCGCTCGCAGGGTTGTCTATGAAGACGCCCGCCAACCGGTCATCCGCGCCGAGGCTTTCATTGGCTTCAGCCAAAATGGCGGCACAGGCTTCGGTCATGAAGCCTTGGCCCCAAAAGGGACGGCCAACCCAATAGCCGATTTCCCAGAGGGTATCTGTGCCGCGTTTGAATAAATCGACCACGCCAATCATATCATCGGCCCCATCCTTTAGCGTAATGGCATAGGGCTGGGCGAGGCCGCGCCGTTTCTGCGCGAGCAAATCCATGACTTTGAACTCCGCCGCTAAGAGCGGAAAGGGATGGGGGAAGCTGCCTGTCATGCGCGCGACATCAATGTCTGTGCCATATTCCGAAAAGGCCTTGGCATCTCGCAGCTCTAACTGCCGCAGGACGAGCCGCTCTGTCTGGAGTATATCACGCATGATGCGCCTCCAGTGATAAGGTGAGCACTTGTGCGTCGACCTCATGTCCGCGCGCGAGGGAAAATTCTGTGCTTTGACCGCATGATGTGAAACCTAAATGTCGTAGTAAATCAGCGCTTCTGGGGTTGTCTGTGAAGACACAGGCGCAGAGCTGCGTTGGGGCGAGGTGTTGTTTCGCGTCGTCTAACAAAGCTTCGCTGGCTTCGCGCATATAGCCTTTGCGCCAATGTGGTTGCCCTAACCAATAGCCGAGTTCCCAATCGGCCTGACTGCCATCACCTTTCGCCGTTAAGCTAATGCAGCCAATTAGGGAATTTTCTCGTGTGGCAATCGCGTAGATATGTGATTCCGTTGGTCCGCCAGAGGAGTGCTGATTATAGTCTAGCCAGGCTTGCGCCTCTGCTTCGGTGTAGGGGTGAGGGAGCTGGGCAGTGGCTTTTGCTACGTCATACTCACCCGCATAGCGCGTGAGCGCCGTCAGATCTGAGGTTTCAAACGGGCGAAGAATGAGCCGTTCTGTTTCAATAATCTTGCGCATGACAACTCTCCCAAATTGTCAGCAGGGGGCGGCTTTAGTCTAGCCATTAAAAAAGGGAAACCGAGCGGACCCGATTTCCCTGCTGTTTTGTAAACGGGTCGCCTTGTGGCGGTGACCCGAGAAAATCAGGTCTCTATTCAGCGGCTTCTGGGAGCTCGACTGAGACATATGTTCGCGCGTTGCGTTTCGTTGCAAAAGACACGCGGCCTTTCGTGAGCGCGAAGAGTGTGTGGTCTTTGCCCATGCCGACATTAGCGCCCGGGTAATATTTTGTCCCGCGTTGACGAATGATGATGTTGCCTGGAATGACCGATTGGCCGCCAGATTTCTTTACGCCAAGGCGACGGCCTGCACTGTCGCGGCCGTTGTTTGATGAACCACCAGCTTTTTTATGTGCCATGATGAACTCCTAAAATTCGAAAGAGGGGTAAGCCCCAAATTTGGTCCCGAGAGGGGTTTCGGCTTTAGCCCTTGATGCCTGTAATGCGGACGACTGTCTCTAGCTGACGGTGGCCTTGCTTACGGCGATAGTTTTGACGGCGCTTCTTTTTGAAGACGATAACTTTGTCGCCTTTGCGCTGCTCAAGAACTTCGCCTGTTACAGAGGCGCCTTTGACGAGCGGCGCGCCGACTTTTACGTCGCCTGCTGCGCCGTGCATTAGCACATTATCAAATGTGACTTTTCCGCCGGCTTCGCCGTCGAGTTTTTCTATGATGATAATGTCGTCTTTGGCGACTTTATATTGCTTACCACCGGTCTGAATGACTGCGAACATGGTCTTGTCCTTGACACTGAGCAGGGCACGCGCCCTGTCTTCTAAATAGATAAAAGCCGCGCTGGGCGAATCCCGCGGCGGCCAATTCGACGCCCTTATAAGCCCTTGAGCTGACCTGTCAATCCGCTTGAATAAGGGATTGGCAGAGAGAGCGGGGCGTTTTGGTCCCTCCATACAAGTGCATATATTTGCACCAAAAAGCCCCGCCAGTGAAAACACTGGCGAGGCGATTTAAACTTTGTCCAGCGCGTGAGGCGCTGGAGTTTTGGACGCTGTCCTAGTTAGCTGGGCGCACCCGGCCAATAACAACACCGTTTGAAACGATTTCACCGTTTGCATTTACGCTGCCGATGACGGCACCAGAGCTGTTCACAACAGATCCGTCACCGCGGACTGTGAAGCCACCTGCGGACACGCCGCCAGAGGCGCCATTGGTCAGGCTACCGCCGCCGACTGAGCCAATCGTTGAACGATTGTTCAATCCACCCGCTGCACCGCTCAGTCCACCTGCACCGCCTGCCGATGACAGACCGCGTAGGACAATTTGACCTGAGCTGTTCACAACATCGCCATTTGCGTTCAGCGTACCGATAACAACGCCGCGAGCGTCAGTTACAGCACCGTTAGACCCGATGGTGTAGCCAGAGGCTGAGCCTGTGCTTCCGCCTGACGTGATAGTCGTGCCAGTCGTAAAGCCGCCGGTTGCTCCCGTTGTCGTTCCGCCAGTTGTGAAACCGCCAGTACCGAGCTGGTGACCAGAGACCATTGAGCGCCAATCAACACCCAAGCGGTCAACAGTTGTAAGCGTTAGGCCGCCTGTAGAGAGGCCAAGGGCTTTTTGATAGGCCTCAACAGAAGCATAAGTCTGCTGACCAAGGCGTCCGTCAATCGCGCCCGTGTAGTAACCTTCACGCTTAAGAGCGCTCTGGATAGAACGGATAACTGTTGGATTCGCATTGGCTTCACAAAGAACCTGACGCCACTCTGCCTTTTCAGGGCTGATCTGTGTCCGACGCTCGATTGTGCCAGTCTGTGCCGGGATAACAACTCTTTCAGTCGTAGCAGGTCTTACGACACGCTGGACTTGAACAGTATCGTAACGCGCTGGAATGACACGACGTTCGATCCGCGGTGCACCATCAACCACACGACGTGTGACTTGCTTGGTAACAGCCGGGATAGTCCGCTCTGTTGTACGAGCTGGGGTCTTCACGACGCGGCGTGAGACCTGCTTCGTAACAGCCGGGATACGACGCTCTTGCGTCGAAGCCGGTGTCTTCACGCGGCGGCGTGTTTCCTGCTTCGTGACCGCTGGGATTGTACGTTCCTGCGTCGTGGCAGGTGTACGCATCACACGGCGAGCGACTTGCTTCGTCACGGCTGGGATAGTCCGCTCAGAAACCTGAGCCGGAGTTTTCACAACGCGGCGAGACACAGTCTTCGTCACAGCTGGGACAGTCCGCTCAACTGTGCGCGCTGGTGTCTTAACGACACGGCGATCAACAGTTGACGTTCTAGCCGGGATAGTCCGCTCCGTAGTACGGGCCGGTGTTTTCACGACCTGACGTGAGACAGTCTTCGTGACCGCTGGGATTGTGCGTTCCTGCGTTGTGGCAGGTGTACGCATAACACGGCGGGCAACTTGCTTCGTCACGGCTGGGATAGTCCGCTCAGAGACCTGAGCTGGAGTTTTCACGACGCGGCGAGAGACTTGCTTCGTCACGGCTGGGATTGTCCGCTCAACAGTTGACGCTGGTGTCTTAACGACACGGCGCGTTTCTGTTTTCGTGACAGCCGGGATTGTCCGCTCAGTTGTACGAGCTGGTGTCTTCACGACACGACGCGTTTCCTGCTTCGTGACGGCTGGGACAGCGCGCTCAACAACAGAGGCCGGCGTTCTGACCACACGGCGTGTGACCGCTTGTGTGACCGCTGGAACGTTCCGTTCTGTAACTGAGGCTGGTGTCTTCACGACGCGGCGAGCCACTTGCTTCGTTACAGCTGGGATAGTCCGCTCGACTGTACGCGCTGGTGTCTTGATGCGGCGACGCGTCTCTGTCTTCGTGACCGCTGGCACGGCACGCTGTTGCGTGGAGGCCGGCGTTTTCACGACACGACGGGAGACTTGCTTCGTCACAGCTGGGACTGTGCGCTCAACAGTTTGAGCTGGAGTTTTCACTATCCGGCGAGTTTCCTGCTTCGTGACCGCTGGGATCGTCCGCTCAGATGTACGCGCTGGTGTCTTAACAACACGGCGAGTGACCTGTTTGGTGACCGCTGGGATTGTCCGCTCCACAGTAGACGCGGGTGTCTTAACAACACGGCGCGTTTCCTGCTTCGTGATAGCTGGTACAGCCCGCTCACGAACAGACGCTGGCGTTTTCACAACACGACGTGACACAGTCTTCGTTACAGCTGGCGTAGCCCGCTCGATAGTCCGTGCTGGTGTCTTGATGCGGCGACGCGTCTCTGTCTTCGTGACGGCTGGCACGGCACGCTGTTGCGTGGAGGCTGGCGTTTTCACGACACGACGGGAGACTTGCTTCGTTACAGCTGGAACTGTGCGCTCTGCAGTTGCTGCCGGTGTCTTAACGACGCGGCGCGTTTCCTGCTTCGTGACAGCTGGGATGCTGCGCTCACGGACAGACGCTGGTGTCTTAACAACCCGGCGAGAGACCTGCTTTGTGACGGCTGGAACAGCGCGCTCAACAGTTGCCGCTGGTGTCTTAACGACGCGGCGTGTCTCGAGTTTTGTGACCGCTGGAACAGTCCGCTCACGGACAGACGCTGGTGTCTTAACAACCCGGCGAGACACTTGTTTCGTGACTGCTGGGATTGTCCGCTCAATCGTAGACGCTGGTGTCTTGATGACGCGACGCGATTCTAGCTTTGTTACAGCTGGGATCGTGCGCTCAACAGTAGACGCTGGCGTTTTCACGACACGGCGAGAGACCTGCTTCGTAACCGCTGGAACTGTACGTTCGACGGTTGCGGCTGGCGTTGCGACGCGGCGGCGTGTTTCCTGCTTCGTGACAGCCGGGATAGTCCGCTCTTGTGTGCGGGCCGGAGTCTTAACGACGCGGCGAGAAACCTGCTTCGTAACGGCAGGGATAGTCCGCTCAACCGTTGCTGCTGGTGTCTTAACGACGCGGCGCGTTTCCTGCTTTGTCACTGCCGGGATTGTACGCTCTTGCGTACGGGCCGGAGTTTTAACGACGCGGCGAGAGACCTGCTTCGTCACAGCTGGGACAGTGCGCTCAACAGTCGCTGCTGGTGTTTTAACAACACGGCGAGTTTCCTGCTTTGTGATCGCTGGGATTGTCCGCTCTTGCGTAGACGCAGGACGGTCAACAACGCGGCGTGTCACTTGTTTCGTGACGGCTGGGATTGTCCGCTCTGATGTACGCGCCGGTGTCTTAACGACGCGGCGTGTACGTGTCTTTGTGACAGCTGGGATTGAACGCTCAACAGTAGAGGCCGGTGTCTTTACGACGCGGCGGCTTACTTGCTTCGTGACCGCAGGGACGCGGCGCTCAGCTGTTGCAGCCGGTGTTTTGATACGACGACGTGTTTCAGTCTTCGTAACAGCCGGGATTGTGCGCTCACGGGTTGTTGCAGGTGTCTTCACGACGCGGCGTGTCACAGTGTTTGTGACGGCTGGGATCGTGCGTTCCTGTGTACGAGCCGGTGTCTTAACGACGCGGCGCGTTTCAACCTTAGTCACAGCAGGAATTGTGCGTTCCTGTGTAGACGCAGGACGGTCAACAACACGGCGGGTAACCTGCTTGGTTACAGCCGGGATTGTGCGCTCAACCGTACGTGCCGGAGTTTTGATACGGCGACGTGTTTCAGTCTTCGTAACAGCCGGGATTGTACGCTCTTGTGTTGTCGCAGGGCGGTCAACAACGCGGCGTGTCACAGTGTTTGTGACGGCTGGGATTGTCCGCTCTTGCGTACGAGCTGGTGTCTTAACGACGCGGCGTGACAGTGTCTTAGTGACAGCTGGTACGCGGCGCTCAACAACTTCGGCAGCCTTAGAGACAACGCGCGTTGAGACAGACCCAAGCTTCTGGCCGTATTGACCACCAGTTGAGCCAGCTTTTCCGCCGACGAGACGTGATCCGCCAGCTGCACGGTCCGCGCTTGCGGCTGCGCTTGCTGAAAGTCCGTCACGATCGTCACGGCCATCGCGGTTGGCGTCAACGAAACCGTTGATGCGTGTTCCGGTTCCGCTGAAAGAGCCGCCTGAGTCGACGACGCGGGCAGGGGTCTTAACGATGCGGCGTGAAACAGTACTTGTTTGCGCAGGCACGGCGACTTCACGTGTTGTCGCTTCGCGGTCTACGACGCGCTTCGTGATAGTTCTTGTTACAGCCGGGATAGTCCGCTCAGTTGTGCGGGCTGGTGTTACCACAACCTGCTTCGTGATTGTCTTATACTTAGCTGGGATCAGAACGCGGCAGAGGATTTCACCTGTCTGGTTCACGATAGTCTCAGTTGATTCAACAACCTGGTTAGAGACGCCGTTAAAGACTGTGAACTGACCACGTGTTGCTGTGTTCACACGACCTGACTGGAAGACACCAGAGTTGATCGCTTGTGAACCTGGCTTCCACTCTTCACGAGCTGGCTCAATAAGAACGCGCTCTGAGCGTGTTTCATATTTCGCAGGAATGACAGTGATGTCAGTACGCTCTGGCGTGACAACGATTGTCTCTGTGACAGTTTTATATGTTGCAGGAACAACTTCGATACGTGTTGACGCTTCCTGTGTGACGATTGTCTCTGTGACAGTTTCGTACTGAGCAGGAATGATTGTCAGCGTATTCGCCGCTTCTTGCTGGACATATGTCTGGCTTTCCGTCGCGAATTGCGCAGGGACCGCGACATATTCAACCGTTTCAGGCTGAACAACAACTGTCTCTGTGACAGTTTCATATGTTGCCGGGATAGCGACAAGCTCTGTCGACGCTTCTTGAACAACAACAGTCTCGCTTACAGTCTTATATGTCGCAGGGACTGCGATAATCTCTGTAGAGGCTTCCTGAACAACGATTGTTTCTTCATATGTCTCAAATGTCGCTGGGACAGTTTCATATGTCACAGACGCTGGCTGAACCACAACAGTTTCGCTGACGTTTTTGAATGTCGCTGGAATTGTAACTAATTCTGTAGACGCTTCTTTGACGACAACTGTTTGCGATACAGTTTCGAATGTTGCTGGGATAGCAACAAGCTCTGTTGAGGCTTCTTGAACAACAACTGTTTCAGAGACTGTTTCATAAGTCGCTGGAATAGAGACAAGCTCTGTCGAGGCTTCCTGAACAACGATTGTCTCGTTGTAAGTCTCATATGTCGCTGGGACAGACACATATTCAACTGTTTCAGGCTGAACGACAACTGTTTCAGACACAGTTTCGAAAGTTGCTGGAACAGAAACAAGCTCTGTTGTGGCTTCCTGGACAACAACTGTCTCAGAGACGGTTTCGTAAGTTGCTGGGATAGAAACAAGCTCTGTGCTGGCTTCTTGAACAACAACAGTTTCAGTTACGTCTCTGAAGGTCGCCGGAATTGTGACGAGCTCTGTAGAGGCTTCTTGAACCACAACAGTTTCAGATACTGTCTCATATACGGCTGGAACAGCTTGATATGTGACAGATGCTGGCTGAACGACAACTGTTTCAGACACAGTTTCGAAGGTCGCAGGAATTGTAACCAATTCTGTTGACGCTTCTTGAACAACGATAGTCTCAGACACTGTTTCAAATGTCGCCGGAACTGTTTCGTAAGTGACAGAGGCTGGCTGAACGACAACTGTTTCTGTGACTGTTTCGAAAACAGGCGGGACAGTGACAAGCTCAGTAGAGGCCTCTTGCACAACGATTGTTTCTGCAACGGTTTCGAATGTGGCTGGAACAGACACATATTCAACACCTGCTGGCTGAACGACGACTGTCTCAGTGACAGTTTCGAATGTCGCTGGAATTGTGACCAATTCTGTTGACGCTTCTTGAACGACGATTGGCTCAGAGACGGTCTCGAATGTCGCTGGAACAGTGACATATTCTACACCAGCAGGCTGAACGACGACTGTTTCAGTCACTGTTTCGAAAGTCGCTGGAATGGAGACGAGCTCGGTAGAAGCTTCCTGAACAACGATTGTTTCAGTGTAAGTTTCATACTTAGCAGGAACGGCCGCATATTCTGTTGTGGCTGGCTGCACGACAACTGTCTCAGTGACAGTTTCGAATGTCGCAGGGACATTTACAAGCTCAGTAGATGCTTCTTGCACAACGATTGGCTCTTGAATTGTCTCATACACAGCTGGGACAGCAACATATTCGACAGAGGCAGGCTGAACGACGACTGTCTCAGTAACAGTTTCGAATGTCGCAGGAATTGTAACCAATTCTGTTGACGCTTCTTGAACAACAACTGGCTCGGAGACTGTTTCGAATGTCGCTGGAACCGTAACATATTCAACGCCAGCAGGCTGGACGACAACTGTTTCAGTCACAGTTTCGAATGTCGCAGGAATTGTAACCAATTCTGTTGACGCTTCTTGAACAACGATTGTCTCAGACACAGTTTCGTAAGTCGCTGGAACGGAGACATATTCTGTTGTGGCTGGCTGCACGACAACTGTCTCAGTGACAGTTTCGAAAGTAGCCGGGATAGAGACGAGCTCTGATGAAGCTTCCTGAACAACGATTGTCTCATTATAAGTTTCAAACTCAGCTGGAACGGAGACATATTCTACGCCAGCAGGCTGAACGACAACTGTTTCAGTTACAGTTTCGAACGTGGCTGGAATAGAGACGAGCTCTGATGACGCTTCTTGAACAACAACTGTTTCGGACACTGTTTCATAAACAGGCGGCACAGTTACATATTCAACAGACGCAGGCTGAACGACAACTGTTTCAGCAACAGTTTCAAATGTCGCTGGGATAGAAACAAGCTCTGTGCTGGCTTCTTGAACAACGATTGTTTCGCTGACTGTGTCATACACAGGTGGGATAACCTGATATTGTGTTGTGGCAGGCTGAACGACAACTGTTTCGGTAACAGTTTCGAACGTGGCCGGGATAGAGACGAGCTCTGAGCTGGCTTCCTGAACAACGATTGTTTCATTATATGTTTCGAACTCAGCAGGAACAACGACATATTCGACGCTGGCTGGCTGAACGACGACTGTTTCATTTACAGTTTCGAATGTCGCTGGGATAGAAACAAGCTCTGTGCTTGCCGCTTTTGCAACGATCGTTTCTGTGACTGTTTCGAAAACAGGCGGGACGGTTACGAGTTCTGTGGACGCTTCCTGAACAACAACTGTCTCAGTGACAGTTTCGAACGTTGCTGGGATAGTGACGAGCTCTGTTGACGCTTCTTGAACGACAATTGTCTCGTTGACTGTTTCAAATGTCGCTGGAACAGTGACATATTCGACAGACGCTGGCTGAACAACGACGGTCTCAGTAACAGTTTCGAATGTCGCCGGGATTGTTACAAGCTCTGTAGACGCTTCTTGCGCAACAACAGTTTCCTGAACGGTTTCAAATACAGGCGGTACAGTTACGAGTTCTGTAGACGCTTCCTGCACAACAACTGTCTCAGTAACAGTTTCGAATGTTGCAGGGATTGTAACGAGCTCAGTAGAGGCATCTTGAACAACAACAGTCTCAGAGACTGTTTCATATTGAGCTGGAACAACTGTGTACTCAACAGAGGCAGGCTGAACAACGACCGTCTCAGAGACAGTTTCGTATGTCGCTGGGATTGTGACGAGCTCAGTTGACGCTTCTTGCGCGATAACAGTTTCCTGCACTGTTTCGAAAACAGGCGGGATGGTTACGAGTTCTGTAGAGGCTTCCTGAACAACGACTGTTTCAGTGTAATTCTCATAAACAGCTGGGATTGTTGTGTACTCAACAGACTCAGGCTGAACAGTGACTGTCTCAGTGACAGTTTCATATACTGGTGGGATGGCAACAAGCTCTGTTGAGGCTTCTTGGACAACGACCGTTTCAGTGACTGTACGGAAAGATGCTGAGCCAGATGTCGCGCCGCCGCCTGAATAGGCATTAACTGCAGAGCGCGAAATAACACGGCCGCCAGAAGCAACAATGTTACCCGCGCCGTCTAGAGATCCAACACTTGAACCGGAGGCATTAAATACGCGGCCATCAGAAGCAACTGAGTAAGTTGTTCCGCCAACAACGAGGCGTGTCCGTGAGGACCCTGTGCCAATGAGTGTAAGGGGGTTAACAGCATTGGCTGCAAGGACGCTTCCGTTTGAAGCGACGATGTTGCCTGATGCATCAACAGTACCAATTCTCGCGCCCGAGGCATTGGTGACAGTTCTGGAGGAATCGATGGTGTAGGGAGTTCCATTGATTGTGACCGTGACGCGACCGCGACCCGGGACAACAGAGCCACCGCCAGCGCCGGCAACAAAGAGCTCATAGCTTTCTTCTTGAACAAGAACGCGCTCTGTAACTGTTTCAAGTTGGGCAGGGATCTTTTTGATCTCTTCACCGGCCTGGCGCAGGATTACGGTCTCAGTCGAAGTCTGATACTGTGCAGGGACAATGACCCGTGCAAAACATTCGCCTGGGAGCGGATTACCAGGTGGTAGCTCCTGAGCGATTGTTGGTGCGGCTAATACCGCGGCCGAAGCGGCCAATAAAAGAGTGCGTTTCATTTTAAGAAAACCCCCAAAGTCTCCAGTTATAGCTATCCGCGACATGCGAATACCTCCAAAAAGCCCATCATCCGCGAAAACGGACGGAAGGCGTTAACTTCCTCTTAAAGATTGAGAAAGGTATTTCAATTGTTAATTGGTGTTACGCGAAAAGGTTTGAAGAAAGACGCCTCAGCGGCGTGTAATATCTCCCTATCTCCTCTCGTATCCCCATAAGCTTCCAATATTTTGACAGAATGTGGCGAAAATTGGTCCATAATACGGCGGAGTTTGTTTTCTCCCCACACATTATATCCCTGTAGCTCTCCCGTGATTCTGCCGTCATCGACAGCTAACTCAGTCGCCATGACGTTATTAAGGTGAATACCACATGAACTTGCCCAGCTGCGCAGGTAAGGACCAATCGACGCGCTGCATATATATAATGACTCGGGTCCGCAGTCTGGATCCGCTAAAAGGGCGCCGAGACGGGCGCGGCCAGCCGGGCGAATCAGATTGGGAATGATGTCTCTGGCGAATTGCTCTGCCCGCGCCTCGACGTCAGCGGCCTGTTCGCCCGCGAAAAACCGGCGAATGACGGCTTTTTTGACGGCATGGCGATCAATTCTGCCTAATTTATAGGCAATGAAGGTGGGCAGAAGGCGGAAAATCTTGAGTAACCAGGCGGCTGTACCGGCGTAGTAGCGCAGATACAGGGCAAAGGTATCTTTTGTCGTAATTGTACCGTCAAAGTCGAAAACGTAAATTTCGGGCTCTGTTTGCGTGGTGGACATGACGGGCCTCATATACGCTAAAACAGCTGTTGCAAGTTACGATTTTCAGTCCCGTTTCTTTTTTGAATCTAGGGTTAATAAGAGGTCGTCGAGCGGGTTGAAAACGGGACTTGCACTCTTGGGCGACGCACGTCACAGACTGGTACACAAAGGTTGGTTATTGTTTCACGCTAGGATAGTTATGCGTTTTTCTTTTTTGTCCCAAGTGTCTGTAATTGCTATGGTTTTTATGGCAGGTTGCGAGGCTCAGTCCTCAAAGACGCCCTCGCCTGGGGATGTTCCGTTCGCGCATATGGCGTCTGATTTACCGGTTGATGAAGCAATCACTTATGGGGAGCTGTCCAATGGGCTGCGCTATGCTGTCAGAGAGAATGACACGCCGACGAAAACCGCTACGCTTTTGATGCGAATTGATACAGGCTCAATCAATGAAACAGAGGCGACACGCGGGATTGCGCATTTTCTAGAGCATATGGCCTTTAACGGCTCCGAAAACATCCCTGAAGGCGAAATGACCAAGCGTTTGGAGCGCTTTGGGTTGGCTTTTGGGGCAGATACTAATGCCTCGACAGGGTTTGAGGAAACGACCTATCAGTTGGAGTTGCCAGATGTCTCCGAGGAAATGCTCGATGAGACTCTCGGGATCATGCGCGAGACAGCGGAGCGTCTGACGCTGGACCCACAGGCCATTGATAAAGAGCGCGGCGTGATTCAGGCTGAGCGGCGCGCGCGGTCTAATCCTGGGTTTAAAGCCTTCCTAGATCAGTTAGATTTTTATGCCGGCCATACAATTTTGCCTGACCGTTTGCCTATCGGAACGGAAGAGACCATCGATAGTGTAACGCCAGAGCAATTTCGTGATTTTTACAAACGCTATTACCGGCCCGAAAAGACTTTCATCACCCTTGTAGGGGACATGGACCCTGCGTTCGCTATTCAGAAAATTGAAGAGTATTTTGGAGATTGGACAAATCCAGACGGAATTTCCGCAGGCACTAAGGTTGAGGTTGATGGAGAGGCAATAACTACCCCGCGTGCGCGGGTTTACAGCGATCCAGAAATACAAACCTCCGTCAGTGTCGCCGTTATGCAGCCTTATGAGGAGGAGATAGATTCTCGTGCGAATCGCAAAGCGGCGCTGATAGAAAGTCTCGGCAATCGTATTTTAAACCGCCGCTTGGGCAAAATGGCCCGGCTGGAAGAATCTGCCTTTATCACGGCAGGTGTGGGCCGTAGTAACTTTTTCGATGTAGCCGAAGTCTCCTCGCTCACGGTGAATTCGCAACCTGAAAATTGGGCTGAAGCCATTGCACAAGGCGAACAGGCCTTGCGGCAAGCCTTGGCTTATGGGTTTACGCAAGCCGAGCTCGATGAGCAGCTCGCCAATATTGAAAATTCATTGAAAGTGAGCGTGCAGACCTCTCCAACACGTCGAACGCCAAGTTTAGCTCGTCAAATTATGGGCGCGTTTGGGGGCGAATCCGTTTTGACCACACCTCAGACCTCGCTTGATAGGTTCTTGGAGAATAAGCCTGACATAACCCTAGAGGCCGTCACCGAAGCCTTTCGCGCGGGCTGGGAAGGGCTCGAGGATGCCCCGCAGCTTTATATGCAAAATTCACTCGCGCTAGAAGACGGCGAAGCGAAACTGGAGGCGGCCTATGCAGCGTCGCGTGCTACGGCTGTCGAGGCCCGCGCAGATGAGGCCGCTCTGACATTTGGCTATACTGACTTCGGTCCCACGGGAAAGGTCGCGAGCCGAACCCGATTGGAAGATTTAGACGCCACATTGATTCAGTTCGAAAATAACGTCCGATTGAATATGAAAAAAACCGACTTTGAAGACAATGTCATTCGCCTATCGGCGCGGGTCGGCGCAGGTATATTGTCGGCGCCCACCAAGACCGCACCGGGATTTGAGACCTATACGTCTAATATGCTGGCGCTCTCTGGGCTTGGGAAACATAAGGTTGATGATATTGCGACGATAATGGCGGGGAAATCCGTCGGGGTGAGGCGCGGCCTCGGCGCCACAGCTACCACGCTTTCAGGATCTACTACGCCAGACGACTTGGCCCTACAGCTAAAACTGATGGCGGCCTATGCGACTGACCCTGGCTATCGCCCCGAGGCGCAAGCGCAATATGATAAATATATCAAATCGTGGTACCCAACACTTGATAGCACGCCGGGCGGTGTCGCCCGCCGCGATATTGCGCGAATTCTGCGTTCTGGTGATACGCGCTGGGGGATTGCCGCGGAGGCGGACCTTTTGGATGTGGATTTTGATCTGATCAAATCTTGGATGGATGAAAATGTCCAAAATGGCGCGATAGAGATTACGGCCGTGGGGGATATTGACGAAGACAAACTCATTGAAGCTGTTGGTGCGACTTTTGGCGCATTGCCAGAGCGTCCTGCCACGCCTTATCGCCCCGAGGCGGATTTGACTGACATTAAGTTCCCAAGCGGTACGTCGAAGCCCATAGTTCTCACACATGCGGGTGATGTGGAAACGGCACGTCTTTCGCTTTATTGGCCTGCGCCAGATGCGTCCGACGTCAAACTCTCAAGAGAAACGCAAATGCTCTCCAGTCTGTTTGAACTGCGGTTGGTAGAGGTTTTAAGAGAAGATGAGGGCGCGACCTATTCGCCGAGTGTCTCCCGCGCGGGCTCTCGTATCTATCCAAATTACGGATATATTGGCGCGCAGCTAGAGGTTAGCCCGGACCGTATTGACGAAATGGCCGATAAAATCAGGGAGGTGGCGGCAGAATTCCAATCCGGGAATTTTGATGCGGACCTCTTTGAGCGCGCAATAAAGCCTACCTTAGAGAATTTGGAAACCAGCTTGGAGAGTAACGGGCTGTGGATGAGCGTGCTCAGCCGCGCGCAAACTGATCCAGAGCCGGTAGCACGGTTTCGCACGCGGGATGAGGCTTATCAGAATATGACATATGAAGACCTGAAACCAATTGCGAAACAGGTTTTCGTTGATAGCCTGTCTATTGAAATCCAGATTTTACCTGAGAAATAGTTTGCGCTGTTTGCCACGCATATGTCCGATTCAATAGGCCAGGTAGCTGATTGTAAGATATTTATTTTAGTGTCTTGTAAGGAATTAAGGGGGGATTAACCATAAATCATCCCTTTTTGTCCTGCCATAGGACAGGTCCCATCTCTGGCAGGATGAGTGCAACACCCCATCCATACTAACGCCGCACTGTCTCAATTTGAACACAGCGGCAAATTTTGGAGATGGATGATGAAACGGACCTTTAATCATACCACAACTAGATACAACACTGATACAGGCGGCAATGTCGGCGTGATGTTTGCAATTTCCGCCGCCCTTTTGATTGGTTTTCTTGCTGTTGCGGTTGACCTTTCACGCGGAATGTCAGCTAAACAACGCTTGCAAGACACAACAGATGCGATAGCGTTGCTTGCGGCGAAGGATAAATCTTTGAATACGCCGGCCAAGCTCGAAGCGGCTGCCCAAGCTTTATATGATGCAACATACCCAGGACAGACGGGTGTTCGCATCGAAATTGAAGACATTGTACGCAATGGCGACGATGTAACGGTCGTTGCAAAGAACAATATTGACGCTGGATTTGCTCAAATTTTCAACATTGGAAATCTCGATGTTGGGGTGACATCTACCGCGTCTTTCGCTGAGTTATCTTTGGATGTTGCGCTTGTTTTGGACTCTACAGGGTCGATGGGAAATCCTATTTCAGGCAGAGGTCGGCGAGGCAGTCAAACTAAACTTCAGGGTCTTCAAACTGCAGCAAATAATCTAATCGATACGCTAGAAAACGCGGATAATGACAATATTCGTCTATCTGTGGTTCCGTTTTCTCAGTATATGAATGTTGGGCAAATGAATAGTCGTGCAGGTTGGTTAGATCTAAACGGCGCTGACGAAGCAAATTGGAACGGCTGCGTTGGATCTCGGTTAAATGGTCGTGATGAGTCGCCACGCGAAGCGGGTGGACAAATCCCAGCTCTCTCAAACGTAGACTGTGCGTCTGAAATCCTACCTTTGACAAAGAACCTTAGAAGTGTCCGTAGATCCGTGAATAATTTCGAGGCGCGCGGTTGGACTTATATTCCATCTGGGATTGTTTGGGGCTGGAGAACATTGGAAGGCGAATTGCCAACGCGTGTTGCCGCGGCGCCAGCGACAGCATCAGAGCACAAAAAAGTCATGATTATCATGACGGATGGCCGAAATACGCGCGCCAAGGACGGGCTGACACATGAAGGCCGGAATGTACGTGGTGCGAACTCAAAGACAGCAAGCCTTTGTAGAGATGTGAAGTCTGATGATATCGAAGTCTATACAATTGCCTATGGTGTGAATGATACGCCGACGCTAAATTTATTGGCTGAGTGCGCGACGGATAGAACGAAATTTTTCAATGCGCAATCTGCCGCAGCTTTGTCTACTGCTTTCGCTGAGATCGGAAGTACATTATCAGTCCTTAGAATTAATTCATAAGATAGGTTATTTATAAAACCGAAAAGCCGCCCCAATGATGGGCGGCTTTTTTTATGCGTATGTCCTGAAAGCTATTCGCTAGTAAGCTTCAGGACCAGCAAGAATTTTTTCATCCGGACAATTAAATATTGCGTCTGAGTCTGGATCGGGCTGCACGGCCAAAACTTGCATATTAAACACTAGGGTTGATCCGCCAGGAATTGGACCTCTATCCGCATCGCCATAGCCTAAATCTGGCCCAATGTAGAGGGTGCGCGCTTCGCAAACTTTCATCTCTCCGAGGGCTTCGTTCCAACCGGCAATGAAGCCGTTTGATGGTCCAACAAGCGGCTGGCCACGATTATATGAACTATCGAAAACTTTCCCGTCAGTGAAAACACCGTGATAATGCGCCGCAATGCCTTGCCCGGGTGCCGCAACCGCGCCGTTTTCTAAGCCGTCTTGGATGACTTTATATTGCAGACCCGATTCAGTGGTCACGACGCCCTCTGCCTTTGCATTTTTGGCGAGCCATGTCCCATTAGCTTTGGCGGACACAGGTTCACCTCCTTCGACCTCAGGTGTTTTGGCCGCGCAAGCCGTCAGCGTTAGGGCGGCCGCGGCCGCAAAAAGCGTATATTTCATGAAACTCTCCAGTGTTTATCTATTTAATTGATGTGGCGCCAGTTTACCGCGCTAATTCCTTCATGGCGGATTCCAATCCCGTCAAAGTCATCGGAAACATGCGGTCCTCGCCGATGATTTCCTGTATCATTTTTGTAGATTGTGAATAGGCCCAGTATTTTTCTTCTGTCGGGTTAATCCAAACGAGATGAGGGTAAATTTCGACGAGGCGTTTGAGCCAAACAGCACCGGGTTCTTCGTTCCAATGCTCAACAGAGCCCCCGCGCATAGCGATTTCATAGGGGCTCATTGCGGCATCACCGACCATGACTACGCGGTGGTCGCTGCCGAATTTATGGAACACATCCCATGTGGGCGTAATTTCGGTCATGCGGCGGATATTATCTTTCCATACCTGCTCATAGAGGCAATTATGAAAATAAAAATATTCGAGCCGTTTAAATTCCGTGCGGGCGGCGGAGAATAATTCTTCGACCTGTTTAATATGGCCATCCATTGATCCGCCAATGTCAAAAAAGGCCATGACTTTAACGGCATTTCGGCGCTCGGGGCGCATTTTAATATCAAGCCAGCCTTGTTTCGCCGTGCCTTTAATTGTGCCCGCAAGGTCAAGCTCATCGGCGGCACCATCACGCGCGAATTTACGCAATCTGCGCAAGGCGACTTTGATATTACGCGTGCCGATTTCCTTATCGCCATCGAGGTTTTTGAAAACGCGCTTGTCCCATACCTTGACGGCTCTGCCGTGACGGCCTTCTTTTTGGCCAATGCGCACGCCTTCGGGATTATAGCCATAGGCCCCAAAGGGCGATTTGCCGGCCGTGCCGATATTTTTATTTCCGCCCTCGTGGCGCTTGTCTTGATTTTCTAGGCGCTCTTTCAGGGCTTCCATGATTTTGTCGAAATCACCCAAGGCTTCAATCTCTGCCATTTCTTCGGGAGAGAGGTGAAGCTCCGCCATTTTCTTGAGCCAGTCTGCGGGGATATTGGCGTCCTCTGTCCCGAAAATATCGCCGAGATAATCAACACCGCGGAAAACATGGCTGAACACTTGGTCGAATTTATCGAGGTCCCGCTCATCTTTTACCAGGGCTGTGCGCGAGAGATAGTAAAATCCGTCTAGGCTCTCATTGGGGACATCCTTCTCAACGCCTTCCAGTAGCGTTAGATATTCCCGAATAGAAACAGGAACACGGGCGCGGCGGAGTTCTGAGAAGAAGTGATGGAACATGCAGGGTGTTTAGCATGTTTGGGCAGAAGGGAAACGTGAATTTACGTTGAGCGGATATGCGAGCTTATGATTTACATTTACCCGCATAGGAGGCGCTGACGCCATTAGAATTGGCGACGCATTCATTGCTATAGGTGCGTCCACCACAGCCGCAGACGGGATCATATTGCTCTGTGCAAATGTCTGGGATGGGTGAGCATATGCCGGGCGGCATCTGCTGCGCCGCATGAATCGCCAATTGTGCGGCGGCAGAACTCGCCTGCCTCGCAAATATCTGCGCCGCCGCCTACTTGCCGCACACCGCAAAACCGGGCGTTTGTAGGGGATTCGCTTAGGGGGAAGCCGGGCGAGGGTAGGTGCGGCTGATTTTGATGTTGCTGGGAAGGCGTACTCGGCGCGGTACATGCCGCCCCCGTGAGGACGGCAGCCATCAATAGTGCTTTACGCAGCGTGTTAAACACTACCCGTCCGTACCTCGGTTTCGACCTGGGCGGCGGCATCGGGGTCAAGACGAAGCTCCATCGCCAATCGGTCGAGATAATTTCTTTCGCGCGGGTTTAGCCCATTGGCGATTCGGCAAGACACGCCGTAAATTTCTAGCGCCATTTGTGTGTTTTTCGCATAGGCTGCTACGGCTTTGGGGTCCGCCTCATCCGCGAGGACAGCTTGGACATCCTCGGAGGCTACGCCGTCCAGCGCGTCTAGCATCGCCATTTCATCGGGTGAAATATCGCCATCCGCTTTGGCGGCCGATACCATAGCGACAAGCAAGGCCTCGCCGCGGTTTGGTTGCGCTTGCCCATTGATGAGGCCCATCACCTCATCCATGGATTTTGGCAGCTTACCCGCTTGTTGGGCCTTATAAGCGATATAGCCAAGGCCGCCCAATCCGCCGAGCGCTGCAAGCTTGCGGTTGGAGCGATTTCTAAGAAGCAGGGCGAGCGCGCCCGCTGCGGCGGCGGTTCCGATACGTAATTTTTTGCGCGATTCGGCGTCATCGCCCATGCCGAGCTTCTCGGCGAGCGCATCTTCGCCCTGTTTAAATAGCTCTTTGCCCTTGGCCGTGAGTTCCGCGCCTTTCTCTGTGAGCTCGCTTGTGTCGGTATTTTTGGCTTTCTTTACAAGGTCTTGTCCTGCTCCGAGGATTTGATCCAAGAGAGCTTGGGCTGTGGCGGCGACGTCTTGTGACATGAGGAACTCCTTTAAGTTTAATCTCTCATAGCGAGAGAGAGGCACGCATTCAAATGCTTCTAATTTTTAAGCCCGCCAAGCTGAAGCTGAGCTGTACGGAAAACAGCCCACCACTTGATTGATTTTTCTCTGTAAGGAATAGCAGGGGCATGCGATTTAGTCCTCGGCAAAGTTTAAAGCTCCTCAAGTCTAAAAAGGCCGGGACATTGATTGGCGCCCTAATGATCTTAATCGGGCTTGGGGCTTTCGCGCATGTCTTGAAAATCACCTGGGATGAGCGCGCCCTTAAAAATTGGGTACCGCATCTCGCGCAGGTTGAGCGCGCCGCGATAAACACGCATGTGAATGACAAAGGCGGTAAATCATATACGATTGATGTGATCTATAGTTTCGACTGGGAAGGGCGGGCGTTCAAGGGCATGCGATATCGTTTGCATGACAAAGCGAGCCCCCATGCAGATGAGACAGATAAAGTCGTCACGGATCTTCTCAGGACGCAACAAGATGGCGGGCAATATCCCATTTTCGTGAACCCAAAAAACCCCGCGCAATCGGCTATCCTCAATACCGTCCACCCCAAAGCCAAATCCTCTAGCCTGTTCCTTGGCTTTCTCTTTTCTATCCTCGGCTATTTCACAGGATTTAAGGGCACCCTTTCTCGCAAACGTCCCCGCGCCTAGCCTATTCAAAAACGTCCCTTGATTTCTGTGGGCGTGAGCGTGAAGCTGCTGCCATGAAAAAATGGCTTTTAGGCGCGGCGGCGCTCGTGACAATTGGCGTGATAGGGGCGGCTATTTATCTGCGAACGCCCAGCGCGCCGCATTACGATAATGATTTGGCGCGGCAGGCAGCACAGGCTTATGACGCCCGCATTATCCGCGACGCCTATGGCGTCCCGCATATTTTCGGTAAGCGCGACGCGGATGTCTCATTCGGCTTTGGCTATGCCCATGCCGAGGATGATTGGGCCACCATTCAGGACACGCTTATCGCCGCGCGCGGCCGCAGCACGGAATATAAAGGCAAGGCCGTTGCCCCGCAGGATTATCTCTATGATTTGTTCAAGGTCGAGCAGAGCGTCATGGAAAATTATGACACGCAAGTCAGTTCAGACGCAAAAGCCATCGCGCGCGCCTATGCGGCGGCGCTGAACCTCTATGCCGTGAATAATCCAGATGACGTCCTCCCCAACATCCTGCCTGTCACAGAGCAAGATATTCTCGCGGGCTTTGCCTGGGCGACGCCGTTTTTCTACCGTTTGGATGGATATTTAGAAGAGTTGTTCACCGCTGAAGACCGCCCCAATGTTTCGCCGTGGGGCCAGACATCGGCGCTGGATATTCCCGACGCTGTACGCGGGTCTAACGCCTTTGCAGTCGCCCCCTCGCGCAGTTCAGATGGGCATACGCGCCTCATCGCGAACGCACATCAACCCATGACAGGACCTTATGCGTGGTATGAAGCGCATCTTGTCAGCGACGAGGGGATGAATACGCTGGGCGGAACCTTCCCGGGCGTGCCGATTATGGCGCAAGGCGTGACCCCAAACCTCGGCTGGACCCACACGGTCAATCGCCCCGATTTAATCGATATATATGCGTTGGAGGTAGACGATATTGACGACCCGCAGAGCTACAAGCTCGATGGAGAATGGGTCGACTTTGAGCGCTCGAAGGCAAAGTTTCGAGTAAAATTATGGGGGCCGTTCTCCCTGCCTATCACCCGCGATATGTTGTGGTCCGAGCATGGCCCCGTACTCTCGACGCCCACGGGACATTACGCCATTCGTTTCGCAGGGTTAGGCACATTACAGTCAGGCGGTTTAGGCGCGCTAGACCAATGGCTCGCGATGAATAAAGCCACGACAATGGATGAATGGCGCGCGGCGCTGGAAAGCCAAGGCGTGCTGTCGTTTAATATCGTCTATGGCGATAAAGACGGCAATATCGGCGCGGTGTATAATGCTCGCATGCCGCGCCGCATTGAAGGCCCGAAATGGCAAGAGATTTTGCCAGGGGACCGCTCGGATTTAATTTGGCAAGATTTTCGTCCGCTCAGTGATTTACCGCAAATTTGGAATCCACCTTGCGGCTGGGTTTTCTCAGCCAATGCTACGCCGTTCAATATTACCGACGCAGCCTGTAATAATAAACGTGCGGATTTCTCTGAAACCTTTGGCCTTGAAGATCGTATCACCAACCGCTCGCGACGCGCGCTTGCGCTGTTAAGCCCTGATGAGGCCATCAGCCGAGACGAGTTACTTCGCTACCGTGCCGATACGAAATATGCGCCTGAGAGCGATTTGATGGGGCTTGTCGTGGAGCTCGTCACCACGCCGTCAGAGGATGAGACCGTCCAGGCCGCGCAAGAGATTTTGCGTAATTGGGATGGCGACACAAAGCGGGACAGTCGCGGGGCTGCGCTGGCGGTCATCACGGGCACGCGCGTGCTGGGCTATGAATATATGGAGCGAGAGCGCGACGATGCGATGGCAGCTCTGGCAGAAACCGCCGCAGAACTTCGCGCAGAATTTGGCCGCATGGACCCCGAATGGGGACAGGTGAACCGCCTCATTCGCGGCGATGTCAGCGTCCCGCTCGACGGCGCGCCCGATGTGCTGCGCGCGATATACGCGGACCGCGACGGCGTGGGCAAAGAGGGTGTCCTTAATGCCTTTGCGGGTGATACCCATATCATCGTCGCAGATTGGGCCGAGGACGGCAGCGGCATAGTCGACAGCATCCATAATTACGGCAGCGCCACCCTCGATGAAACCTCGCCGCATTATAGCGATCAGGTCGAGCTATTTTCGAACGGTGGCTATAAGCGGGTTGCGATGACCCTAGATGCGGTTCTCGCGGGAGAGGTCACAGCGGATTATGCGCCGGGGGAGAGATGAGTCTGCTTACCCGACCTTCGGTAACACCGCGGTCTTTTTCACTTCACCATAGGCAAAGCTGGTGTCGATAGAGGCAATGCCGCCAATGGGGTGAAGATTTTTGCGCACGAAAATTTCGTAACTCGCGAGATCTGCAATCACAACTTTCAGCAAGTAATCGGATTGTCCCGTCATGACATGGCACTCCACGATATTCTCAATCTTCCGAACTTTGGCTTCAAAATTACTCACTGTGTCTTCGGTGTGTTTGTCGAGTTTAACGCGGACAAAGACCGTGACGGGAAGGCCATAAGCCTCGCGGTCCACCTCGACGCTATAGCCCCGGATAACGCCCGATTTTTCCAGCGCGCGTAAGCGACGCAGGCAGGGCGAGGGAGATAGCCCCACCTTATCCGCAAGCTCCTGATTGGTCATACGGCCATTTTCTTGCAGCGCGCGTATGATTTGCCGGTCTTTCCTGTCCATAATCTCTCTCGCTTGGCAGATATCGCCGAAAATCTATGAGTTGGCAGCAGAATGACATGGTTCGGGTTTTAGGGGTAGTGTATTTTGAGGTGTGTAAGGGTGCTAGGGGAGTGGGATATTCTTTTACCGTCACACTCGGGTCATTGTTTGGAATCAAACAACAAACCCAAGGGTCTATGCGCCGACTGAAAAATGGATCCTCGGGTTATGTTGTTTGCCTGCAAACAACGACCCGAGGATGACGGGGGTGTAGATGTAGGCGAACTTAATCCCGTTTTTCTTCCGCCAATATCCCCACAAAACCGCGCTTTCAAAAAATATAATCCACGCTTTCAAAAGCTATGTCACACTAAACGCGTTCTTTTGGTCATGGGACAGGTAGGAGCTCACCTTCTGGACCAAGGGACGATGGGTCTGAGCGTTTTGATGTGAGAGTTAAAGAGGTGCCGGGGCTTTAGGAGTGAGAGCCGATGCCTGAGGCCAGAGTTGCCTCAACTGGTAGGACAGACGGGCCGCTTCTTCAAAAACCATCGCCGCAGGTGGTGCAATTCGCGTTAGCGAAATGCACGAGTCTTCGCGTAAAACAAAACTTCTTCTACCCCTTGGTATTCCATCGGGGAGACACATCTGCGGGCAGTCCTAACTTCCCAAGGTCAATATCGGCAGACCCGCATGTTGAAACCATAGTTTCAACCAGGGCTGTGAGCGATGACCCTTGCCCAAATCTCACCCTAACGCTTCCGAAACTCCTTTTTCGGCGCGTCGAGGTCTTTGCTTTTGGGTTTCCAATAATCGCGGCGGCAGCGTTGGCCGAGGCGGGTGAGGAGTTCATAATTAATGGTGCCCGATTGATTGGCTTCTGTTTCCAGATGTTTCCCGCGAAAGACAACCACGCCGCCGACTTCGACCGAGAGTTTCGCGTCTGTTGCATCAATCATGGTCAGGTCCATGCTGACGCGGCCAATGATTTTGACTTCCTCATCATGCAGGATAGCGGTGCCGCTATTGCTTTGATTGACGGGGACGCCGTCCGCATAACCTGCGCCGACCACGGCCACGCGCATATCTCGCGGGGCGATATAGGTGCCATTATAGCCGATGGGCTCGCCCGCTTTAATATAGCGGATTTGGAGGATTGGCGCGAGGAGGGTCGCTACGGGTTTTGTGACTTCTTGGCCCGGCTTATGGGTTGCCACGCCGCCGTAAAGGCCAATGCCAGGGCGGACCATTTGGAAGTGATAAGGCTTGCCGAGATATATGCCCGCCGTATTCGCGAGCGACAGCGGCGTGAGGGGCAGCTGCGCGGCGGCTTTGCGGAAGCGTTGTAGCTGCGTCTTATTCATGGGGTTCTTAGCGTCCGAGGCGCAGGCGAGGTGGCTCATGACCCATTCGGGGTTGAGCGCCTTCCACAGCGATTTATCGCGGCCGAGTTCTACGGTGTCTTCAAAGCTCAGGCCGAGGCGGTTCATGCCAGTGTCGATGTGAATGGCCGTATAGGGGGGCTCATTGACGCTGCGGGCAATGCTGGCCCAATAGCGCGCCTGTTCGAGCGAGTTGATGACGGGCTTCAGCTTTGCGCCGAGCAACACGCCTTTGTCGCGCGGGGCAGGGCCGTTGAGAACATAGATGGCGGAATTGGGGCCCACGCCGTCGCGCAGCATTTTGCCTTCGCCCGCTGTCGCGACGAAGAAAATCCGGCAGCCCGCGCCGTAAAGCGCTTTGGCCACGGGGACCGCGCCGAGACCGTAGGCATTGGCTTTCACACTGGCGCCAATCTTCGCCGCGCCAACACGGGATTTCAGGGATTCATAATTCGCGCGAATCTGCGGGAGATCGACACGCAAGGTGGGCCGCGTAGAATAGCTGGGTTGATTGATGAGTTTAGACATGAGCGCGCGTTAGACTGTTTGAGCTGTGAAGGAAACCAAACAGTTGCAAAGAATCATGACGGAATAAGGGTAAGAATTGGGCTTTAAGATGAACGCTTTGTCATCAATACCTTGAAATTATTCAGCTTTGGTTCAACCGCGCTCGCCTATCCCTCATCTTGCGCGCGTCCCTTCCGTGACGTGTTTTCTCGACGCTCTCCCTGTCGAAAAATGGCCGCAGCAGCCGCTCTATCCTGGCACGGATGAGGCGGTTGGCAAAGGCCCACGGTGTGCGTAGCAGAGCCGTGGCTGTCAGGATTTTCTCTCTCTCTTGTCCCGACAGCCCGGCGTCTGTCTTACCTTATGCGGAGGCTGTATTGATCGCAGGGATACGCAAGACTTGCCCTGGATAAATTTTATCAGGGTCAGAGAGCATAGGCTTATTGGCTTCAAAGATTTCAGGGTAGAGCTTCCACGTCCCGTAATATTTTTTAGAAATGCCAGATAGTGTGTCGCCCGACACAACAGTGTGGAATTGTGACTCGCGGCCACCTTGGCGGGAACTGGCTTCATCTTTGACGCCGCCGACGCCTTCGACATTACCGACGGCGAGGATGATTTTTTCCTTCATTTCCTGAGACGCGGCTTCGCCTGCAACGGTGACAATGCCGTCGTCATCTACGTTGATTTCAACGCCGTCCGTGTCCAGACCATAGCCTTCGACCTCTTTTTTCAGCGTCTCTTCTGCGCCTTTGCCCTTGAAGATACTACCGACCGCTTTGCCTGCGGCTTTTACGAATGGAATCATACCAAACATGTTCTGTCCTTTTTGATGGGTGACGCGAAATCTGCGCACAGGTGTATTTGTCACTTTGTTTCTATTGAAACCAATGAAAATTACAGATTTCTTGGGGGCAAGACCTGCCAATTCCCTTGGCCTTTTGGAGCTGTGTGGTTATAGGAGGCGAAATTTATTTTTGTTCAAGGGCTTAACGTCATGACACTCGCACAAGCTGGCATTTCAATTTTTGGTTTGCATGTAGACCCGGCTCTCTTCGCATTTTTCCTCATTACGGTCGTTTTTGGTGGGTTGAACCTGCTAGAATTTAAGCGCTTCGATTAGCACGTACATTAAGGCCTAGCCCTCATGTTTACAGCATCAGTGTTACTCATAGTTGGCTTGGTCGTCTTGGTCATAGCTGGCGACATCATGGTGCGCGGCGCGGCGGCACTCGCGCGGCACTGGGGCGTGCCGGCTCTTATCGTGGGTTTGACAATCGTTGCCTTCGGGACATCAGCGCCTGAAATGGTTGTGGGTGTTCAGGCGGCGCTCATCGGGCAGGGGGATTTGGCCGCAGGTAATGTGGTTGGCTCTAATATTGCGAATGTGCTGCTTGCGTTGGGGTTACCTGCGCTAATTCTCGCGATTCCGACTAATATGTCAGGCGTTGGCCGAAATAGTTTAATCGCATTTTGCGCCGCGGTTTTATTCGTTTTCCTCACTTTGATTCACTCGCCGCTTTTACGCTGGCAAGGCGCTATCCTGTTTGGCGGAATCATAGCCTATCTCTTCTTCATGTTTCGCCTCGCCAAGGCGGGAGCGGACGATCCGATTTTAGAGGAAATGACCGAGATTGATGAAGGCCGAGATGGCTTGCCCACAAATACAATAAAATCTTTGGTTTATGTTGTGCTGGGCGTCGCGGGCTTGGTGCTTGGCGGCAATTTGATTGTCGATAATGCGGTATTCATTGCGGCGGGTTTTGGCGTATCGGCGACGATAATTGGTTTGACTATTGTCGCGGTGGGAACGTCCCTGCCAGAAATCGCAACCGTCGTTGTTGCCACTTATCGGGGGCATCCTGAAGTCGCGATCGGAAATGTCCTAGGGTCGAATGTGTTCAATGTTTTTGCGGTTATGGGTGCGTCTGCACTCGCTGGCCCTATCATGATTGATAAGAGCCTCATGCGTTTTGACTTTTGGGTTATGCTCTTGTCGAGCTTAGTTTTATTGCTTTATGTGCTGCGCAGACAGCCGATTGGCCGCAAGACAGGCGCTATCTTTACCCTCGCTTATATTGCCTACCTTTTGGTCGTTATTTTCATCTCACCTGCCTTGAGCCGTTAAATTCATGCGCTTTGAGATCGAGAAAGATTTCCAATTCGAGGCGGCGCATTATTTTGGCCACGTTGATGCCAATGACGTTTTTAAGAAAGTCCATGGACATAGCTTTGCAGGCACCGTCACGATTATTGGCGACGCTCAAGAGGATAAGGGCTGGGTTCGGGACCTGTGGAAAATTGAGCAAATCGTCAAAGACGTTGTTGATCCCTTGGATCACGCGCTTCTTAATGAAGTCGAAGGCTTGGAGCAGCCCGCATTGGAGCGAATAGCAGCTTGGATTTTTGTACGCTTAGCCCCAAAGCTCCCCGGTCTTGCTTGCGTTGAGGTGGGGCGTCCGAGCTGTGGAGAGCGCGCGCGGGTTCGTGCGTAAAGCGGTTTTGATAACAGGCGCAGGTGCGCGGGTTGGCGCCTATATCGCAAAGGGCCTCGCGCAAGATGGGTGGCATATTTGTATTCACGCTAATCGGAGTGCGGTTAAAGCACAGACGCTGAGGGAAGAAATAATTCAAGGGGGTGGTTCGGCCTCGCTCGTCAAAGCCAATTTATCCGTACCTGCCGATGTCAATTCGCTCATTGAGAGATGCGGCCGCCCGCTGTCGGCGCTCATCAATAATGCCTCGACATTTAAACCGGATACGGCGCAAAATTTTTCAATGTCAACTCTGGAGTATCACCGCAGCGTGAACCTTGACGCGCCATTGCGATTATCTGCGGATTTTGCTGCTCAAGCTGAGGCGGGCGGATGTATCATTAATCTGATAGACCACCGCGTGCTTAAACCTAATCCGCAATATTTCACCTATAGCTTGGCAAAAGCTGCGCTATACTGGGCGACTAAAACTATGGCGCAGAGCTTCGCGCCGTCCGTTCGCGTAAATGGAATTGGGCCAGGACCTGTTCTGGAGAACATAAATCAGGCCGCAGGTGAGTTTTCGGCAGAGGCCAAAGCGACCCTGCTGGGTGAAGGCAGTCCGCCCGACACAATTCTACAAGGGGTTCGCTATTTGTTGTCAGCGAGAGCCGTCACAGGCCAAATGATAGCTATAGATGGTGGTCAGCACTTGCTCTGGCAAACGCCCGACATTGCCTTTGGGGGTGCGTAAATGAGCGATAGAAAAACAATGTTGAGCCGATTCCGCTCGAGAAAATCTCTGCCTGTTTCGACCCGAATTTTTGTCAAAGGTCTGATGATACAGGCAAGCATTGGTGTGCATCCGCATGAATATGAAGCCACGCAACCCATAATTATCGATGTAGAATTAGATATGGCGGATATGAAACTTCCCAAGGAGGACCGCCTTCATGAGACGTTGGATTATGGTTTGGTTGCAGAGAAATGCGAAGAATTGGCCCTGCAAGCCCATGTTCAACTCGTCGAAACTTTGGCGGAAAGGATAGCAGATTGGGCGCTGGCGGCCGATAAACGCGTGCAGAGTGTTGCCGTTCGCATTGAAAAACCTCAAGCTCTGCTAAAAGCCGATACAGCCGGCGTGGAGGTCGTCAAATCGCGGTAGATAGTTCATACATATTTTCGCGGCGCGTTGTACTAGGGGGGCTGGCGGCTTTGATAACGCCGTCCCTTGCATCCGCGCAAACGCGGAAAAAGGCGCGAATTATTGTTTCGCTGGCGGATAACGCCAACCAAGGCATTGTTCCGATCAAAGCCAGTTTGGGTAATGGGCAGGATGCTAAAAACAACCTTTATTGGGGCGCGCTCTATGGAGCCAAAACGTATTTCAAGCGCATGGAGAGCTGGACTGTAAGGCAAAAAGATATCCAAGCTGGTGATATCTTAGATGCCTTTGCGCTCACACACGTGGCTTTCCCCGACAGTGAAATTTCATTTGAAGCTTGGGACGGTGCGGCTCAGAAAAATTCGGTTAAGGCCTATTTGAGCGAGCTCAGGGAAAGCGACTCAGAAAATGAGCTGGTTGGATTCATAGGGCATAATGCCTTGATGGACCTATTCGTAGCCAATCTGCCTGTGACGAAGGCAGCTCAGCGCAGGAACCTCGAAAGACAGCGTAAGGGTATCGTCATTGCCTGTAATAGCGCGCCTTATTTCGAGCCCCATCACCGGGCAATCGGCATTGAGTCATATGTTATGACGCGGGGGTTAATGGCGCCAGAGGCCTATGTATTGGAAGGTATTCTTCTTGCATGGCTTAAAAATCAAACTTCTCAAGCCTCCCGACTAGAAGCCGCCAAGAAATATGCCGAGTATCAAAAAATCCCACTTCGTGCCGCGAAAAGACTTTTTGGCGTGAAACTATAGGTCGCTGTAAACTGAGTCTTTAGATTGCTCATTTCGCAAATTAAGTTGAACTTAATTCAAAGCTCGGCACGCCAATTGCACTCAAGTGTAGAAGTTTTTTGACAGCACTATTTAAAATTGCGTTTGAGCATGTGCCTAAACAGGGTCTTTGCAATTTAAATTGTGAAATTACGGTTGGTGAAAAATTATGCGGTCTCGGTTTGGTTCTATGAATGTCCTCGGGACAATTTTGGAAGGCTGTTCAAGCGACCCTATGACGGGTTGGAGGCGTGATGGGTGCTGTGAGACAGATGCCGCTGATAAAGGGCGGCATATCGTTTGCGCGGTTATGACTGAGGAGTTTCTCGTGTTCTCCATGACGAGAGGCAATGATTTATCGACGCCACGGGTAGAATATGGCTTTCCGGGTTTAAAGCCAGGGGACAGGTGGTGTCTTTGCCTCGACCGTTGGCGAGAGGCCCATGCCGCGGGGTGCGCGCCGCGGGTTGTTTTAGAGGCGACCCATCAAATTGCCCTCGAAAGAGTTCCGCTAGAAACGTTTCAAGCATTTGCTGTTGAGCCTAACACTGATTAGACATGAGGCGTGTCCTCTGAATCGAAATCTGCTGAACCCAAGCCAAAATATGGCCCAAAGCTCATCGCGGATTATGTGAAACGCTTGCCCAATCAACCGGGCGTGTATCGGATGTTCGATGAATATGGTTCAGTGCTTTACGTGGGGAAGGCGAAAAACTTAAAAAAGCGCGTCAGCGCTTACACGTCATATGAGCGCCACACGACGCGTTTGCGGCGCATGATACGCGCCACAACTGCGATGGAATTTGTCACGACAGAAAGTGAGACGGAAGCTCTAATCCTCGAAGCCTCGCTGATTAAACGTCTTAAGCCACGCTATAATATCCTGCTGCGTGACGATAAGAGCTTTCCCTATATTTTGGTCAGGAAAGATCATCCTGCGGCGCAGGTCACCAAACATCGCGGCTCGCGGAAGATTAAAGGCGAATATTACGGTCCCTTCGCTAGTGCAGGGGCGGTGAACCGAACTTTGGACACATTACAGCGCGCCTTCCGCTTGCGGAATTGTTCTGACAGTATCTATGACTCGCGGACGCGGCCCTGTCTGCAATATCAAATTAAGCGCTGTTCTGCGCCTTGTACGGGAGAGATTTCTCTCGAAGCCTATCAAGAGCTAATTGATGAGTCTGAGAGTTTTCTAAAAGGTAAGTCAGATGATTTGCGGCGGAAGCTGCAAGCGCAAATGGAGGCGGCGTCAAAAGCCTTGGAGTTTGAAAAGGCGGCTGAACTCCGAGATCGGCTGCAGGCCATTGCACAAGTTTTGACGAAATCTGGCGCACATAATGTGAACCCCAAAACATTCACCAATGCAGATGTTTTCGGGCTTTATACGGTCGGCGGGCAAAGCTGCATTCAAGTCTTCTTTTTCCGCGCAGGACAGAACTGGGGCACAAATTCATATTTCCCGCGGCATTCGGCGGAGGATCCAACGTCCCAAGTTTTGGGCGCCTTCATCGCGCAGTTTTACATGAATAAGCCCATTCCAAAGCAGATACTCTTATCCCATGACGTTGAGTCATATGACCTGCTGAGAGAGGCCCTTTCTGAACGCGCGGCGTCTAAAGTTGAGATGGTGGTGCCAAAGCGCGGCGAAAAAAAGAAGATTGTTGGGCAGGCCATTCGAAATGCACAAGAGGCGCTGGGGCGTAAGCTAGCGGAAACAGGGGCGCAGGAAAAACTTCTGAAAGAGGTGCAAGAGCTCTTTGGGATGGAGGAAATGCCGCGGCGTATCGAGGTCTATGATAATAGCCATATTCAAGGCACAAATGCGGTCGGGGCCTTTATTGTCGCTGGTCCCGAGGGGTTCCAAAAACGCGATTACCGCACCTTTAAAATTAAAGACGATTCGGTAACGCCCGGAGATGATTTTGGTATGATGCGGGAAGTGTTGCGGCGAAGATTTGCACGGCTTTCAAAAGATCCGACGCTAGAATGGCCTGATCTTGTTATCATTGATGGCGGGAAGGGACAGCTTTCGGCGGTAACTGAAACGCTCGAGGGGTTGAATGTTTTGGGCCGGATTACATTGGTGGCTATCGCGAAAGGGCCTGACCGTAATGCAGGGCGCGAAACCTTTCACATGAATGGCCGCGCTATGTTTACTCTGCCCATGAAGACGCCCGCACTATATTATTTACAGCGCTTACGGGACGAAGCGCATAGGTTTGCGATTGGGACGCATCGCGCGCGGCGCAAAAAAACAATGATAGCAAATCCACTAGATGGGATTGACGGCATCGGTCCAGGGCGCAAGAAAGCCTTATTGGGCCATTTTGGTTCGGCCAAAGCCGTAAAAGGGGCCACGGTCGAAGATTTGGCATCTGTAGAGGGGGTCAGCCAAAAGCTGGCGCAGAGTATTTATGACTACTTCCATGAAGACTGACGATACGATTGAGAGTGTCAAAGGGGTAGGCGGCGCGTTTGCAGATGCGCTCACATGGCTCCGTATTTTGATGATGCCGCTTGTTGCCTTCCTGATTTGGAAAGGGTGGCAACCCTTCGAGTCGGGCGGAATTGACATCGGTCTTACAATATTGGCGTCTGGGCTGTTTGCCATCGGCGCACTGACCGATATTTTTGATGATTTTTTTGGCGGGAATGAGAGATCTGTGCATCGCCGTTTTGGGTTTTTGGATGATATCGCAGACACAATCCTTGTGATAGGAACACTGGCGGCCCTGACATTCGTTATCCAGCGCGCTGGGGTCATGTCGTGGCTTTTCTTCGTGCCAGCCGCTGTTTTGATTGGCCGAGAAATAGTTGTCGGGCTGTTCAAAGGTTATGAGTTATCGCGCTATATTCTCCCTGACTCATTCCTATCGAATTTGAAATCTGGACTTTCCATGTTCGCAACCTGTTTGCTTCTTGCGTCGCCTTGGGTTCAGGCCTGGATTGACCGAAAACTCACAGCAACAGAGGAAGTGGCAAGTGTCTTTGCAACGGCCTCACCCACAATATGGATAGTTGGTCAAATTTTGTTGTGGATTGCCGCCATTATTTCTGTCGTGACGGCAATTGATCTTTTCCGCACAGATTTTTCAGCCGCAAATGAGCCTTAGATGAGCGATACAAATGTTTCAGCGATGGGTGAGCGGCCTAGGCTATGGTGGTTGCCTAATGCGCTGACGATTGGGCGGATTTTGACTGTGCCAATTCTAATGGCGGGTATTCTGGCGCTGGGCCTGCAGCGCGAAAGTTTGCTTGCGAGCATTCCAATTGTTGGCGGTTTATTTGTCTTAGCTACAGCTACCGATTGGCTAGATGGTTATTTGGCCAGAAAGTGGAAAGTCGTTTCTGGTTTTGGGCGTATGATTGATCCGATTGCCGATAAGCTATTGGTCGCGGGATGTTTGATTGCACTGTGTATTGTCGCGCGAGGGAGTTGGATATTCCTGGTGCCTGCCGTCACGATTATATTTCGCGACATTCTGGTGTCGGGCGCGCGAGAACATGCGGCGCTGACGGGTAAAGTTATGCCGCCGACCAAATTGGCAAAGTGGAAAACAGGATTTGAGATGGCAGGCATTGCTGCGCTAGTTGTCTGGGTCATGGGTTTGGCGGTTCTGCCATTTGACAATGTGGTTCCGCAAATCACGCAGATGTCGAAACAACTTGGATTAATTTTGATATGGATCGCAGCATTCCTGTCGGCCTACACAGGTTCTCTTTATCTTCGTGCAGCCGTTTCTGATTAGGCGGGTGACAACGGGGCACGAGTCGGGATAGGCGCTCCCCCGCAATGTCACTTTGGACACATATCTCTCTTGCAGCGGCCCGATTATTTGGCCCGCCAGTCGCCGATGATGGAAATGGGCGGGCGGCTCATGTCGATGAGGCCAAATTGGTCGCCGCTCTCGTTGCGCTCGGGGCCAAAATGGCTAAGGCTGACGGTCAGGTACGTGATGAGGAAATTCTCGCCTTTCGCCAAGTGTTTCGCACGGACGCGCAAACAGAGGCAACTATAGCGCGTTTCTTCGACCTCGCGCGACAAACAACATTAGGGTACCAGCGCTACGCTCGCATCGTCGCAAAAGCCTTTCGTGCGCAGCCTGGACTATTAGAAGATGTCCTAGATGGCTTGTTTCACATCGCGCTTGCGGATGGTATTGTGACCGCAGAAGAGGCGGAATATCTCGAAACTGTCGCGATGGTTTTCGGGTTTTCAGATCGAGAATTTCGCCGGATCCGGAACTCCCATTTAGGGCAGGATGCGGATGATCCCTATCTCATCTTGGGCGTTGATCCCGATATTTCTGACGCGCATTTAAAGACGGCTTATCGGAGGGCGGCGGCTGAGAATCACCCTGATCGCCTTATGGCGCGCGGCCTGCCCAAAGAAATGGTTGGGCTCGCGACGCATAAAATGGCGATTATTAATCGTGCCTACGCGCAAATTTTAGAGGAACGCAAAGCCCGCCGCCCTAGAATTTCGTGACCTTTCGAAATCGACACAAAGTCGGACTTGACGAACCCATGGAATGCTACGACATATAGGCCATGACACAGACATATCACATCCAGGGCCGTCGCGCAGGCCTGCTCTCCTCTATTGCGCGGACTACGTTTCTCGCCATGGCCGCGATTGGGGGGGTGTTTATACTCGTATTCTCCGCGGCCTTTGCATTATTCGCCGTTGCGGGGATTGCCGTCATTGGTTTCCTCGTCTTTGCCTTTTTTTGGGCGAAAGCTAAAATTTCTGGAAAGCCTTTCGGTCCCAAGGCCATGATGGGGGCGCAGTTAGAGCAGATGAAAAAAGACATGGAAGCGCAAATGGGCACGCCAAACTCGCCAGCAAAGGATGCTGGGCGAGGGCCTGTTTTTGACGCCCATCGAACGCCAGATGGTTGGACGGTTGACGACTAATCGCTTTTAATCGCGTCTTCGCCTGTTAAGCCTGCGTCATGCGGGTTCTAGACTTTTGGATCATGATTTTGTGCTGCGCCTTTTGGGGTGGTAACTTTGTTATGGCGGCTTGGGCTCTGGGCGGCAGTAGTGTGCCGCCCTTTATGTTGGCAGCCACACGCGCTGGCATGGTTTTGCTCTTGATGGGATATTTTCTGTTCCGGCCCTTCCCAGAGCATTTTTTGAAGCTTCTTTTTGTGGCGCTTTGTGTCGGGCCAATACATTTGGCGTTCCTATATACAGGCTTACAAACCGCCTCGGCGTCTGGGGCGTCAATCCTGTCCCAAGCACTTATCCCCATTTCTACACTACTCTCTGTGGTTTGGCTAAAAGAACATATCGGATGGCGCCGAAGCCTTGCTATTATTGGGGCATTAGTTGGCGTAATTATCATGATCTATGAGCCTGGCGCATTGGGCTTCGATCCCGGTTTAATATTCATTTTGGGGGCCTATATTTCTCTGGCGATTGGTACGGTCGTGATACGCCGCATTCCCAATGTGGATTGGCGTGTTTATGTGGCGTGGACGGCCGTGCTTGTTCTTATTCTCAGTTCCGTAGCCTCTATTTTGTTTGAGAGCGGTCATGTCGAAATTTGGCGAGTCGATAAGGGACCACTGCTTTTGGCGGCAGGGTACGCCGCGATAGCGGTTTCGGTCATCGCGCATGGACAATATTTCCGTCTCCTTCAAAAATATCCCGTCAATCGTGTGGTGCCGCTAACGATTTTGGTGACTGTTTTTGCAACGATGTTGGGCATTCTGCTATTGGATGAAATTATCTATAGGCGGTATATTATTGGTGCAGTCATAATCTTGCCCTGTGTATGGTTTATTGCTCAGCGAGAGCCGACCGCATTTAGACGCCAAGATTAGGGGAACGACGAAATGCCAAATAAGACAGTGCCCAGCGGTTTGAGCGTTGCAGCCTATTTAGATCAAATTTCGGACCCCAATAGGCAAGCGGATTGTCGCCGATTGGCAGATATGATGTTGGAGATTGTCGGCGAGATGCCAAAAATTTGGGGCCCTAAGCTATCCTCTGGCATCGTGGGGTTTGGAGAGTATCACTATAAATATGAGAGTGGCCGAGAAGGGGATGCGTTACGCCTTGGGTTTGCAAGTCGGGCGCAAAATATTTCCATCTATATCATGCCGGGCTACCAAGATTTTTCGGAAGCCTTATCCCGTCTTGGAAAGCATAAAATTGGCAAGGCTTGCCTTTATATAAAACGGTTGAGCGATGTGGATGAAGATGTTCTTCGGGAAATCATGGTGGAAGGCGTGCGGCAAATGGATGAAAAATACCCGCGAGAGACCAAATGACGAGCCCGAATTATAATGAGCGTAAGCTCCCTATTACGATGCTGGTTCTGCATTACACGGGGATGGAAAGCGGCGAAGCGGCGCGCGAGCGGCTTTGCGACCCTGGGGCAGAAATCAGCGCGCATTGGTTGGTCCATGAAGACGGCAAGGTAGAAAACCTGGTTGATGAAACTAAACGCGCTTGGCATGCGGGTCGCGGCAGTTGGAATGGTATTACCGACGTAAATTCTGCGAGCATCGGAATTGAGATAGTCAATGGCGGCCATAATGTGCCACTGGCCGATGGTGGCTTACCGCCTTATCCCGATGTGCAAATCCTATCCGTGATAAAACTCGCCAAAGAGATTGTTGAGCGGCATACTATTTCGGCTCGTAATGTCGTGGGGCATTCGGATATTGCACCAGAACGAAAAGAGGACCCCGGAGAGCATTTTCCGTGGGAAGGTCTAGCCGCGGCGGGTATTGGTATCTGGCCGGGAGACTTGCCCGATGACATGCGCATTGTGTTTGAACCAAATGATAGAGATCGCGGCATAGCCATCCTGCAGAGAGGTCTCGCGGATTTGGGTTATGGCGCGAGTGTGTCAGGGTGTTTGGATGAGCCAACGCAGGCCATCATCCGCGCGGTTCAACGCCGCTATCGCCCTGAGAAAATAGACGGCGTTGTCGATATGCAGGTGATGGAGATTTTGAAAAGGTTAAGTCAGGTCTACCGTGGAGCCTGATCCAACTAACTGGAAAAAATATGCTCTGGTTGGGGCAGGAACTGCAATAGGGCTCTTCGCCATTATTGTAATTAATGGAGCAGTTTGGTCACATACCCATACAAAAACTCTGAGCCTAAGTGACCATATTGTTAATGGGTTTGCCTTTGCAAAAATGGTAAATATCCTTTCGTTAGTTTTAGGTTTTTCAATTGGTCTTTCCGCTCTTTTTCACTTGTCTAAAAATGAAAATAGCAACTTCGGTATAATTGGGTTTGTGGTCACTCATTTTTCAATTCTTATAGTGTTGTGTTGGGCCGCGCCTCTTGAATTCCGAAAAGATCCACTCCCTGAACGAATGATTGACCGTGTATTGGATTTTAAAGACCGATTAGACCCTAAAGATTAGGCGGCGCAGCTTCGGACAAGTTTTCCGGGTCTGGCGGCCGTAACTGTGTCGTCCATGACAACAGCCTCGCCAGATACAATAACAGCCTTATAGCCCGTGACAGGCTGCAACAACCGTTGACCGCCTGCGGGTAAATCTTTGACCATGACGGGAACGCCGAGGCTAAGGGCTTCATAATCGATAACGTTCAAATCCGCTTTCTGGCCCACAGCAATGCGTCCGCGGTCGGTTAATCCAAGATAATCGGCTCCATCAGCCGTCAGCATTTGCACGGCGCGGGGCAGGGTGATGCCCGCTTTACCGCGCGCCAGCCTATCGCGGGTCCAATGTGCGAGCAGGTAAGTTGGGAAACTCGCGTCACAAATTGTTCCAACATGCGCGCCGCCATCCGAAAGCCCAGGCAGAGCCTTGGGGTGCCGCATCATCGTCAGCACATTATCGTAATTCATATGGGTGTAGTTATAGACGGGGAAATAGAATAGGGCGTGGCCGTCATCTTCCAGCAAAAGATCATAGGCCATTTCCCAAACGCTCACGCCAGCGACCCGCGCAAGCCCCGCGATTGAGCTTTCCGAGGAGGGTTCGTAATCGACAGAGCCTTCATGCATATTCATCGGAAATATTTTCTCCGCGAGTTTAGAGAAGGTTGCAATCATCATATCCACGAGCGGCGGAACGGGACTGTCATCGCCCGATAATTGGATAGGCGTTTCGGACAGAAGTTGGGCTTTAAACTTTGGGTCGGAGAGCTTTTCAACGCGTTCCGATAAGGGGAGTGAGGCAATCGACAGGTAACTCGGAAAGGCCATGATCGGATGGAAAGTACAATTTAGTCCATTGATGGCCCCTATAGCGCGCGGCGCGACTTGGAAGGAAATGTCCAGACCATTTGCGTTTAATTCTTCCGTACGACGGATAATGTTTTTCCAATCATCTGGCGCGAAGTCGCGCTCCATTAAACTCATCGATCCGGGGCGGCCTTCGCCTGCGCGAAAGAAAGCTTCCATGAGGTCAAATTCGGTATCGAAAGTCTCGCCAGGACGAACCATATCGAAATCATTCACGGCTTGTAAGACGCCATGCCCGGAGGCGGCGACGGCGCGGGCTAATCCTTCGAGCTCATCCTTTCCAGCTTCAGAGGCGGGTGTCCAATCGCCATCGCTCGATTTGTGAAAATCACTCCGCCCCGTTGAGAGGCCAATTGCGCCCGCGTCCATAGCCTCGCGAACCAATGTTTCCATCCGGGCAATATCGGCCTGATTTGCGGGTTGATTAAAGACCGCGCGGTCGCCCATTGCGAAAACACGTAGCGGGTCATGGGGGATCATGGCAGCAATATCAATTGTCCGAGGTTTTGCTTCCAGCGCGTCTAAATACTCTGGAAAGCTCTCCCATTGCCAATCAAGTCCTTCGTGAAGGGCGGTACCGGGGATGTCCTCCACGCCCTCCATAAGGCGTATGAGCTTGTCGCGGTCTTCTGCGCGGCAGGGCGCAAATCCCACGCCGCAATTTCCCATGACCGCAGTTGTGACGCCGTGATTGACGCTGGGCTCCAACTTCTCATCCCAGCTGACTTGGCCATCATAATGGGTGTGTAAATCTATGAAGCCGGGGGTGATAATGTGCCCGCTAGCGTCTAGCGTATTTTTTGCTGGGCCGAGGTCCGTTCCAGTGGCGGCGATGACGCCGTTTTTGATAGCGATGTCCAGCAACTGTCCTTCGGCGCCGGTGCCGTCAAAAACGGTGCCGTTTTTAAGAATTAAGTCGTGCATCTTTACGTCTCCACATCATCGCCAAACCGCATCCTCCGATGAGGTGCCATACACCCCATAAGCCAGCAACGGCGCCGGCACCCCCAACGCCGCCGAGCTGTGTTAGCAGGATAACGATGCCGAGACCAGAATTCTGAATACCCACCTCAATTGTAAGGGCGCGGCGGCTTGTGCTATCTGCTTTAATGGCCCTGGCGGCCAAGTTGCCAAGCCCAAAAGCCAATAGATTATGGGGTATCACAATCAGATAAAGTCCAATTCCCAGGGCCATAAAGACGGGAAAGAGACGAATGCTCGCAATTAAAATAATCGCGAGTAGTGCAACGCCAGATAAGACAGCTAAAGGCGTTTGAATCCGCGCCGCAACGCGCGGGGCGAAATGCCGAAAGAGCATGCCAAGCAAAAGCGGCAACGCAAGAATGATGACCGTTTGAATGAGAAAGGCAGATTTATCGATATTGATTTCGGTCAGTAATGCGCGGGTTGGCGGGTAAAGGCTACTCCAAAACAATATTGAAAAAGGTGTGATAAAAGCGGCGAAAACAGATGATGTCGCCGTGAGGCTCACCGAAAGGGCTGTATTCGCTCGCGCGAATAGTGCGATGAGGTTGGAGGTGTTTCCACCAGGGCAGCAGGCAATCAAAATCATGCCAAGCGCAACGCTGGGGTGCGGGTTAATCACAAAACACATGAGCAAAGTGAGAAGCGGCAAACCAATGATTTGAGCGGCTATGCCCGTAAAATAAAGCTTTGGCTGGGTTTTGAAAAAAGAAAAACTGGCAGGACGCAATCCCAGAGCGACGGCAAACATCATGACCGCCAAGACAATCGCCATTCCGATCTCGGAAGACGTCCCCATATCGAGTTGAAAATTATCGAGTGCGTCGGTGTCAATCATGTGGGGTGCGCAAGGTCAAACGCCTTTGCCTTATGATTTTGTGGCATGGGGGGCATAGGTTTTTCTGTCGGGCGGATACTGCAATGGCAAGTGTTATTTAGTTAGGTTGGCCATATACAACACCATCCACCATGACGCCTTGTATGGGAATTGCGCCCCAGCTCTCGCCGGGTATTTCCATCGGGTTAAGGGACAATATTGTAAAATTAGCGCGTTTCCCAATTTCAATGGACCCGATTTCATCCTCGAGGCCTAAGGACCACGCGGCATCTAATGTCACGGCTCGCAGAGCTTGTTCGGCATTCAGACGCTCGCTGGGCGTCGAAATAGACCCGCCTCTTGTAGCCCGTGTCATATGGCGCCCTGCTGCCAGCAGAGGCATTGGCGGTGCAAGCGGTGCATCGGAATGCACGGTGACATGCAGGCCCGCGTTAAAGGCGGACGCGAGGGGCGTTATGTAATCAGTTTTCTCTGCGATGACGGGCCGGTAATCTGCGCCCATGAAATTTACATAATGGGAGGCAGCGGAGATGCCAATGTCTAAGTCGGCGGCGGCCTTCATCTGGTCGGGCGTAATAAGCCCCGCATGCTCGATGATGAGCCTTTGTCCGGGTTGGCCTGCGTCTTGTTTTGCGAAAGCGCTTAGGGTCGAGTCTTGCGCGGCATCCCCATTAGAGTGGATGTGAATATCAAGTCCGCGCTCCCAATATTTAGCCATGAGGTCGGGGAGTTGCTCTGGCTCTGTCACCCAGAGCCCGTCTGTGCCTTGGGATTGACCGGCAAGATATCCGGGGGCGGCGAGTTTCATGGTTTGCGAATAAAAGGCGGCGTCCGTGAAGAGTTTGACTTGAGGCAAAATGCGGGGGTCATTTTTGGCAAGTTCAACAATTTTTGCGGCACTTTCATCGCCAAATTCTTGTGCAAAGGCCCGATGTTCTGGGACAAGGTAGAGGGAATAAGGGTCGCTCTCGCTGTAATGGGTGTTAATGACGCCATTCTCAAACTCGCGGCCAAAAATACCATAGCCCATTTCTGCGACGGTCGTGACCCCGCCTTGTGTCAGCAGTGTCTCGAAACCCTTAAAACCTTTTTCAATATGCGCCGGGTTTAAAAGATAAGGCGCGAGTTTTGGCAGTAGTGGCGCGACGGCATCTTCATAAATACGGCCTGTGAGTTGCCCCTGAGAATTTAATGCAACGCCTTCATATTTTTCATGCAGTTCAGGTGTTATACCAAAAAGGTCTAGCGCAGGGGAGTTCATGTAAAAGTCATGACCCGAATAATGCCAAATAATTATAGGTCGACGATAGGCGATCTTATCTAGATCCGTCTTATCGATGTCGCCCTGAACAAGATTGTGATAGCCATAGAGAATAAGCGGGCTTTCATCCGTTTTCTGCGAATTGAAATATTGTATTCGGCTGAGCAGATCGGATTTGGTATTCGTGCCTTCGACAAGTCCGTCTGGATGGGGCATATCCCAAGGCGGCACCCAATCTAGGCCGTACATCATTGCGCCTAGTGTCATGTGAACATGCGGGTCGATCAATCCGGGAATTATCACGGCATTTTCATATCGGCTGTCAATTCCGGCTTTAGGGAATTCTGATTGGAGAGCTTTTAGGTTGCCTATCCCCACAATCTTTCCGTCTAATATGGCTACGGCTTCACTATCCGCATTCGTAGGGTCGACCGTGATGACGGTCTTTGCGGGGTAAATCTTTGTTGCGTCTGGTGCGGGCGCGGAGGCTGAGCAGGCGGCAAGAAGGAGGCTAATCGAAAGGATGACGAGATGTTTCATAGGCCCTTCCTAGCTTGACATTGCGCAAAACTCCAAACACTTACCGCCCTGTCAGGGAGCTGGACGGTCGCGAAGCGTGCATGTATTTGCATGGCTCGAGGAAAGTCCGGGCTCCAGCGCGTACAGGATGCCGGGTAACGCCCGGCCAATGTGAATTGAGGGATAGTGCCACAGAGAGGAAACTACTTAAGTGATTTGCTCGCAAATCATAAGAGAAAAGCTGAAAGGGTGCGGTAAGAGCGCACCGGGCGTCTGGCAACAGAGGCTGCAAGGTAAACCCCATCCGGAGCAAAACCAAATAGGGACAGTATTGTGCGTCGCGCCATGGCTGTCCGGGTTGGTTGCATGAGGTGTGCCGCAAGGCGCATCCTAGATGAATGATCGTCACCCATTTATGGGAACAGAACCCGGCTTATAGGCTCCCTGACATATCTTCCTTTTTGACAAAATTTAAATCTGCCTTTAACCTGTGAGGTGGAGGTAGTTATGAATACAATTTCTAAGATTGTTATAGGTGTTATGTCCGTTACTATCGTCTCAGGCTGTTCCACGACGGACACGATTGAACCTACAAGACAGGCCAGTACCTCCAGTGACTCCTTTGCCGCCCTATTGTTGGGTGGCCGGATGAGTGCCGCAGATGTTGATGTTGCGGCAACTAAGGCTCAGAAATTCGCGTTGGGAACAGAAAACAACCCTGTTCGCGCCCATGCACCTCAAGGTCAGAGGGCGTATCTATCTCGGTTAAAGTGCTCAGATGGGTCTCGCCTTCAATTTAATCGTGCGGGAAGCTTTGGTGCCGGGCCTTATGGTTCCATCATTGATGGCTATGCGCTAAGCTGCGGGGGGCAGCGTCAGGACGGACTGATATTTATGGATATGTATCATCCAGGGCATCAAGAAGATGAAGCCGTTCCAGGTTACACAATCGACTAATTCGGATTGCACCATTGAGCGTTTTTAGCGTGGGTAGAAATACCTGCGCTTTTTCTTATGGTTAACCACACCTTAACTGCTTGAATTCTATATTAAACTTGTACTTATCCACTATATTCACAGCCTGTGCGTGGGGCAATTTAAGGTTAATAATTCGTTCAAAATGCCATTGTTTCCCATAATATCCCATAATATCCCATATTCAACGCAAGCGCAGGGCTTTGCGGTGGTGATGGGTGGTCTGAAACGTGTTTCTGTCCAGTATAACGAACAATCTCGATGCGAAGGGGCGTTTGTCCGTGCCTGCTAGTTTTCGTTCGCATTGCTCTGACTCCGGGTTTGAGGGCGTAGTGCTATGGCCGAGTTTGGACGGCGCCTATCTTGAGGGCGGCGATGTGTCTGTTTTGGCGCACTACCAAGAGATGTTAGAGCGTCTGGATCCTTATGATGAAGGACGAGAGGCGTTGGAGCTCACGATTTTTGGTGAAAGCGAGAGACTGAGCTTTGATTCAACGGGACGCATTGTTCTGCCGGCTCATTTTCGGGAGCATGCGGCTCTGTCTGGAAAGGTGACTTTTGTCGGGCGCGGGCGAAAGTTTGAAATTTGGGATGAAGTCTCTCATGAGGCGCGCCGCACGTCTTTGCGCGAAAAGGCGCGGGCTAACCGTCACCGGATGAAGCCGGCATGATGCATTATCCTGTTATGTTGCCAGAGGTTTTGCGCGGGCTCGATATGCGGGCCGGTCAAGCTTGTGTGGATGGCACGTTTGGGAATGGTGGATATAGCGAGGCTATTTTAAGATCCGCGCCTTGCTCGGTTATTGGGCTGGATCGCGATCCAAATGTTTTGCCGCGCGCGAATGAGTTGATCTCTGAATGGGGTAAGCGTTTTCAGTTTATTCAAACCCCATTTTCGAAAATGGGTGAAGTGGGTATCGAGTCGGTTGACGCTGTTGTTCTTGATATTGGTGTATCTTCAATGCAGCTAGATCAAGCGGCGCGCGGATTTTCTTTCATGCGCGACGGTCCCCTAGACATGCGTATGGCGCAAGGCGGCGGGCCTACGGCGCGTGATGCTGTTCTCAATTTGTCGGTGAGTGAATTAACGCGAGTTTTTCAGGTTTATGGCGAGGAAAAGCGGGCGCGGCATGTTGCGAATTGTATCGTTTCGGCGCGGGAGCAGGGTGATATCGTGACGACGGCTGATCTAGCAGATATTTTGGAAAAGGCCTTGGGGCGGCGCGGGAAAACACATCCTGCGACGCGAGTATTTCAAGCCTTGCGGATTTTCGTGAATGATGAGCTAGGAGAGCTTTATAAGGGGCTGTGTGCCGCTGAACGGATATTGCAGCCAGAGGGTCGTTTCGTTGTTGTGACTTTTCATTCGTTAGAGGATCGAATCGTTAAGAGTTTTTTCCGCCGGCGCGCGGGCGAGGTGAGCGGCGGCTCACGTTATGCGCCCGAGGTGAAGCATGACGGGCCGGCCGCAAGCTTTATGCTACCGCAGCGTAGTGTGACGAAGCCTTCGAAGACAGAAGTTTCGGAGAATGCGAGATCTCGATCGGCAAAACTTCGTGTGGCGGTGCGAACAGAGGCGGCGCCATTCGATCCGGATGATAGGTTGTTGCCCAATGTGATTTCATTGACAGAGCTGGAGGCGAGACTGTGAGTATGTCCTATTCTGTGTCGTCGCGGGCGTCGCGCCGTATGTCCTGGTTCTTCTTGTTTTTGATAGGTGTTGTGCTGACCGTAACGCTTTATTTTGTGAAAACCCATGCGCAATCTGCGAAGCGGGATGTGCGAAATTTGTCACGTGCAATTGCGACGGAAGAAGCATCCGTTCGTGTGCTCCGCGCTGAATTGGCGTATTTGAAAAACCCGGCTCGCTTGTCTGAATTGAGCGACTCTCACTTGGCGATGAGTCCAATTGCGCCGTCACAAGAGCGAAATATTCGCGATATCGAGGCGCTATTCCCATTGGTTGAGGGGGAAGGCGATGAGTGATTTTCAAACTTTCCAAAACCAGCAGACTTTAACGCTGGAAGATGAAGAGTATCAGACGGTCACGGAGGGACGAATTCGTATCCGTATTGGCGTCGTGGCCTTTGTTTTCATGTTGTTGATTGCGGTTGTGAGGCTGGCTGAAATCTCGCTCTTCTCACCACATGAGCACCGGCAAAATCTACCCCAAGTCCTCAAAATACAGCGCGCAGATCTTACCGACCGCAATGGGGAGCTGCTAGCAACAACCTTAGAGACCTATTCATTATACGCAGAGCCGCGCCGAGTTTGGAATCCACGCGAGACTGCGGAGGCGTTAGTCAGGCTCCGTCCGCATCTAAATCGCGAGAAACTGCGGCAAAAACTCGAAATGGACCGTAGTTTTGTCTGGTTGGAGCGGGGATTGACGCCAAAGGCGCGGCAGGCTGTTTTTGGATTGGGGCTTCCAGGTCTGGCGTTCCGGAAAGAGCCTAAGCGGGTGTATCCGAGAGAGAACTTGGCGTCTCATATGGTTGGGTTTACAAATGTGGACATGGTTGGTGTCGCTGGTGCGGAGCGGGCGTTTAATTCCGATTTAACCGCTGATGATGCGCCCTCCGTTGCCCTGTCTTTGGATTTGCGAGTCCAATTCGCCTTAGCGGATGAGTTGGCGCAGGCGCGTCAGAAGTTCGATGCGTTGGACGCAAGTGGTGTTGTCATGGATATCCATACGGGCGAGATTATTGCGATGGTGTCGGTTCCGAACTTTAATCCTAATAATCCGGACACAACATTGCCTGAAACTCTCTTTAATCATGCCGCAATGTCCACCTATGACCTAGGGAGTGTTTTTAAACCGCTCACTATGGCAATGGCATTGGAGGACGGCGTGGTAGATAAATCCGAATTATTTGAAGTGCAGAAACCTTATAAAGTCCGCAATAAATTCATTCGCGATGATCATCCGTCAAAAGTACCGCTGAATATCACAGGGGTTTTGGCTGAAAGTTCTAACCGAGGGACGGCTATGATTGCTCAGCGCATCGGCGCTGATAGTCAGCAAGCTCATCTTCGAAATTTGGGCCTCTTGTCTCGCGTGGATTATGAGTTGGCTGAGAGCGCGAAGCCTCAGGTGCAGAAGCGGTGGGGTGAGATGGCAACCGTAACCGTGTCTTATGGTCATGGTTTGTCTGTTACACCCCTTGCTCTGACTGCGGCTATTGCTGGTATGTTGAATGATGGCGTGTATGTCACGCCCACGGTGCGGAAGCGCTCGATTGCGTCGCCAGCTGTCGAGCGGCGTGTTTTTCGGTCAGAGGTGTCACGAGACATGAAAGATATGATGCGCTTTGTTGTAACAGACGGGACGGGTCGAAAGGCTAATGTTCCGGGATATGGCGTTATGGGTAAAACGGGTACGGCAGAGAAGCCGTCAAAAGAGGGTGGTTATGACCAGCAACGTCTGGTCACGAGTTTTGTGGCGGCTTTTCCTCATTCTGCGCCGCGTTATGCGATGATTGTTACACTTGACGAGCCAAAGGCGATTGAGGGAACGCATGGCTATGCGACAGCCGGCTGGAATGCGGCGCCTGTAGCGGGGAAGGTCATTCGCCGAATTGGTCCAATTCTGCCGGGTGCGCGTGATGGCTCTCAGTTGGCTCGCGCCGAGATAGTGGTGACGCCATGATGCATCACACACTTCGGAGCCTATTTGAGCTGGACAATGATGCAGTCGTTATTGGGTTGAGTGCGGATAGCCGCCAAATAAAGCCTGGTATGGTATTTGCGGCGCTGCCCGGGACGGCAATGGATGGCCGGGATTTTATACCGCAAGCTATTGCAAATGGCGCAGTGGCTATTTTGTCAGTTGAGGGCGTGAAGGCCAGTGTCCCGGTCATATCAGTTCCAAAACCGCGCTTGGTTTACGCGCAGACGGCTGCAAAGCTTTATCCAGGGCAGCCTGCGACACTTGTCGCTATGACGGGTACAAATGGGAAGTCATCAACCGTCGATTTTCTACGCCAAATCTGGGCTTATGCTGGATTTAACTCGGCTTGTTTTGGGACGCTGGGTGTCACGTCCTCGGCGGGATGTAAGCCGATGACCCATACAACGCCAGATGCTTTGGCACTGCATCAGACATTATCAAAGCTGGCGGCCGAGGGGGTTACACATGTGGCCATGGAGGCAAGCTCGCACGGGCTAAAGCAATATCGGATGGATGCGGTGAAAGTATCGGCCTCTGGATTTTCTAATCTGACGCAAGATCATTTCGACTACCATCCTAGTCTTCAGGACTATTTTTCCGCAAAGGCGCGCTTGTTTATCGATTTAACACCGCGAGGTGCGCCGGTCGTTATCAATACGAATGACAAATTTGGCGCGCATCTCGTTGAGGTCTGCGAAGGTTTAGGTCAGGATGTCTTACAAGTAGGTTGGACGGGAAAAGATATCCGCATAGACGAAGTCATGCCTCATGCAGCTGGGCAGCATTTGAACTTGGTTGTGCATGGTGCGCGGCATAAAGTTGACTTGCCTCTAGCGGGTGAGTTTCAGGCACTGAATGCTGTTGCGGCGCTAGGTTTGGCGCTGAAAACAGGTGTTGAAGAAAGTCAGGCGATTGAGGCGCTACGACATCTTAAAGGCGTAGCTGGGCGTTTGGAACTAGCCGGATGCAAAGACGGCGCGCCCGTTTATGTTGATTTCGCCCATACCGAAGACGGTCTGGATAAATTACTTAGGTCCGTTCGGCCGCATACGGAGGGCGAGATAATTATCGCCTTCGGCTGCGGCGGGGACCGTGATCCCGATAAGCGTGCAAAGATGGGTTGTGTTGCAGCAAAACTCGCGGACCAGGTTATTGTCACAGATGACAATCCAAGAACCGAAGACGCCGCGCTTATTCGCAAAGCCGTCTTGCAGGGCTGTCCCAAGGCTACGGAGATTGGGGATCGGGCACAAGCTATCGCGGAAGGTATCCGCCGCTTGGCACCGAAAGATTGTTTGGTGATTGCGGGTAAAGGTCACGAACAAGGCCAAATAGTGGGCAAAGAAACCATACCTTTTTCAGATGTTGAAGTTGCGCGAGAGTACCTGTCATGACGCTTTGGAGTTCAGAAGAGATAGCGAAAGCCACGGGCGGCAAGTCCACCAAAGAATTTGAAATAACGGGTCTGTCAATTGATACGCGGAGCCTGAAAGCGGGTGAGTTATTCGTCGCGCTAAAAGACACGCGCGATGGGCATGATTATATCCCTGCAGCGATTGAGGCAGGTGCGGCCGGAGTTTTGTGTGAGACGGCTCCAGAGGGAACACCCGCTGTTATTGTAGCTGATAGTACTAAAGCGTTAGAGGCTTTGGGTGTTTACGCGAGAGATAATCGCAAGGCGCTTCGGATTGGCGTGACGGGTAGCGTTGGTAAGACCTCGGTCAAAGAAGCCTTAGCGGTTATGTTGTCCGCTTTCGGAACGACGCATAAGTCATTAAAATCATTCAATAATCATCTAGGCTTGCCCATCACCTTGGCAACCATCCCGAATGAGACCGCATATGCTGTCTTAGAGATGGGGATGAACCATGCAGGGGAAATGTCAGGCTTGTCCACGCTCGCCAAACCTCAAATCGCCGTCATAAATAATGTTGTCGGGGCGCATCTCGCGCATTTTGACTCGGTAGAAGCGATCGCTGATGCGAAAGCTGAAATCATAGATGGGATGGCACCTGGCGCGATAATAATTTTAAACGGAGACAATGAGCATACACCGCGCATTCGCGAGAAGGCGGTTGCGGCGCAATTGCGCGTGCTAACCTTCGGTCACTCGGATGAGGATGATGTCGCCATTGTGAGTAAAAACTCTCATGCGAATGGCGGGAATGTTCGGCTGCGTATCGCGCGGCAGCAATTTGATGTGACGTTGATGGTCCCGGGCGAGCATTGGTTTATGAATGCCGCCGCTTGTATGGCCGTTGCTGTAGCAGTGGAACTGCCGCTTCGGCGCTGCGCGATGGCGCTTCGAAAAACGACCCTCGCACCTGGACGAGGTGATACGCATGCCCTGACGATTGAGGGTAAAACGATCACATTGATTGATGAAAGTTACAACGCAAATCCCGCTTCCATGCGCGCGGCATTCTCCGCCGCCGCTTTGCGCTCTGGCCGAAAGCTCGCGCTGTTGGGCGATATGTATGAGCTGGGTGCAGATGAATTAGAGATGCACCGCTCGCTCGCTGAACCGCTTGTTGCGGCCGGGTTTGAACGTGTATTCATGGCGGGCGAATGTATGCGCATGTTGATGGGGGCGCTGCCTCAGCCGATGCGTGCGGGTTGGTCTTCAAAACCGCAGACTTTGTTAACCAAACTGAAAGGCGAACTCCTTGATGGAGATATTGTGTTGATCAAAGGGTCCAATGCGTCGGGTGTTGGTAAGTTGGTCGCGCAGCTTAAGGGGGAAGGTTAAATGCTCTACGAATGGCTAGGGCCGTTGGGAGAGGAGTTTCAGCTCTTCAATCTCTTCAATTATATCACTTTCCGCGTAGGCGGAGCGTTGATGACGTCTCTCATAATCTTTTTTATTTTTGGTGAGAAAATGATCAATGCGTTGAGGTCACGCCAAGGAAAAGGCCAGCCTATTCGCGAGGATGGTCCAGAGAGTCATATCGTTCAAAAAGCGGGCACGCCGACCATGGGCGGGCTGATGATTTTATTGGCGGTCGTTATTTCAACTTTGCTCTGGGCGGATTTGAGCAATCCATTTTTATGGACAATTTTCTTTGTGACCGTAGGGTTTGGCGCGATTGGCTTTTATGATGATTATCTCAAAGTCTCTCGGCAGTCTCATAAGGGATTTTCAGGCAAAATTCGATTGCTCTGCGAAATTTTAATTGCCGCGATTGCTGTTTGGATTCTCACAACAGCATTTCCGCAAGAGGGTGAATTTGCGACGGGTCTCGCCATTCCATTACTCAAGAACTTTACCATCAACTTGGGCATTTTCTTCATTCCATTTGGTTGTTTTGTCATTGTTGGCACCGCGAATGCGGTAAACCTCACGGATGGGCTAGATGGTCTTGCGATTGTGCCTGTCATGATTGCCTGTATGAGTTTGGCCTTTATTGCCTATCTGGTGGGCAACGCAATTTTCTCAAATTATCTTGGGGTGCCTCACGTTCCGGGCAGTGCAGAGGTTACAATTTTCTTGGGTGCAATCATCGGCGCGTCGCTAGGGTTTCTCTGGTTCAATGCGCCGCCTGCGATGGTCTTCATGGGCGACACAGGGTCTTTAGCGCTCGGCGGAGCTTTGGGCGTGACGGCTGTTGCCATTAAACATGAGATCGTTTTGGCGATTATCGGCGGGTTGTTTGTCTTAGAGGCCGTGTCCGTCATCGTGCAAGTCGCCTCATTTAAGTTGACTGGAAAACGCGTATTCCGAATGGCCCCCATCCATCATCATTTTGAAAAGAAGGGCTGGCAAGAACCGACGATTGTTATTCGTTTCTGGATTATTGCAATCATACTTGCGCTCGTCGGACTTTCTACGTTGAAGCTCCGTTGATTAATGCAGATACATTTCGCGGCCGCACGGTTGCCGTCTTCGGACTTGGGCGCACAGGTGTGTCCGCAGCGTTGTCGCTTGTGGCAGGCGGGGCCACGGTTTGGGCGTGGGACGACGATAAAGACACTAGAATTTCTGCGGAAAAACAAGGTGTTCCCATCGAAAACCTTATGCGGGCAGACTGGTCGAAGGTAGATGAATTCGTGTTGTCGCCAGGTGTGCCGCACAAACTCCCAAAGCCGCATTGGTCAGCAAAGCGCGCCAAGGCCGAAGGCGTCCCCATTATCTGCGACATTGAAATTCTCGCGCGCGAAGTGGCGGCAAAGCCTGAAAAGGACCGACCAAAGATTATTGCGATTACCGGAACAAATGGAAAATCGACTACGACAACTTTGATTGGACATATTTTAAAGAGCTGTGGAAAAGACGCACAAATTGGCGGAAACATTGGGCGAGGGGTTCTTGACTTAGACCGCATGCATCGCGGCACTTATTATGTGATTGAGCTGTCAAGCTATCAGCTTGAGCGGACAAAATCGCTCCGCGCCAATGCCGCCATTTTTTTGAATCTGTCGCCCGATCATTTGGACCGACATGGTACATTGGAGGACTATGGTTTAGCAAAGCAGGCGGTATTCGCCAATCAGACCCATGAGGACGCTGTGATTGTCGGTGTCGATGACGCCTATGGGAAATCTCTCTGCTCCCAGCTAAAAGTACACAATGGCCGGAGCATAATCCCCATTAGTGCCCGCCGAGCTGTCGGGCACGGGGTGAGCGCGCTTGGTGGTAAACTCTTTTCAAATATGTCGAAAAAGTCGTTAGAGGTTTGCGATTTGAGTCAGGCTGTCGCGCTTGAGGGACAACATAATTATCAAAATGCGGCGGCGGCCTTCGCGGCTGTATCAAGTCTGGGTCTCGATTCGAAAGAAATTGGGGAGGCGATTTTGTCATTCCCAGGTCTGGCGCACCGGATGGAGACAATTGGAACGCTTCGGAATATTCGCTTTGTTAATGATAGTAAAGCCACCAACGCCGACGCCGCGCGGCAAGCGCTTTCGAGTTATAAGAATGTTTTTTGGATCGCCGGCGGTGTCGCAAAAGAGGGCGGGATTGAACCGCTATCTGATTTGTTTGACCGCGTGAGGTCTGCCTATTTGATCGGTGAGGCAGCGGATGATTTTGCTGCAACCTTGGACTCTGCGGGTGTCCAATATGAAATAAAGAAAACGCTTAAGATGGCTTTGCTCTGTGCGACGCGCGACGCGCTGCAGTCTGGTGTGAAAAATCCCATTGTTTTGCTTTCGCCAGCCTGCGCAAGCTTTGATCAATTTAAGAACTTTGAAATGCGAGGCGAAGCTTTTCGTGCCCAAGCACAAAATCTAATGGGGATTGATAAGCCGATTAAATCTAACGCCGAACAAGATGGGGAAGCGGCATGATCAACGTCCTACCCCAATTAATAACGTCTCGCTCTCGCCGTAACATCGTGGGGGAGTGGTGGCGAAGTGTTGATCATGCGACGATGTCTTTCCTGGTATGCTTGCTTGGCGCGGGCCTTATTTTATCCATGGCGTCCAGCCCTGCTGCGGCAGAGCGTTTGGGTTATGATAACGCTTTCTTCTTTCTCTATAAGCACATGGCATTCGTCGTCATCGGTGTTGTGGGGATGTTTTGGGTTTCCTTGTTTGACGCGGTGAACGCGCGCCGAATTGCTGTGCTGACGTTGATTGGGTCATTTTTTATCATGTTAGCCCTTCCCATCGTAGGATATGAGGTCAAAGGCGCGACGCGCTGGGTTCGAATTGGGCCTCTAGGCTTGCAGCCCTCGGAATTCGCCAAGCCTGCCTTCATTGTCTTCGCGGCGTGGATGTTTTCCATTCGTCATAGAGATCCCAACGTGCCCTCTGTGGCTATAGTTTTCGCAGCCTATATTGCGCTTATTGCGCTCCTCATTTCTCAACCAGACTTTGGACAGTCTTTTCTCCTGACTCTTGGGTTTGCTGGTGTGTTTTTCTTCGCAGGGCTCTCGCTAGGGTGGCTCTTGATTATGCTCGGAATTTCGATGGTGGGTGTTGTTGCTGCTTATTTGACTTTGCCGCATGTTCGCGCCCGCGTATCGGCTTTTATCTCCCCAAATACCTCTGATAGCTATCAGACCGATAAGGCCTTGGAGGCGATATCCTCCGGTGGGTTCTTTGGTCAAGGTCCTGGTGAGGGACGCGTGAAATACTCTTTGCCCGATGGGAATACGGATTTTATTTTTGCTGTAACGGTTGAAGAGTTTGGCTTTCTTATATCAACCATTCTTATTTTTCTAATCGCGGGGTTCGTGGTGCAGACGTTCCGCAATGCGTTGCGGCTAAATGATTATTTCTGCCAACTCGCGACGGCAGGGTTGGCCACATTGGTTGGGATGCAGGCCATCATAAATCTTTTCGTGAATTTAAATATGGCGCCCAGTAAAGGCATGACGCTGCCGTTTATTTCCAATGGCGGGTCGTCCATGCTGGCGATGTGTTTTACCGCAGGTCTAATCCTCGCCTTCACGCGGCGGCGTCCTGGGGCCTATGAATATGGCAAGTAGAGTTTTGGCCCCGAGGGTACAGTGACACGTAGAATTCTTCTCGCGGCTGGTGGTACGGGCGGCCATATGTTCCCGGCGCAGTCCTTAGCTGAAAATCTAAAAGCTAAAGGCTGGAAGGTCGCGCTGATGACGGATGCGCGCGGACAGAAACATAGTGGCCGTATTCCAGCAGATAAAATTATCGAAGTGCAGGCGGCGTCTATTTCTCCGCGTAAGCCTTTCCAGGCTATAAAGGGCATATTCAAACTCGCTAAAGGCATACGCCAAGCCAAAGCCTTCATTCGTAATTGGCAACCAGACATTGTTGTCGGTTTTGGGGGATATCCCGCATTTCCCGCCATGCGCGCTGCGCAATCCTTAGGACTCCCCACTATCCTGCATGAACAAAATGCTGTCTTAGGCCGCGTCAACCGGGTCTTTGCTGCGAAAGCCAATCATGTTGTTTCGGGTTTTGAGAGATTAGAAAAAGTTAGTTCGAAAGCTAATATTCACTTCTTAGGCAATCCTATGCGCGCGCAGATTACGGATGCTGTCCCTGAGCGCTATGACCCGCCGACAGATGTTATCAATCTTCTCTGTGTTGGCGGGAGTTTGGGCGCACGGATTTTGTCGCAAACACTCCCCAAGGTTATGGCTTTATTACCCTCTGAGCTGAGAAGCCGTATAAGAGTTGTTCAGCAAACAACCGAAAGCGAAGTCGAAACAGCGCGGGCGGTTTATGCGGAATTGGGCGTCGGCGCGATTTGTGAAACGTTCTTTTCCGACATTGAGGCTCACCTTGCAAAAGCGCATTATATTATAGCAAGGGCGGGGGCGTCGTCTGTGTCTGAAATTGCTCTCATGGGTAAACCCTCGCTTCTTATCCCGCTCGCGATTGCTATGGATGATCATCAAACCATCAACGCGCGGTCACTGGAAAGTCACGGAGCTGCCGATATTCTGCCCGAATCTGAGTTTACGCCTGAATCTGTCGCTAATATCTTGCAGGATAGATTAAATGATTCGAACTGGCTCTCTTCCGCCGCCGCTTCTGCCCGTTCCCTCGGGCGTCCGAACGCGGCTCGTGATCTCGCACAGTTGGTCATCGCAACGCTTACCTAAGGCCAATATGCCCCAAACTAATCTCAAGCAAAATGCTCTCGCGACGAAGGTCCCCTTTGATCTGGGTCCAATTCACTTCGTTGGCATTGGAGGTATCGGTATGTCTGGTATTGCCGAAGTCATGTTGAATTTGGGCTATCAGGTTCAAGGCTCCGACGCGCGGGAGAGTACAAATACGGCGCGATTGAAACGTTTGGGCGCTGAGATTTTCATTGGCCAAAGGGCCGAACAAGTTGTCGGCGCGGGCGCAATTGTGATGTCTTCAGCGATTAAGGCGGATAACCCTGAGCTGATGGAAGCGCGGGCGCGCTCTATTCCTGTCGTGCGCCGCGCGGAAATGCTCGCGGAGTTGATGCGTCTCAAATGGACCGTCGCCGTCGGCGGAACGCACGGGAAAACAACAACGACAACAATGATTGCGGCGCTATTAGAGGGCGGCGGTCTGGACCCGACGGTTATTAACGGCGGGATAATCAATGCCTACAAGTCTAATGCCAAACTTGGCCTTGGAGAATGGATGGTTGTCGAAGCCGATGAAAGTGATGGGTCATTTCTAAAACTATTGCCGACCGTTGCCGTCGTCACAAATATCGATCCCGAACATATGGAGCATTACGGCGATTTCGATGTCTTGCGCAAAGCTTTTGATACCTTCGTCGAGAACCTGCCTTTTTACGGTTTCGCCGTGTTGTGTATCGATCACCCCGAAGTGCAGACACTCGTCAGCCGCATTAGTGATCGCCGCGTCATCACTTATGGCTTTAACCCGCAAGCGGATGTGCGGGCAGAAAACTTACGTCCAGAGACAGAAGGCTCGCGCTTCGATGTCGTCTTCAGAAATCATGATGGTGAAGAAGATCGGTGGGAAGATTTATTCCTGCCCATGGCCGGCAAGCATAATACGCAAAATGTCTTGTCCGCCATTGCGGTCTCGAGAGAGCTCGGTTTGGATGTCGAGAAAGTTCGAGCGGGATTAGCTAGCTTTGGCGGCGTTAAGCGCCGCTTCACCCATGTTGGGGAATGGAACGGCGTGAATGTTATTGATGATTATGGGCATCATCCTGTGGAAATCGCGGCGGTCCTCCAAGCAGCCCGGCAAGTTTCAAAAGGCCGCGTTCATGCCGTTGTGCAACCGCATCGCTATTCGCGTCTGTCCAATCACTTTGAAGAATTTTCGACCTGTTTTAATGATGCGGATTTTGTCTATGTCGCGGATGTTTACGCGGCGGGGGAAGCGCCGATTGAGAGCGTATCTGGTCCCGCTCTCGCGGAGAGCTTACGTAGTCACGGCCACAGAGATGTGGCGCTTACCTCAAAGGCGTCATTAGCCGCAGACCTGCATCCACATTTGGAAGCGGGGGATTTGGTGGTCTGTCTTGGGGCAGGTGACATTACCTATTGGGCGGCTGAACTCCCCGAACAGCTTGGCAAGTTGTGAGTCTTTTAGACCGATTGCCAAAGGTGCGCGGGAAACTTAGCGCGAGTGTTCCGCTTGCTCCGTATACGTGGCTCAGGGTTGGCGGGGCTGCTGAGGCTTTGTTCATGCCAAAAGACGAGGCTGATCTGGCGCATTTTCTAAGCTCAACCCCAGATGAAATCCCCGTGCAAATTTTGGGCGTCGCCTCCAACACGCTTGTCCGCGATGGCGGCGTGAAAGGCGTTGTTATTCGCTTGGGGCCAGAGTTTGGAAAGGTCTCAAGCGAGGGTTTGCGCGTCACCGCAGGTGCTGCGGCCTTAGATAAAACCGTGGCGAAGAAAGCTGCAGCTGCTGGGATTGCAGGGCTGGAGTTTTACGCGGGCGTACCAGGCACAATTGGCGGGGCTCTACGGATGAACGCGGGCTGTTATGACGCTGAAACAAAAGATATCTTGAGAACTGTCGTTGCGCTTGACCGATCCGGACGGCGTCAGGTCATGAGCCCCGACGAGATGAAGTATAGCTATCGCCATTGCGGGGCGGCGAAAGACTTGATTTTTACAGAAGCTGTCTTTGAAGGTACGTCTGATACGCCTTCCGCTATTTCGGCGCGCATGGACGATATCACCGCCAAGCGCGAAGCCAGCCAGCCTATCCGCGAGAAAACAGGCGGGTCGACTTTTAAGAATCCAGAAGGCCATTCCTCCTGGAAACTCATAGATGAGGCGGGGTGCCGTGGTCTCCGCGTAGGCGGCGCGCAGATGAGTGAGCAGCACTGTAACTTCATGATAAATGCCGACGGCGCGACGGCGGCAGATTTGGAAGCGCTCGGCGAGACGGTCAGAGCACGCGTTCTGGAAACGCAAGGCGTGGAATTACAGTGGGAAGTGCGCCGCATTGGGGAAACAGTGTAATGAAGGTAGCGGTTCTACTTGGCGGAATGTCCTCTGAGCGCGAAGTCTCTCTCGTGTCTGGCGCAGCTTGTGCCAAAGCTTTGCGCAATATCGGGTATGATGTCACCGAAATTGATGTCACCCACGGACTGTGGGAGCAACTGCTTGCGGCAAATCCTGATGTCATTTTCAATGCACTGCATGGGGATTGGGGTGAGGATGGCCGCGTTCAGGGTGTGCTCGATATGTATGGCAAGCCCTATACCCACTCTGGCGTGATGGCGTCCGCGCTTGCGATGGATAAGCACCGCGCGAAACATGTTCTTAAAGCTATTGGGATTACGGTTGCCGATGGCGGTCTTTTTCGCCGCCTTGATGTCGCGAAATCTCATCCGATTGCAATGCCCTATGTCGTGAAGCCCAATGGTCAGGGGTCGTCTAAGTCTGTGTATATTGTGAAAGAGGATGACGCCGCGCAAAGCGCCGCTATCAAGGCTGATAAAGACATGGGAGAAGAGGTTGTCGTCGAAGCTTATATCCCAGGACGCGAATTGACCGTTGCAGTGAGGGACGGGAAGGCCATTTGCGTGACAGAAATCATTGCGGCTGAGTCGGATACCGGTTGGTATGACTATGAGGCGAAATATGGCGAAGCCGCAGCAAAGCATCAATGTCCCGCTGATTTACCCGATTATGTAACTGCGCTTTGCCTCAATTGGGCGGAAAAAGCGCATAATGCACTTGGTTGCCGGGGTATTTCTCGTGCGGATTTCAGATTTAATGATGAAAATTGCACAGAAAGTAACGTGGTAAACAAAATCGTAATGCTTGAAGTGAATACTCAACCTGGGATGACTCCAACATCGCTTGTTCCTGAACAAGCGGCTTATGTTGGAGTTGATTTTGAACAGCTTTGTCGCTGGATGGTTGAGGACGCTTCATGGCCGCGGTAAAAAAAGGTAGATCAAAGTTCAAAGGGATGATGCGGGTTAGCCCGCTAAAACCTGGTTTGCGGGGGTCTCAAAATTGGATGGCAGCCCAAATGCGGGCGGCGAAACATTCGCCAAAAGCGTTCTTTCGTTTTATTCTCAAAATCGTCGGCACTTTCTTCGCTTTAATTTTTATCGGGCTTTGGTTGGGCGGATATCTTCCTGCCGTTCGGGAAAGCTTAAATAGCTGGAAAATTGACCGTCTTATGGCGGCGGGGTTCGTCGTCGAGAAAATCGATGTGATGGGCGAGAGGCGTTTGAACGAGCGCGATATTCGTATCGCTGCGCAAATCCAAACGGGAAGCTATTTCTTTGGGGTTGATTTGGACGCAGCGCGGGACCGTACCGAAAGCCTACCTTGGGTCGACCGCGCGGTTGTCCGCCGTTTATGGCCAAACCGAATTGTCGTTCAAATCGTGGAGACGACCCCTTATGCTTTATGGCAAGACGAAGGAAAACTGCATTTGCTTGCAGAATCGGGGGCTTTAATTGTTCCTGTCGAGACCGCAAGCTCGGTTCCCACGGGCCTGAGAACCTATGTCGGCGCGCAAGCTCCTGCGGCGGCGCAAGGTATCGAATCCATGCTAGCGCCCTATGATGAAGTTTGGTCGCGCGTTGAGAGCCTTGTTCAATTTCCGTCGGGCCGCTGGGACTTGTATTTGCGAAATAATATTGTCGTCAAACTGCCGCCCGAAGAGGCTGAGCGAGCTGTAGGGCAACTGGCTGCGCTAGATCGAGAGACATTTATTCTGTCTCGTGATGTGGGCGTCATTGATATGCGCTTGCCTGATCGGATTGGGTTGAAGGCGAAACCTGTGCAAATAGCGCAATCTAGCTAGTTATGTTTAAGGGGTCTGTAAAACGTCAGCCGGAGACCGTGTGTGTTTTGGACATTGGGTCTAACAAGGTTGTTTGCCTAATTGGCCGCGAAGAACCAGGTTTAGGCGTTCGCCTGATTGGCTCAGGTTTTGGCGTGTCCTCTGGACTCAAGGGTGGAGCGGTTGTTGATCTTGAGGCTGCGGAAGTCGGCATTCGCGCCGCCGTCGAAAAGGCCGAGCGCGCCGCAGGCGTAACTGTCCAAGATGTTTGTGTGAACGTCGCACTAAAATCCATGCGGTCCAAGCATATGACCGTCCAAACTGAATTTGCGAGCGGTGCTGTCGTTGACCGAGATTTGAGACGCGTTTTAAATTCGTCAATGTCAGAGCTATCTCAATCCGAATACGCGATTCTTCATGCAATACCCTTGAATTGGCAAGTGGATGGTGAGGACGGGATTCGTGATCCGCGAGGGATGTATGGGCGTCAATTAGGTGTTGATATGCATTTTGTCCAAGGGGGCATAGGCCCGCTTCGAAACCTCGCGCATTGCATTGAGCGCTGCCATCTCACGATACGATCAGTGACAGTTAGCCCTTATGCGGCGGCTTTGTCTGTCCTGACCGAAGACGAGCGAGATTTAGGTGTGACTTTAATTGATTTAGGGGCAGGCATTACATCTGCCGCTATTTTCCGCGACAACACCCTTGTTCATGTGGATGCCTTAGGGGTCGGCGGGCGCAATGTGACATCGGATTTAGCGCGCGGCCTATCTACGCCTTTTGAAGCGGCGGAACGCATCAAGATGATTTATGGCTCTTGTTTGCACGGCGTTGATGATGAAGCAGTCATGGTCCCGTGCCCCCCGATTGCCGCGCAAGACGAATTGCAGAAAGTGCCAAGATCAATCGCGACCAATATTATTCGCTCCCGTATGGAGGAGACATTTGAGTTGCTAAGAGACCGTATTTTCAAAGCAGGGCTTGAGACCTACTCCGGTCGGCAAGTGGTTCTGACGGGCGGCGGCGCACACTTAAATGGCGTACGGGAACTCGCGACCAATGTATTAGGGAAGCGGGTTCGGATAGGTCAGCCTTATGGTGTGTTTGGTTTATCTGATGAATTGAGCCAGCCTGATTTTGCTGTTGCGACAGGGCTTTTGAAGCGTGTCTTTGATGGCAGGGAAGAAGTTGTGATGGGGCCACCTGATCTATCTGGTCGGCGCATGCGCGCCCAAAGATATTCAGGCAATGCAGTTGCGCGGACGGCGCAATGGCTTCGTGAAAACTTTTAAAGGCTGAAGTTTTTTTAATTAATTATCTTAAAAGTTAACGCAGTTAACAGCGCGTTAAGGCTTTGTGTTCACACTCTGATTCATATTTCATTGACCATAGATTCGAGTGACGTCATGCCTATTAATTTCCAAATGCCTCAAACTGTAGAACTCAAGCCGCGCATTGTCGTGATTGGTGTTGGCGGAGCAGGTGGTAATGCCGTAAACAATATGATCGCAGCTGGCTTAGACGGCGTTGATTTTGTTGTTGCGAATACGGATGCGCAGGCGCTGGCTCTAAACTCGGCGACCCGTAAGGTCCAAATGGGCGGCGGAATCACGCAAGGACTAGGCGCTGGCATGCGCCCTGAGATTGGCGAGCAATCCGCTGAAGAGAGTCTTGATGAAATCATGGAACATCTAGACGGCGCTCACATGTTGTTTGTCGCGGCGGGTATGGGCGGCGGCACTGGGACAGGCGCAGCCCCCGTTATTGCCCGCGCGGCCCGCGAAAAAGGTATTTTGACGGTCGGTATCGTCACGAAACCCTTTATGTTCGAGGGGTCTCGCCGCATGAAGCTTGCAGAACAAGGTATTGAAAACCTGTACGCTTCTGTCGATACGATGATTACTATTCCTAACCAAAACCTCTTCCGTGTCGCAACCGAGCAAACAACAATGTCGGACGCGTTCTCTATGGCGGACGAAGTTTTGCATTCTGGCGTACGCGGTGTAACCGATTTGATGGTTGTGCCTGGCCTGATCAATTTGGATTTTAATGATGTCCGCACGGTCATGGATGAAATGGGCAAGGCTATGATGGGGACAGGCGAGGCCACAGGTGATCGCCGCGCGGTTGAAGCTGCTGAATCTGCCGTCAACAATCCGCTGCTTGATGATGTTTCGCTTAAAGGGGCCAAGGGCGTCCTAATCAATATCACGGGCGGGCGCGATTTGACCCTTTACGAAGTAGATGAAGCCGCACAACTCATCCGTAATCAGGTTGATGAAAATGCGAATATCATCGTCGGTTCGGCATTAGATACTGATCTCGATGGGATTGTGAGGGTTTCCGTTGTCGCGACTGGCGTCGATGCCATTGCACGTCATGAAATCGCAACGCCATCATATGAGACGGAAGAGCCAGCTCCTGAGCCTGTGAAAGTTGTCGAGCTAGGCGTTCATGAACGCGCGCAAGAAGCCGCGGCAGCAGAGGCCGAGGCGCGCAAGGCGTTTCAGGAATACGAATTTGATGTCGACTCCGAGGCCGCCGCTGTAAACGCGCCGCCGCCTTATACAGCGCCAAAGCCTTACCCACCGCGTATCAAGCCAGATGCACAACCCGCCGCCGAGGTGCAGGCGGCGCCAGCAACAATTCCGGAGGCAGCTCCTGCGAGCACGCTTCGTAGCCCATTTGGCTTCTTTGGGCGTCGAAAAACAGCTGCACCTGCCCCAGCGCCGCGCCCTGTAGTGAATGCCCGGCCAGCACCAAGTGGCGATTTGTTCGGAAGTAAATCCGATGATGAATTGGAAATTCCAAGTTTCTTGAGGCGTCAAAACCGCTAAAAAATCAATAAATTCAGATTGCTAAGGCCATTCTAACACTAGAATGGCCTTTTTGTCATGAAGTGAAACATTCAGTCACGTAGCGTTTATTGTTGAAATGATAGTGGGATTGTAATTAACCTTGCAATCCAACTTGGGGCCGACACTTAAATTATGAATATTCGCCGACAATCCACTCTAAGATCGCCTGCTGTTACGGCGAGTGTGGCGTTGCATACAGGGCAGCACGCGCGCCTCATCATGCGGCCGGGGGCAATTGGGTCAGGCCTACGTTTTATTCGTACAGACATAACGGACCGCGACAATATTGTTCCGGTACGTCCCGACCTTGTTACGGGTGTTAGAAATTGCACGACGCTGTCCAATGCGGCTGGCGTAGCTGTCTCCACGATTGAGCATTTATTAGCGGCTTTGAGCGCTGTGGGCATTGATAATTTGGATATTGAATTGGACGGAGCAGAATTACCTGCACTTGATGGATCATCCGAACCCTTCCTTCAATTGATCGAGCAAGTCGGTGTGTATAAACAGCCTGCGCCGCGTCGGTATGTCAAAATTCTTGAGACTGTAGAGGTCAAGTCAGGTGATATGTGGGCCAGAATAGAACCTTGTGACCGTTTGGAATTGGATGTGACTATTGAATTCGCCGAGGAAGCTATCGGCCACCAACGGTTGGAAATTGTACCAGATGTGCGCTCATTCCGTGAACGCATGGCGGGCGCTCGAACATTTGCCCGCCTTCACGAGGTTGCAGCCCTGCAGGCCGCGGGTCTGTCGAAGGGTGGGTCATATGACAATGCCATTGTTGTAGATGATGATAAGGTCTTGAATCCAAATGGTCTTCGCTTCGATGATGAGTTCGTCAGGCATAAAGCTCTGGATTTATTGGGTGATCTTTATTTGGGCGGACCAATATTAGGCCGCGTTACGACCTTTAAATCCGGACATGGCCTGAATCATGACTTACTTATGAAGCTCTACGGGACGCCGACGGCGTGGGAATTTACGACAATGCCTATGACGGATCTTCAATCGGACGCGCCTGCGCCTCTGACATCTGTTCTTGCCTAACGCTTTTCTCACTTTCCGCGGCAGACTGAAACCTCTAAGATACTCTGAACAGAGCGCGATTTATATGACTCGATATGAGGCATGGACGCGAAAAATTTACAGAGTGAACGGGTTTCATGTCCAAATTCTCAGATATGCCTTCGGCTTTTCAGGTGCTGTCATTAAGCGCAGCGGTGCTCGTTCTTAGCGCCTGCGGTACCAATAGAAAGGAAAGCCTAGCCTATGTAGAACGTCCTGCGGAGCTGATTTATAATCAAGCTCTAGATCAGATGGACCGAGGAGATTGGGACGACGCCAGGCTCCTTTTCGAAGAGGTCGAACGCCAGCATCCCTTTGATAAGTGGGCAAGACGATCCATGCTTATGAGTGCCTATGCAGCGTACCGGGCGGCGGACCACGAGGAGAGCATTGCCACCGCTCAGCGTTTTATTGGGTTGCATCCAGGTTCTGACTCTGCGCCTTATGGATATTACCTCATTGCTATCAATTATTATGACCAAATCTATGATGTTGGCCGTGACCAGGCAACAACCGTAGCCGCTGAAGCGGCGCTACAGCAGGTTGTGCGGCGTTACCCAGATAGCGACTATGCGCGGGATGCGAGGCTGAAATTGCAACTCACCCATGATCATCTCGCGGGTAAGGAGATGTCTATCGGTCGGTACTACCTGAAGCAAAACCAACATTTGGCGGCGATTGGACGGTTCAAAACGGTCGTCGCAGATTATGAGACCACGTCTCAAACCGAAGAAGCCTTACACCGCCTCGTGGAAAGCTATGTTTCAATCGGGGTTATTCCAGAAGCCAAGCTTGTGGGTTCTGTGCTCGGACATAACTACCCCGATAGCGAGTGGTATGCTGACAGCTATGAGCTGCTGGAGAATTACGGCGTGAACCTCGACGATGAAATCAATAAGCCCCGTCAAAAAGGCTATTGGACGCGCTTGAAAGAGCGCTTGTTCTAAGTGCTTTCGGGGCTGTCCGTCCGAAATGTTGTCCTAATCGAATCGCTCGATTTGGACTTTGGCCGAGGGCTCAGCGCCCTAACCGGCGAGACAGGCGCGGGTAAATCAATCCTTTTGGATGCGTTGGGCATGGCCACAGGCGCGCGGTCTGACCGAGGCCTAGTCCGCAGCGGCACGGATAAAGCCCAATGTATCGCAAGCTTCACCCTATCAGACGATCATCCCGCGTGGGCGATTTTGCGGGATCAGGATATTGAATTTGACCCTTGCGAAGATCTAACGCTGCGCCGAACGGTGAATACAGATGGCCGCAGCCGCGCCTTTGTGAATGACCAAGCGGTCAGCGTAAAGCTTTTGTCTCAACTTGGAAATAAGCTGCTTGAAGTTCACGGCCAACATGATGGCCGCGGTTTATTGGACGCCGCTACACATATCAGCTTACTCGACCAATTTGGTGGATATCAGCGTGAACTTGCAGACGTCCGAGAGGCCTTTACCGCGCGGCGAGAGACGCAACGGGAACTCGACGCCTTGCTCGCATTGCAGGCAAAAGCTGGCGCAGACCGCGAGTTTTTGGAGCATGCGATTGAAGAGCTAGATAGGCTCGACCCGCGTGAGGGTGAGGATGAAAAACTCGCGGAAGAACGGCGCTTTTTACAAGGCGCGGAGGGGGCGCTTTCGGAACTCACCGCCGCGCAAGAGGCTTTGGGTGAAGACGGGGCATTCGAAGCGAGGCTCTCGACCGCATTGGCAGGAATTGAGCGGCTGCGCAGCAAATTCGGAGACGGTGATATCGCCGCAACGCGGTCGCTCCAATCTGCCTCCGAGGCCTTGGAACGCGCTATGCTGGAAACGCAAGAGGCCCGTGAGGCAGTTGCGACGGCAGCAGAGAATTTTGACGTAGAACCGGGCCGCTTAGAGGCGGCCGAGAAACGCTTATTCGCGCTCAGGGCGGCAGCGCGAAAATATGACGTAACGGTCAATAAGCTTGCCGAAAAGCGTGCGGAATTCGCTGGCGAGTTAGAGGCGATTGAATCCGTTGTTATTAATATTGAACAGACGCGCAAACGCGCAGAAAAAGCCAAAGCGCAATATGATAAGGCGGCAGCCAATCTGACGGCGGCGCGCAGTGCGGCGGCGCGGACATTAGACGCGTGCGTCGCGATTGAATTGCCGCCGCTGAAGATGGAGCGAGCCCAGTTTAAAACAGAAATTGCCCCCGCTCCCGAGAGCGCATCAGGCGTGGATCAAGTCCGCTTTCTTGTCTCAACCAACCCCGGTACGGCCATTGGCCCGTTGGATAAGATCGCATCAGGCGGGGAAATGGCGCGTTTTGCTCTGGCGATTAAGGTGGCGCTGGCGGGGCAAAATAATGCCGTCATGGTGTTTGATGAAGTGGACCAAGGCGTGGGCGGGGCGGTCGCGGCAGCGGTTGGAAAACGCCTCGCGCGCTTATCTGAACATGCGCAGGTCTTTACTGTAACACATAGTCCCCAAGTTGCGGCCTGTGCGAATAATCAATTCCGTATTGAGAAGAGCTCCAAAGGACAGACTACCACAACCTCTGTCACGCTCATATTGGACGAGGACCGCGAGGAAGAAATTGCGCGCATGTTGGCAGGGGAAACCATCACACAGGAAGCGCGTGCAGCGGCACGGCAATTAATGGCGTCATGACCCCTGAAAAACGTATCGCGGTCTTATCACAAGAAATCCGCGCGGCTGATGCTTTCTATTACCAAGATGACAATCCCATTCTCTCTGACGCGGAATATGATGCGCTGCGTCAGGAGTTGGTAGCCCTAGAGACCGAGCACCCGCACCTCATTCGCAAAGACAGTCCGACCCAATCCGTAGGGGCGAAACCCTCTGGGAAGTTTGGCAAAATCAAACATACGGTCCCGATGCTATCGCTGGATAACGCGTTCTCTGATGAAGATGTTTCGGATTTTACCGCGCGGGTGAAACGCTTTCTGAGCCTGCCTGAAATAGCACCTCTGGCCTTCACCGCCGAGCCAAAAATTGACGGTCTGTCGGCGGCGCTACGCTATGAAAAGGGGCAGTTGGTGTCGGGAGCGACGCGCGGGGATGGTCAAGTCGGCGAAGATGTGACAGCGAATTTATCGACGCTCTCTACGGTGCCGAAAAAACTAGGCGGCGCTGATTGGCCAGAGGTTTTGGAAATTCGCGGCGAAGTCTATATTGACCACGCAGATTTCGAGACTATGAATGCCGCGCAGCTCGCGGCGGGAAAGTCCGAATATAAGAACCCGCGCAATGCAGCAGCAGGCAGTCTCCGCCAAATTGACCCGTCGATAACGGCGCAAAGACCGCTCAAATTTTTCGCCTACACCTGGGGCGAGGTCAGCGCGCCTTTATCCGATACGCAAATGGGCGCAGTCCTGAAAATGAAAGAGTGGGGCTTTAGCATTAATCCCGAAATGCGCCGCCATGACGGTCCTGCGGACATGATTGCCCATTACACGGAAATCCTAAATGCGCGGGCAGGGCTAGGCTATGATATCGACGGGGTTGTTTACAAGGTAGATGACCTCGCGCTGCAAACGCGCCTGGGCTTTGTGTCCCGCGCGCCGCGTTGGGCGATCGCGCATAAATTCCCCGCAGAGAAAGCCATCACCACGATTGAAGCCATCGACATTCAAGTGGGCCGCACAGGCTCGCTCACGCCCGTTGCCCGCCTAGCGCCTATCACGGTTGGCGGCGTGGTTGTGTCTAATGCGACGCTTCATAACGCCGATGAAATTGAACGCCTAGGCGTCAAAACCGGTGATAGCGTTGAAATCCAACGGGCAGGGGATGTTATTCCGCAGGTCCTTCGAGTGGTTGAGCCTCGCGATGAAAAACCTTTCGAATTCCCGACCACATGTCCGGTGTGCGACGCGCCCGTTAGCTCGGATGTCGATGAGAAAACGGGCAAACAAGATGTTGTGCGCCGCTGTACCAATGGGCTGGCGTGTTCCGCGCAAGCCGTTCAAGCGCTCGTGCATTTCGTCTCGCGCCAAGTCTTTGATATTGATGGTCTGGGTGAGCGGCAGGTCGAGGCTTTTTTTGATAAAGGCCTAATCAAAGAGCCTGCTGATATTTTCACGCTCCGCGCCCGCAATGATGAAATCAAGCTTGAGAGCTGGGAGGGCTTTGGCGAGACGAGCGCGGCGAAACTCTTTGATGCGATTGATGCGCGCCGCGATATTCCCTTTGACCGGGTCTTATACGGCCTCGGTATTCGCCATGTCGGGCGGACCAATTCGCGGCTTATCGCACAGCACTTCATAAGCTGGGGCAAGTTCCGCGCGGCGGTGCCAGAGCTGCAAAACCCCGTGAGTGATGCCTATATGGGCTTGCTCGGAATTGACGGTATGGGGCAGGCGGCGCTAGGGGCTTTGGCAGGTTTCTTTGCTGTCGAGGGAAATGTCGAAATCGTCGATAATTTGACAGCGCACCTCAATATCCAAGACGCGGAAGCGCCCACATCTGACTCGCCTGTAGCGGGGAAAACGGTAGTCTTTACGGGCAAATTAGAGCGTTTCTCACGCGATGAAGCCAAAGCCCGCGCACAATCCCTCGGCGCAAAAGTCTCAGGCAACGTGTCCAAGAAAACAGATTATCTCGTCGCGGGCCCAGGTGCGGGGTCAAAGCTTAAAAAGGCTGAAGCGGCAGGCGTCAAAGTCCTAACCGAGGATGAGTGGCTGGAGCTGATTGGCTAGCCGATTAAGCCTGACCTAAAACCTCAACAACCTTATTCGCATCAATACGGAAGTCCGAGAAAATGACTTGGTTGTTCGGGTCAATGACGATGAAATAGGGCGTGCCGCGTGTTTGGTAATCCGTCATAAATGTCGGATAGGCGTCACCCACTTTCGGGTCATGGCCGAAAGGAATGGGGAGTTTAAATTCCGCTTGTAGGGCCGCGACCTTATCTTGCGAGTTTCGCGGGTCATCATCAAAGGCCGTATGAATAACGGCTAGGCCGACAGGTTTATCTTTCAACCCTGCATAAATCGTCTGCATGGCAGGAAAACCAAAGGAATGGCAGGACGGGCAGGTGGATTTGAAGGCAAAGATGACTTTAAATCCTGTGCCTAAATCCGCGAGCTTGAGCGCAGGGCGTTCCTTGCCCGCTTCGTCAATCCAGAGCGGAACGCGGAGTTCTGGGGCAGTTGGCAGCATGGAAACCTCGAAAATTAAAGGGGCGCACAGGCGCGTGTCAGCCACGCTTTAACATCGCCTTCAACCAAAGGCCCAACACGCTCCATAACGCTTGCGTGATAGGCGTCCATATAATCCCGCTCCGCATCCGATAGCATTTCGGTGACAATCAGGCCGTGATGTATCGGCGCCCATGTCAGATTGGCAAAGCCGAGCATCTCGCGTTCCCCGCCAGATATGGCTTCGGCTTCGGTGACATATTGGAGGTTCTCAATCCGGATGCCATATTCACCGGCTTTGTAATATCCGGGTTCGTTACTGACAATCATGCCGGGTTCTAACGCGATTTTATTAGGCGATTTTGAGATGCGCTGCGGCCCCTCATGGACGCCCAAAAAGACGCCGACGCCATGCCCTGTGCCATGATCATAATCTAGGCCAGCTTGCCAGAGCGGATAGCGGGCGAGGGCGTCGAGATTGCTGCCTGTTGTGCCTTTGGGGAACCGCACAGTTGCCAGCGCGATATGGCCTTTTAGAACGAGGGTGAACCGCTCGCGCATTTCCTGGGTGGGTTGGCCAATAGGCACTGTGCGGGTCACATCCGTTGTGCCATCCGGATATTGGCCGCCGCTATCGATAAGGAAAAGAGAGCCGCGTTCGAGCTTTTGAACTGTACCCGTATTGACGCGGTAATGGACCACGGCCCCATTGGAACCCGCACCCGAAATCGATTCAAAGGAAAGATCGCGGATAGAGCTGTCGGCGCGGCGAAAGCGTTCTAATTGGGTGGAGGCTTCGATTTCGTCGACTTCGCCGGATTGTGCGTCTGTGTCCAGCCAATGTAGAAACCGCGCTAGAGCCGCGCCGTCGCGAATATGGGCAGCGTTGGTGCCTACCAGCTCCGTGTTATTCTTCTTGGCTTTCGGTAAGGCGATGGGGTCGGCGATAGATTTTACATTTGCTCCCGCCGCTTTGAGCACATCCACATGCCAAGCCGAGGCCGTGTTAGGATCGGCAATGACGGTTTTACCGGACAGGGATTTCAGGCCTTCATCTAGGGCGGCTTCGGTTTGGACGCTTATCTCGTTCCCGAAATGGGTCCGAACGGGGTCGGATAATTTTTCTGGCGCGATGAAAAGCTGCACATGACCATCGGTATCAATGATGGCCGTCGAAAGCGGCAGGGGCGTGCATTGCACATCACTGCCGCGAATGTTGAGAAGCCAGGCGATAGAGGCGGGGGCCGTGATGAGGGCGGCCTCGGCTCCAGATTTCGAAATAGAGGCTCCAATCTCGGCGCGCTTTTCCGCATGGGTTTTCCCAGACAGAGTGTCGGGCTGAATTGTAACTGGGGTCAGCGGGGCCGCAGGGCGGTTATCCCATGCGCTATCGATAGGGTTTTTATCAAGGCTTTTCGTGGTCCCGCCGGCCAGAGATACGGCCTCTCGGATTCGGGCAAGCGCTGCTGGGCTGTGCAAGCGTGGATCGAATCCAATGATCTGTCCCGGCGTCACATTCTCACGCAGCCAGGCCGCCATGCCGCCGCCCTCTAGCTTGGTGAAGTTAAAAAGGGTGTCATCCACTTGCTGACGGACTTGCAGCGTATAACGCCCGTCAACAAACATGGTGGCCGTATTTGTGCCAATGATGGCCGCCCCCGCAGAGCCCGTAAACCCACTGATCCACATCAGGCGTTCATTGCAATCGGGCAGATATTCATTCTGATATTCGTCTTCATGCGGGACCAAAAAGAGATCGAGTCCAGCTTTTGCCATTTCCTTACGCAGCTTTGGCAAATGATTCCGGCCAAATTCTGGCCCGCCTGTAACGTCATAGGTTTGGAACATATCTGGGATGTGGTTCATGTGATGTCCAATACTCGCCCGTGTGGCTTCACCGTTGTGAATTTTGTAGAAACTAGAGAGACGCTGGACACATAGCAAGTAATTGGACAGATATCTGATCCTGCAATAGGCGCAGGGGATCGAGGCGATAAGGGTGTGAGACCGCGCTAGCGACCGTTAGACCTTTATTAAGTGTAAAAGGTTCCCGTTTTAATGCTTGCATTTTTGCATAGCTTCTTTCTGCCAACGTCGGTTCTCGAAATTTCAAAGAGCGCTAAATAACGCTCACACAGAACGGAAGCATTAGGCTTCGTTCAAAACGATATGAGACTAGACATGACGACCATCTTTAATGGCACTGAATTTGTAACAGCTTCTGCTCGCACCCGCCGCACGGTTACTGTTGTCCCTGCTCGCGCAGGCTTAGCGGCACGCCGCGACGCCCGTCGCAACCGCAGGCTTTCTCGCGCTATCTAAGCGAGACTAAAATTGAATAGATGGGGCTTTCCGCGCAGCTGCGTGGGAGGCCTTTTTTGTTGGCTAAACCGCTTTCACACCCAGCAGAGAGGTCCAGCCTTCTAGGCTCGGTTGCGGCGTAACCGTCAGTCCCGCCGCCTTAAAACACGCCGATACATCAGCGGCCTTTCCGTCAAGAATGCCCGACAGAATAACACACCCGCCCGATGCGGTGGCGGCAACAATATCCTCAGCGAGTCCCATGAGCGGTCCCGCCAGAATATTTGCAAATATCAAATCAAAACGGCGGCCGCTGAGGACAGGGCTGTCAAATCCGTTCGCCACGGTCGCTTGTATCCGGCCGGTCACCTTATTTGCGATACTATTCGCCTCTGTGACGTGAATAGCATCGGGGTCGATATCTGTGGCGGTAATCTGCGCATCGGGCAAAGTCTTGGCGGCTGCCATGGCCAAGATGCCTGCACCGCATCCCAAATCTAATATCGTATTCATCGGCGTTTCGGCATCGAGCAGGTCGCTGAAAATCCGAAGGCATCCCGCCGTTGTGCCGTGATGCCCTGTGCCAAAGGCCATACCTGCGTCGACTAATAAAGAAACCGCATCGTGAGGGACCTTGTCGGCATCATGAGAGCCGTAGATAAAAAAGCGTCCCACGCGCACGGGCGGCAGGCCCGCCTGTGTTTCACTGACCCAATCTTTTGCAGGAAGCTGTTCTATCCCAGCGGTTATGAGCTCATTTGAATTGAGGGCGTCTTTCGCCTTGGCGGCATCGGCCTGCGTTTCATAAAGGCTTTGGACAAGCATCATATCGGGCGGCGCGTCGAAAATGGTCACGCTAAGCGCGGGCATCTCACCCTCCATCCCAAGAGCATCCGCGATGTCAAATGCGATGTCGGGCGTGGCAGTGATGTTTAGGGCCCAAGGGCGAAACGCTTCGGTCACTTGGCGTTTCGTGCGGCGGCTTCGCCTTTAAGGGGCGGGAGAGGCGCATCTTCTCTTATCTTTCTACGCAGATTTTTACCTTGCAAAGCCCCGCTGCTAAGGCCTCTACACCCATCCACGTTAAGTTGCCCGCTTTTGGCCCCGCAGAGCATATAGGCAATAATCTCTGGCTGTTTCACATGCCCATTATGGGCGAAGAGCGGGTCAACGAACCCGCCGACAAAAGGGAAGACTTGCGGGGAGAATTCGACTCGCATGTCGATTATATTAAAGCCCAAGATATCAATCAGCCGATTTCTCTCTGACTCGCTCATCATATCAAATGTGCCTTCTTCCTCGCGGAAACTTGTGGCGAGGAGGTTGCGGTAAAATGGCACCAACTCATAGGTCAGAAAATCATTGATCTCTGACATGGCGATAATGGTTGGACGTTCTTCGCGTGTGTAGGGCTCCGGGATGACTCGGTCGGTTTCGGAAATATCCGACAGGCTCAGGAGAGGTACCTGATTAGCCAACATGAAGAATTGCGTGCCTTTAATCATCTCATCATAAATATTCTTACGCCCATCCGTCATGGCGTCGCGCATAATATCGAAGGCAATCTTGGACCCTAGGCTTTCCGTGACGAAGGCAAAGGGGTCTGTTTCCAGGTCCTTCAGGGCGGCAATTTGACAAATATCCAAGTGATTAACGCTTGCCCCCTGTTCCTCAAAGCCAAATCCTGACGCATCAAGGGCGGCGCTACACATGGCGCCGCGGACGGCGTTTCGAATCTGCTCGCCTGCGGGACCGAGATAGAGCACCGCATCGGAAAATCCGTAATTTACCAGCTTGTCTTTAAGCTGGCCATTATACTTACGGCGGAGCGAGGCGAGAACGCCTTGGCTCTCCTTCCCACGGGCATCTTGTCCGACATGTGCAGCCTGTAAGCTTTCCCAGAAAATATCATCCCAGAAGACGCGGTATATGACATATTCAATATTGCCGTCGACCTTGAGGGTCTGCCGGTCCATACAGGCCAAATCCGTGAGGCGCAAAGTCGAGCCCGGCAACGTGGTTTTATATTGCCGCGTTTTCGTATCAGTGATTTGAATGGAGTTGTATATTTTAACATCTTCATTTTCGTCATCTCGCCCGCAGCGGCTGGCGACAGCTTTTTCTTCAACCGTTCCATTATAGGCGTCTGCAACGCCAGAGATAAATGCGTTGGCGAGCGGGGCATCTTCTGGGTTTTCAATATACCCAATGCCGTGCAGATAGATGATGTTGACCCGGACATTTCGGCGACTATCGGGCGCTGTTTCTGCAATGCGTTCCAGGCCTTTGAACGAGCCATTATTGTCCTTATCGGAAGACAAGGCGTTGATGTCCAACACCTCAAAGCTGTTCGTGGCGCAGCCCGATAGGAAGAAGGCTAAGACAAAAAGGCTGAAAATTCGCATCATAAATTACCTTCTAAGCCCGATCGACAAAACCGTCCAAGACTTTCTTCTCTCCGGCTTTGTCAAATTCAACCGTCAATTTTGTGCCGTCGGCCTCCATCACATCACCATAGCCAAATTTCTGATGAAAGACGCGGTCACCCGTCTTATATTCAGATGTCTTTGGTTTGGCTGGGCGGCGCGTGGCCCGGCCTTCAATTTGTTTCGGCGCGCTGCCATAGCTCTTATTTTTATTCTGTTGAAACCTCTGCCAGCCGGGGGAGACGCGGCTGGATTGAGCGGCATTAAAGCTGCGCGAGAAATTATTCGCCACACGCTCCGCCACGCCGCCGCTATCATGTAGGCCAGAGTCTGAGCTGGCTTCGACATGATTGGGCGGAAGCTCATCGATGAAACGCGACGGCAGCGAGGATTGCCAGCTGCCATAAATTTGGCGGTTAGCGGCGAAATAAATCTTCGCGACTTCTCGGGCGCGGGTGATGCCAACATAGGCGAGGCGGCGTTCTTCCTCTAGGCCCGCCATGCCGCTTTCGTCCATAGATTTCTGGGAGGGGAACATGCCTTCCTCCCAGCCCGGTAAAAAGACGAGCGGGAATTCAAGACCCTTGGCAGAGTGCAAGGTCATGAGCGAGACTTGGTCATCCTGAAATCCGCCTGAGGTGTCGACATCCATCACCAGGCTGATGTGTTCCAAATAGGCGGGCAAGGTGTCGAACTCATTCATGGCTTGAATGAGTTCTTTGAGGTTCTCTAAACGGCCCGCGGATTTCGCGTCCTTATTATCGCGCCACATTTGCGTGTAGCCCGACTCGTCTAGCACTTGTTCGGCCAGCTCTGTATGTTTTATTTCGCCCATGCGCGCGCGCCAGCGGTCTAGGTCGAGGCAAAAGGCACGCAGAGAGGAGCGCGCTTTGCCGCGAATTTCATCTGTCTTGACCAGTTCCCGCGTGGCGGCTTCAATAGAGATTTGCATGGCGCGAGCGGCGCGTTGCAGCTTCTGCACTGTGGTCGCGCCAATCCCGCGCTTGGGCGTGTTGACGATACGTTCAAAGGCAAGGTCATCCGTATCATTCACAAGAAGCCGAAGGTAGGCATGGGCATCGCGGATTTCTTGACGTTCGAAGAAGCGCGGGCCGCCGATAACCTTATAGGGCAGGCCAATCTGAATGAAACGCTCTTCGAAACTGCGCATCTGCCGCGAGCCGCGCACGAGGATTGCGACCTCTGAATATTTGCGCCCCTTGGAGCGCCAGTTCTCAATGTCTGTACTGATGATGCGCGCTTCGGCGGGAGCGTCCCAAACCCCCGTGACGCTGACTTTGTGTCCGCCTTCATCTTCGGTCCATAGCGTCTTGCCGAGACGGTCTTGATTGGCCGCAATCAGGCCAGAGGCGGCGGCGAGAATATGTTCCGTGGAGCGGTAATTGCGCTCGAGGCGGACGACTTTGGCGCCTTTGAAATCTGCTTCAAAACGCAGAATATTATCTACTTCAGCCCCGCGCCAGCCATAGATAGATTGGTCATCATCGCCCACGACACAGACATTATTCGAGCCCTGTGCGAGGAGGCGTAGCCAGAGATATTGGGCGACATTCGTGTCCTGATACTCGTCCACCAGAATATAGCGAAACTTACTGTGATAGCGTGCCAGCACATCGGAATTATTCTGGAATATCGTGAGATTATGCAGGAGCAAATCCCCGAAATCGGCGGCGTTTAAAACCTTTAACCGCGCTTGATAGGTCTTATAAATCAGCTGCCCTTTGCCCTCGGCGAACATATATTTTTGGCCCGTATTGAGTTTGTCGGGCGTCAGGCCTTTGTTCTTCCAGCTATCAATGAGCGACGCCATATAGCGGGCGGTCCATTTCTTATCATCTATATTTTCGGCTTTGATGATTTGCTTGAGTAGGCGGATTTGATCATCCGTGTCGAGGATGGTGAAGTTTGATTTTAGCCCCACAAGTTCGGCATGAATACGCAAGATTTTCGCGGCAATGGAGTGGAATGTGCCGAGCCATGGCAGGCCCTCGGTGGTTTGCCCCAGTAAATCTGAGACGCGGTGGCGCATCTCCCGCGCGGCCTTATTGGTGAAGGTTACAGAGAGAATTTGCGACGGATAGGCGAGGCCATTCGTCAAAATATGCGCGAGACGGCAAGTCAGAACGCGGGTTTTCCCCGTGCCAGCCCCCGCCAAAACAAGGAGCGGGCCTTCTGTACTGACAACCGCGTCTTTCTGTTCGGGGTTCAGCCCGTCTAAATAGTCTAATGCCCCCGCAGCATTGGGCGCAGACGGCATAGCCATCTGGGAAATCGACCGCCCCGTAGGGCGCGGCGGCGCAGGTGTGAAAGAATCAGGCATAGACCAGCAGAACATAGAGGCAACGCTGCGCCGTGGCTATGGCCAGACTCTTTGCCGCACATCACTTTCGCGGGCCCATTTTCGGGGGGTCGGTTCCTCAAAGCCCGCCTCATTTGGGTGGGGCTTTTGTATTTTTTAATTTGTTTGTATCGAGTGATACGGGGTGTCTGCGTGGGTGGTCAGGCTCATGCGAATGCGAGTTGCGAATGCGAATGCTTCGAGCCTTCCCAGCTCGTGCAATTCCCGTTCATCAGGAAATGCACTAAGTGCCAGAAAGCCCCACGCAGCGACGCCTTTTTGCTCTAATGGCCGAACTATCCAGTCGAGGGATAATCAGCTCTCACCAGGCCGCCCAACTCCACAAGCGTTACCAAGTTTCGTCCAACGACAAGCGCCGCTTCTTTCCAGCCAAGCCAACGTGCACATGGCCGCCCGTTGAAAGAAGACAAGGTAAATATGCCCCCGAAAACCCAAAGTGAGGACGCATCTTTTTAAAAAAATTATAAGCGGTTGAAATTCGAAACTATTTTATTGAACGTTACCGCCGCGAAATGAGGATTAAGTTTTGAAATTACGCGGGGGGCGGGTTTTAGGTCAGGGTGGGTGTGTTTACGTCAGAGGTAAAACCTTCGAGCTTTTATCGAGGCCGTACCCCTAATGATTTCTGGCCGTGCGAATATCCTCTATTAAATGTCGTTGCTGCCGCCTCTTGTACTCCCTCTTTTTCTACATAAGATGATTGGCAGAAACACCAGAGAGCCACAAGAGCCACATATGACCCTTACCATAATCGACGCACCGAAGGACCTTCTCGGGAAAGAGGGTTTAAAAATTGGGCCGAGCGCTTGGATGGAAATTACGCAAAAGCGAATAAATACATTCGCTGAGGCGACAGGGGATTATCAATGGATTCATATTGATGAGGCGCGGGCGAAAGCAGGACCGTTTGGCGCGACAATTGCGCATGGCTATCTAACGCTATCGCTCGCGGCAAAACTCATGCCTGAGATTTTAGAGGTTAAGGGCCTGAAAATGGGCATAAATTATGGGACGGATAGGGTCCGCTTTCTCAATCCCGTAAAGTCAGGTGCGCGGGTGCGTGGTCACGGCGAGTTCCTTGAGATCAAAGAAGTGACGGGCGGATATCAATCTACCTTACGCGTGACAATCGAGATTGAAGGCGAAGAAAAACCCGCTTGCATCGTGGACACGATTAGCCGCTATTATCCTTAGGCGCTCATGTTGTTTTTCTTAAGGGGGCTGTTCAGGCCCCAGGTCTTTGTGGGATAGACATGCCTATGCCTAGATCCTTCAAACCGCCAAAAAATTCCTCAAGCTCTAGGTGGGACGCGGGGGAAAAACGTTCCGCCGTGTTTTCGCCTTGCCGGAAATGGCGCTATCATTTGACTCAAGTTTGGGACGAGACAAAGCCGAACTTGCTTTGGTTGATGCTTAATCCCAGTACGGCGGACGAGACGCAAAATGACCCGACCGTGGAACGATGCGAGCGGCGCGCGCGCATGTGGGGATATGGGGGCGTTGAGGTCTATAATGTCTTTGCGTTTCGGGCTACGGACCCAGAAGACATGAAGGCGCAAGTCGACCCCGTGGGGCCAGATAATGACATTTGGATTGCGGATTTTGCAAGAAAGAGCCGCGCGACTTTGGCGATAGGCGCGTGGGGTAATCACGGCGGCCATAATAACCGCGCACAAGAGGTCGTCGATATCCTCAGACGGAATAATGCAGATGTGAAGGCGCTCAAGATGAATGCCTCTGGCAATCCGAAACACCCCCTCTATATCGGGTATAAACAAGCGCCAATCCCGTTCCTAATTCCGCAATCAAATTAGGCAGGAAAGAGGTAAGGGTGAAAGAGAGAGGTAATCTGGGGCCTCGCCTTTTTTAGGCCTTTGAATATATCAGACCCGCTGCCAGCAAAAGCGCACTATTTATAGGACAGCCGCCTTCGAAAAGCGGTTGTCTGAATGAACTTGTTTTTACTGGCCCTAGGTCAGAACTGTAGACCTCAGCTCAGTCTCAAGGTTTGCCAAGGCCGTCTTGTCGAGATTTTGGCCTTTGTTGAGGACCGTTTTCGCGAACATAAAAGCCCTGGGGTCATTGACGGCATCAACGGCGATGAACGTCGTGCCCTTGAAGTAAAAGGCGGAAAAGCTGCGACCCTTATCCTTATCACCGCGGATGATGATGTCATCATAGCCCTCTGACAAGCCCGCTATTTGTAGTTTAAGGTCAAATTGGTCCGACCAAAAATATGGCAAGCTTTTATACGGCTTTTCTGCCCCGTTAATATGAAGCGCGGCGGTCTTTGCCTGTTCTGTCGCATTAGGGACGCTCTCAAGTCGAAGATGCACGTCGTAGATCGGGTTATGATGCCAGGTGACATCACCGATGGCGTAGATATTTTTATCTAGCGTCTGGCAAAATTCATTAATTACAATGCCGTTTTCAACCTCAAGCCCCGCGTCCTTGGCCAGCTCCGTGTTTGGGATTACGCCGATGCCAATGATAACGATATCGGCCTCATAATGCGCCCCTGATTTTGTATTTACTATCAGCTGTTCTGACGCTTCGGTGATGCGGTTAGCACTTTCACCCTCGACAATATTGACCTCTTCTTCTGTGTGAATACGGCGGTAAAAATCGGACATGATTGGCGCTGTTACGCGCTGTAGGATACGGTGCATGGCCTCAAGCACAGTGACTTGTATTCCTAACTTACGCAGAGACGCCGCTGTTTCCAGACCAATGTAACCCCCGCCGATAATGACGGCCCGTTTGGTTTCGGGCAGTGTGTCTTTGATCTTACGCACATCAACGGCGTCACGTAGGTAAAAAACGCGCGCTTTCTCAGCACCAAGAATAGGAAGCTTACGCACCCGCGCCCCCGTGGCTAAAATCAAGCGAGAATAGGGAAGGGTTTCATTTTTATCCGTAGTGATGGTCTTTTTGGCGCGGTTAATTTTCACAACGCGCGTACCAAGCTTTAGCGTGATGTTCGCATTCTCATATACACTGGCGGGTCTAAGAGACAGCTCTTCTGTCGCTTGCGAACCAGACAGAAAGCCCTTGGATAAAGGCGGGCGATGATAGGGAATCTCAGTCTCATCACCGATGAGTGTGATGTCGCCGTCAAAGCCACTTTGACGCAGACTGATAGCGCATTGCGCGCCAGCGTGACTGGCGCCAATAATTAAGACAGTTTGAGAAGACATAATTCCCCGCTCTACAAAGCATAATTAGAACCAGCCGCAACAATATCTACACTCAACTCAGCCTTTCAGACGATAGGCGTCCTTACCCGATTTTGGTTTTATCATAGGCGTTATGTGGCGTGCAGTGCGAAAAAGGTTTGGAACGCGCATTAGGGACAGACCAGACTGAGAATTTTAGAGAGCACAAATTGGCGTTCACGAAACTGTGATAGGTTTATTCTTGACCAAATGGTTTATTATTCCTATGTGGATTTTGAAGGCGGGTGACGCCTCTTATTTTTAAATTGTAATTGACCAAACGGTCATAAAAAAGGATACTTAAAATGTTGAAGAAAATATCACTAGCGTTTCTCGGTGTAACAACCTTGGCCTTTACGGCTCACGCTTTTACAACGTCTCAATCAGACGCTGTCGATTTAGGGAAGGCCTCCGCAGCCGTTGAATATGTCGCGAACAATACCACTGTCTTGTCAACGGGTGATTTTGACGGCCGGTCTGATCATATTACGACCGGCAAAGTTAAATTGGAAAAAACGTCGACAGGGTATCAGCTTAGCTTCGCAGCTGACTTTTCTTTGGACGGCGCGCCTGACCCTGTTGTTGCGCTTGGTAACGGAGAGACATTTAATGTCGCCAATAAACTTGGGACGCTAAAAAATAAGACGGGCCGTCAAGTTTACCAACTCCCCGCGGGTTTCACACCGGGTCAGTTTTCCGAAGTCTATGTTTGGTGTGAAAAATTCTCCGTACCGCTTGGCGTCGCAAAACTAAACGCGGCTTAAACGCGTTTTCTCAAGGAAAAGTACAATGACTCTTTCAGAACTCAATTTCCATACGTCCAAGAATTATTATCTCCTCGACGTCGAAAGGCTCACCCGAATGTCCAGTTTTTCACTCATGTTTGCTGCATTCGACATTTTATAAAATCCCTTGAAAGGATCTCAAAATGACTAAATCTATCGTATTATATACCAAGGGCTACTGCCCATTTTGTAAGGCTGCCAAAGCGCTACTCACTCAAAAAGGCGTATCATTCACCGAATTCGAAATTACAAATGACGACGCCCTGACAGCCGAAATGGTGAAGCGCTCGGGCCGCTATACTGTCCCGCAAATCTTTATCGGAGACGTCCATGTTGGCGGTGGTTCCGACCTTGCGGAACTTGACGCGGCTGGCGGACTTGATCCCTTGCTCGCCCCGTTTTTGTCGCAAGCTGCTTAACGTCAGTTAAAGGGAGAGAGACCATGCCAGATTTTGATTATGATGTTGCCATCTTGGGCGCGGGCACAGGCGGCATGGCCGCATATCGCGAAGCCACTAAATATACAAACCGGGTCGCCCTTATTGACGGCGGCCCATTAGGGACGACATGCGCGCGCGTTGGGTGCATGCCGTCCAAGCTTTTAATTGCCGCCGCAGAGGCCGCGCATCATGTTTCCAAAGCCAGTATATTTGGCGTTAACACCGCGCCCCCTGAAATTGACGGCGTGGCTGTCATGGCGCGTGTGCGAAGTGAACGCGACCGCTTTGTCGGCTTCGTAAAAGACGCTGTTGAGGGCTTTGAAAAGGGTGACCTCATCCGACATTACGCACAATTTGTAGATGACCACACATTAGAGCTTAGTAATGGGACGCGCATAACAGCAAAAACAATAGTTATTGCAACAGGGTCTCGTCCGAACATTCCGCCGATGTTCCAAGCCGCAGGCGATCGCCTGATTGTGAATGATGACGTTTTTGATTGGACCGACCTGCCTGATGCCGTTGCAGTCTTTGGCGCCGGCGTAATCGGATTAGAGCTGGGACAATCTTTGCACCGCCTCGGCGTAGATGTGCGTCTCTTTGGGCGTGACAATTTGGTAGGCCCGATTAGTGATCCTGAGGTCCGCAGCTACGCGCTTAAAACATTTGAAGAAGAATTTCCTGCGCATTGGCACGCAGATGCAAAAGTGTCTCGTGACGGCGACAAAGTTATTGTGTCATGGTCGGATGATCCAGCGGATAGGGCAGAGTTTGACTATCTTATTGCGGCCACTGGCCGTCGCCCTAATCTGGATAAAATTGGCCTTGAGAATACAACACTGCCATTAACGGAACGCGGCGTGCCTATCTATGACCCTCTTTCAGGGCGCATTGGTAACAGCCATGTTTTTATCGCAGGCGATGCCAATGTCGATATTCCGCTCTTACATGAGGCAGCCGATGAAGGCCGGATAGCTGGCGAAAATGCGGCTCGTTTCCCCCATAGCTACCGCCGCAAACGTCGCACGCCGCTCGGCGTTGTGTTTTCGGATCCCCAAATCGGGATGGCCGGCGCGACCTATGCTTCTCTTATTGAAAGCGGCATAGGCTTTGAAATTGGAGCGGTCTCATATGAGGATCAAGGCCGCGCCCGGGTTATGGGTATCAATAAGGGTCTTTTGCGAATTTATGCCGCGAAAGATACTGGTAAAATTCTAGGCGCAGAGATGATTGGACCGCATGCTGAACATCTCATCAATCTGTTAGCTTGGACTATTCAGTCTGAATTGAGTGTTGATGATGCCTTGCAGAACCCATTCTATCATCCGGTGCTGGAGGAGGGGGTGCGAACGGCTCTGCGCAAACTTAATCACGCCCTTGGCTTTGGGCCGAACCCGCCGCTGCGCTGCATTGACTGCGGCCCTGGCGCTTAGATTTAGCTCACCATTTTCCTCCCCAAACTTGGCCGCTGTTTCGACAGCGGCTTTTTTATATGTGATTTGCGCAAAGGACTTTCAGGAGATAGCCAGTTAGAAAAAGGGAAAGATTATGCAGAACATAACTTCGATGCGCATGTTTGCCGTCATATGTCTCATCTCAACTTGTCTCTTGAGCGCTTGCGCAACGACGCTCAAAGAACGCTCAAATTTGAAGCGTATTTATGACAAAAGCGCACAATACCACGCGCCAGACCGGAACCCCGTCATTGTAATACCCGGTATTTTAGGAAGCCGTTTGGTGGATAATGAAACGGGAATGACTGTGTGGGGGGCCTTTCGCAAAGATTTTGCTGATCCAGGATCTGACGAGGGAGCTCAACTCATAGCGTTGCCCCTTTCATCTGATCTTGCCCACGACAATAATCATCATATTGAAACCAGCGTCCGATCTGATGGCGTACTCGAAAGTTTGCAGGTTGATCTGGCGGGCATTCCGATTTCTATTCAGGCCTATGCGGGCATTCTCAACACTCTGGGTGCGGGAGGGTATCGGGATGAAGAGTTGGGGCTAAATTCAATTGACTACGGAACGGATCACTTCACATGTTTTCAATTTGATTATGATTGGCGACAAGATATTCCGTCTAATGCGGCAAGGCTAAAGATTTTCATTGATCAGAAACGCAAGGATGTTCAGAAAAATTATAGAGAGGACTACGGCATAGAAAATGCCGAGGTCAAGTTTGACATAGTTGCCCACTCCATGGGGGGGATTTTGTCACGCTATTTTGCACGCTACGGCGCAACGGACTTAGATGCTATTCCAGCGGGCGCTGTACCTTGGCTTGGAGCAAAAGATGTTGAGAGGCTGATACTGGTGGCGCCTCCGAATGCGGGGTCATTGGAGGCCATGGATCAACTTCTCAATGGCTTCAATACGGGACGTCCCGTCTTACCCTATTACCATCAAGCTTTAATCGGCAGCTTTCCGTCCGTTTACCAGCTCCTGCCGCGCAGCCGACATAAGCCTTTAGTCTGGGACGGCGATACAGATAAGCCTGTGAAAGATCTCCTCAACCCAGATCTTTGGCAAAAAATGAAATGGGGGTTAAGCGGGGAGGATAAAAAAACCGATGAGATTTTGACAAGTCTCATGCCTGGTGTCGAGTCTATGACAGACCGCCGTAAAATTGCCCGTATATATCAAAAGGCCGCTCTGAGGCGTGCCCGTCTCTTTCAAATGGCTATGGACTCGCCTGCGCAGACCCCTGAAGGTTTCGAGATGTTTTTAGTTGCCGGTGATAACCGCGAAACGCCCTCAGTTGCGTCTATCGATACATCGAGCGGCGATTTTAAAATATTACAATATGAGTTAGGTGATGAAACTGTGACACGCGCAAGTGCTCTACTTGACGAGCGTGTAGGGCAGACGTGGGAACCAAAACTCGTCTCGCCAATCGGTTGGTCGTCAACCATGTTTATTCCCGGAAAACATCGAACCATAACAAATGGTCCGATATTTGAAGATAATGTACTGTACTGGCTTTTAGAGGAGCCTCGAGAATAAGGTTTAAAATTTTCCGAGTTAAGTGAGCGATAGGCCTTTGAGGCCCACATCTTGCTCTTATAGCGAGGCGTTTAATCCATTGCCGTATCAGATGCTTTGCTAGCGAGCATCTCATGATCTGCAACGCGCTGTTCTTCATGGGCGGGTAAGACTCCTATGCTGGACAAGCAATCATGATTGATGAAGTCTAAAAGAGTGGTTTCGGTGGGCATAAGTTTCTCCTTGTGAGTATGGGGCGAAGTTTAAAATTTGAATTTGAAGCTAGCTTTGGCAACCGTTGCTTTGTAATATTGATCCGTCTCAAAGTTTTTTGAGATATTAGGGTCGCTCACGAGCTGTGCTCGGCTAGCCGTTACATTTCGAAATCGCCTGACACTGTAATCTTCTTCAATCGAGAAATCGATTGGTCCAAGCAAGCGCACATTCGGATATTTCGTTCGTTTGTAATTTGTTTTCTTCAATTCAAAGGACGGTCTGGTGGTTTTAGGTGCAGATTTGACCTGAAGCTGTGAAGTTTGCTTAAGAGCCGTTCCCATCGCGAAACTAGGTGTTGCCATTGCAGAAAGGCTGAAAAGAAGCATAATTGAGGCAAGAGTTTTCATTGGATTTTCCTTAAAAATTTTTGAACTTGGCTTGGCGTGTAGGGAAGGGGAATCAGCCTGAGTACCGTTTGTGTGCTTGAGATGAGCTGGTAGAGCTGGCGTCGTCTGCGTGAAGGCCGTTTTCTGATAGTGTCTCTCTTTCATTTTCATCTCTTTTATTCATTACCGTTTGGTCAATATTGGGTTGAAACCTACAAACTGTGTGATGTCTTTCTAATAGGGTTGATTTTTATCGCTTACGGCCTAAATACATTACTTGACTGAACGGTCAAGTATGTTGTAGTCACAGTTATGTGAGTTAAACAAAGGAGCCTTGAAATGGGTCGACCACGCGAATTTGATAATGATGACGTTTTAACTGCCCTGCAGGATGTATTTTGGGAGCACGGTTACGAGGGGGCCTCTTACGCCGATATAATGAAAGCAACGGGGCTTAAAAAAGGAAGTTTATACGCGGCCTTTGGAGATAAGCGGTCTCTTTACCTCCAAGCTTTGGCTAAATATGATAAAGGCAATGTCTCAGATGGTGTTGCTATGTTGCGCAATGAAGGTCTGACAGGAGGCGAACGTATAAGCGCCCTTATGCAGGGCCTGGTTGATTCCGCCGAAACAAAGCGGGGACGTTGGGGGTGCCTTCTTTGTAATGCCGCTGTTGATCAGGCTCCATTTGACATCCCCACAGAAAAGCTCGTTCAAGGCAGTCTGCAGCGCATGAGGGATGCCATTGCCGTAGCGGTGAAAGATACCAAAGCCGCGGATAAGGCGGAATTGATTTGGACAACCTATTTCGGGGGGCGTGTCATTATAAAATCAGGCGGTACTAAGACGGTACTTAAAGCCATTCAAGCGCAGACGCTTACCTTGCTGTAAAACTCGCATTTAGTTGGCTTTTCTATGCCACGCTTGGCCCAAGGCCCAAGTCAAAAAAGAAGGAAGAGTAGCTTATGGACATTCTCAGCGATATTCTTGACACTTTAAATCTAAAAGGCGTGTTTTATTTCCGTACGGATTTTTCAAAACCATGGAGCGTTAAAGTCCCGGAACATAAACAAGCCGCGCGATTTCATATGGTTGTTCAAGGCCAGCTTAACGTCAGAATTGATACTGACGAGGAGCACAATCTTTCGGCGGGAGACATGATAATTATCTCAGGCGGCACCTCCCACGTTCTCTATGATAAAGATTATGAAAAGGCTCCCAAACTTGAAACACTTCTCGAAGACGTAGGATATGATGGCAAGGGAGTGCTCGTCTTGGGTGAGGGCGATGAAACGGCGAAAACAAAACTTGTTTGTGGGCATTTTACATTTCGGACGGACGCGGACCATCCCTTGCTCAGTGAGCTTCCAAAATGCCAGATAGTTACGCAAAGCGAGCGGGCTTCTAACGCAATGCTTGATAATATTGTGGAGCTACTTATTCGGCAAGTTTATTCATCTCAATTGGCAATTCAGGCGTCTGTCATTCGGATGTCAGAAGTCATGTTCATAGAGCTATTAAGAATAAATTTTGAAAAAAATGACAAGCTTAAAGGGATATTAGCCGCTTTCAGCGATAAGCAAATCGGCCGTTCAATTGGCCTTATTCATGCGAACCCCGCATTTCATTGGTCGGTTGAAAACTTGGCATCAGAAGTCGGAATGTCTCGTAGCCGGTTCGCCAGACGTTTCAGTGAGTTGTTGGATATGGGGCCGATGACATATGTTTCGGAGTGGCGCATGCAAAAGGCTCTGGCGAGGCTCCATGGATCAAGTGACAGTATCCAAGAGATTGCGAAACTATCGGGCTATCGGTCCCCTGCAGCCTTCACGCGCGCCTTCAAGGAAAGGTTCAAAGTCTCTCCGTCCAAATATCGCCAAACTATGATGTAATTTTGCATATTGTCTCTTTTACTTTGCAGGTGATGTCGCATTAAAATCAATGGCTTGATATAAGTTGCTGTGGTGAGCAACTGGCCCCAACGAATTTTGTTTAATTCGTTTATAACTATATCGTTCAGGGGGACATCATGGACACTGCATTTTACTTTTTAGCGCTTAGCGGCCTACTTACCATCTTACTTTGGACGCCCTACATCCTGGCAAGGCTGTTTACTTGGGGACTTCCCACATTTTTAAATAATTACCCAGAAGGTTTTCCTGCTAAACAACCCGAACCCCCATTATGGGCGCAAAGGGCGCAGCGCGCGCACCTCAACATGGTGGAAACGATGCCGGCCTTTATCGCGGTTGTTTTAGCGGCCGCCTATTTTGCCAAATCTGACGCCACTATCATACCTGTAGTGGCTCAGTGGGCGATGATCTTTTTCTTTGCTCGCGTCGCTCATGCGGTAGTGTACATCCTGGGTATTCCGTATTTGCGCACACCTGTTTACCTTCTGTCATGGCTTGCCGTACTTGTCATTGGTGCACAGTCGGTATTGTGATAAGAATATAGGAGAAGCCGCCCTAGGAGGTCTTTGTGACACTGTCTCAACCGTCTGATGATGACCTGCGTGAACTCATTAACTCAGTTAGAAATTGCACGGCCTGCGAAGACCTCCCACTTGGCCCAAAGCCTATATTGCAAGGCGACCCTAGCTCCAAAATTCTAATTGTGGGCCAAGCCCCCGGACGGATCACGCATAAAAAGGGAATTCCTTTTGATGATCCGTCAGGCGTTAGATTACGAGATTGGATGGGAATTTCCGATACGGTTTTCTACGATCCCAAGGCGATCGCTATCCTGCCTATGGGATTTTGTTTTCCGGGAACAGGAAAGAGTGGTGATCTTCCGCCGCGCCCAGAATGTGCGGCGCTATGGAGAACCCAACTTCTGAACAGTTTTAAAGGCGTAGAGCTCACTTTAATCATCGGGCAATACGCGATCGATTGGCACATCAATGATGGAGAGAAAGTAACGCTCACCGAACGTGTCTCAAGATGGAAGGACTATATGCCCGCAAGACTCGTCATGCCTCACCCGAGTCCAAGAAATAATCGATGGCTCAAGCGTAACCCTTGGTATGAGAGTGAGGTTTTGCCCGCATTAAAGCGTCAAATTTCCGTGATTCTGAACGATGGAACCGCCTAATACCCTACCCATGCGGTAGGTGAATCAAAATGCCAAGTGAGATTGGGAGAGAAGATATTTTTCGACCTCACAGCTTCGTGATCTAAGAATAGTTGACCAATTGGTTTATAATGGGTATATCACATTCATCGCAGTCATCGAACTGCATTTTTTTAAATTCATTCTTGACCATTCGGTTTATTACTAAAGGACACTATCATGACCATCTCAGCAACATTCTCTGACACAAAAACTGCCGGATATTCAGCGACGCAAATCAACGCGCTGGGTGAAAAAATCAGCAATATCGGTGTGAACGCACTTCGCTTTACAGGCGCCACGGTTCTGGGCTGGATCGGTGCCATGAAATTTACCGCCTATGAAGCAGGCGCCATTGAAGGCCTCGTCGCCTCCAGCCCACTAACATCTTGGTTATATAGCGTATTCAGCCTGCAAGGCGCATCTAACCTTATCGGCGCAACTGAAATCACTTTGGCTGTGATCATTGCCCTAGGCGCAAAGTTTCCAAAGCTCGCACTTGTCGGGGCTCTCGGCGCGCTTGGGACATTCTTTGTCACGTCAAGCTATCTTTTGACGGCGCCTGTTTGGGAAGCTAGCCTGGGCGGTTTTCCGGCCCTCTCAGTCGTTCCTGGTCAGTTCTTGTTAAAAGATATCGTTCTGCTGGCAAGTGCTGTTTTCCTCACCGGTGATGCGCTCAAGCGCATCGCTCGCACGGCTTAACAAAGCCCCAATACAGACGGTCAGGTTGTTTAAACCTGACCGTCGCGGCCTCATGGCGCTCTGGTTTACTTTTTCCGGGCGCCATTAGAAAATATGCACCGCAATTTCCATGTCCCGAACGCAAAACCGGAGACAAATCACTGCATCCAGTCTACCTGTTCAATGACCAAAGCCGGCAGATGGGCTCGTGATTCTTTAGTATCAATCACCTTGCGCAGAGTTCGCAGCACTACAACATTAGATCCCCCTGATGGTTTTCTAACGTTCAGCCTACACAAGATGTATAAATCTATGAGCTGACCTAAGGTGTTATAGCCAGTTATCTTTGGAGGTTTGATGGCTCGACCTTGGTCGGAGCCTCGCTCTGCTTTTAGCGCCCAAGCGTAAGCATCGGCCTTGCGTCTGAATGTTTTGAGGCATACTAACCCTTGCGTCTAATTTGTACGCAGTAGTTTCCTGAGTTGAGTATTAGGATTGTTGGTATAATGTGTGCAATCGGTTGAATTTTACGATGTAAAAATCAACTAAGTGCAGAGCCAGCGAGACGTGACGGTAATAAGGGTGATGCGGCGGCAATTTGAGTTAAAGGGTTTCCGTTTTAAGTAAATAAAACATAACAAAAAATGACCAAAAATCAAAACTTTACAGTAAGTGTTGCGCCCATGATGGATTGGACGGATCGGCATTGCCGGTGGTTCCACCGTCAGCTCTCGGCGCATACGCGGCTTTATACCGAAATGGTGGTCGCCGACGCGGTCATTCACGGTCCGCGAGACCGATTGCTAGGCTTTGACGCGATTGAATATCCCGTCGCCTTGCAGATTGGCGGGAGCGACCCTGATAAGCTGGCGCGCGCCACAGAAATCGGCGCGAGCTATGGCTATGATGAGGTCAATCTCAATGTTGGCTGCCCTTCAGACCGCGTACAGGCAGGGCGGTTTGGGGCGTGCCTAATGGCCGAACCTGACTTAGTCGCTGACTGCGTCACCGCCATGAACGGCGCGACTGAGGTCGAAGTTACCGTCAAATGCCGCCTTGGGATTGATGACCAATCGGTCGAGACGACTTTGCCCGCCTTTATTGAAACAGTGGCGGGGGCAGGCTGTGAGACTTTTATCATCCATGCGCGCAAGGCCTGGTTGAAAGGCCTATCGCCCAAAGATAACCGCACCATTCCGCCAATTAATTATGACTTGGTTCACGCGATGAAAGCGAGATTTCCCGAGCTCAAAATCATCATCAATGGACAGCTCACGGATGTGTCACACGCGTCAGAGGTTATGGGGGATAAGCTGGACGGGGCCATGTTTGGCCGCGCCGCCTATAATACGCCTTGGATTCTGACAGAGGTCGATGGGCGCTGGTATGGCAGAGACGTATTTGCGCCGTCACGCTTAGAAATTGCCGAGCGCCTTATGGGGTATGCGCAGCGCCGCGAGGACAGTGACCGCTCGACAAAAGCGCTCATTCGCCATGTTATGGGATTATTTGCCGGACAAGCGGGCGCACGGGTTTGGCGGCGGACGCTTTCGGAAAGTTTAGGCCGCAAGGACAAGCCCTCGGAGATTATCCAAGCGGGCGTCACCGCGATGTTGGCGCTGCAACGCGCGGCTTAGGTGGATTTGCTCCTTCAGAACTGGCCGCTTATTCTGGCGCTCTTAGGCGTTGGCGGCGTCGCAGGCTTAACCGCAGGGTTATTTGGAATTGGCGGGGGAGCGGTCATGGTGCCCGCCTTGCTTTATGCGTTTAGCGCGCTGGGCGTACCGGGCAATATTGTGATGCACTGCGCGGTTGCGACGAGTGCGGCGGTCATCATCCTCAATGCGGCGCGTTCGACGCGAGCGCATCACGCCAAAGGCGCGGTCGATATGTCGCTGGTTTGGCCGTGGCCGAAATGGTGGCAAAGCTATGGGCTCTGGATTGGGGTTGGGTCTTTTGCCGCCGCGATTTGGATAGCGCCGCGTCTCTCAAGTGCCGCGCTGACCCAGTTATTTGCGCTGGTCGCCGTCATCGTAGCGCTGCAATTTATCTTCGGGCGGCCTAACTTTGTGTTCCGAGACAGAGTACCGCGCGGCCCAGCGCCTATTTTAGCGGGGGGCAGTGTCGGGATTTTATCGTCGCTGATGGGGATTGGTGGTGGGTCGCTGTCCGTGCCCTTGCTGACATTATGCGGGATGCCGATTCATCGCGCTATCGGAACGGCGGCGACTTTTGGTTTGTTCATTGCTGTGCCTGCGACAGTGGGGTTTATCTTAAGTGGACTGAATGTTCCGGGCCGGCCCTTTGGATCACTGGGTTATGTCAATGGATTGGGCTTTGCCTTGATAACCCTGGCTGCGTGGCCTCTAGTGCCGGTGGGCGTGAAACTCGCGCATAGGTTAGATGCCACGCTTTTACGCCGAATCTTTGGTATATGTCTCGCGTTGGTGGCCTTGAATATGCTGCGCAAAACAGGCGTGTTTTAATATCTCAGTAATAGCGCGTTTGGCGTGGCTCTGACTTCTTGTAGCTGCCCTAGCCAGGTCATGCCTAAGAGGGAGACTTCTAAACCTTCTTTGACCACAAAGGCGTCAACGTCTCTGAGTATAATACCGCCGAGGGCGACTTGGTCTAGGGAAACACGAGCGGCATAATTTCTTCCGCCCGCGGTGCTGATGGGTACGTTATAATTCAAGTCGGCTTCTCTCACGCCCGCGCGCCGCGCATCTTTCAAGGTTAGCGCAACAGAGGAGGCTCCCGTATCTACAAGGAAGTCAACATAGCCAGAGTTCACGCGCCCTTTGTAATGATATTGTCCTGTGCGGCCATTTTTAGGGATCGAAACAACTGACGCCGATGTCCGAGGCCTCGTTTTCGTTTTAGACTCGGCTTGACGAGACTGCACCGCTACGGATTGGGACTCCCCTTGCGCGGCCTCTGATTTTGAATTGCGGTAATCCAAATATAAAACACCGCCAACAGCAGTGCCCGCAATAAGAACAACGTTTGTAAGAAGTTTAGCCAGCATGAAATTCCATTATATTGGATAAATTGAAAAGAATTTAAGGTGTGAATGCTTTACCTATAAAAATGTAATCAAAGTTAATTTTTTGATTCGCCCCCCAATTAAGGCCGACTGCATGACTGAGTCTAAAAAAAACCTCGAACCCTTTGAGGACATAAGGGCCTTGATTGGGTCGATGCCTGTTCTAGATGCGGCAGTCCTGACAGATGTGACCGCGCAGGCCGAGATATTGGGCAATGGCCTTCGTCCCATTGGACGGTTGGAAAGTCCTTTGACGTTGATATCAAGCTGTCAGGGGGCGCCATTGCCGAGCTTAGCGCGGCCTTTAATTGCCGTTTTCGGCGGAACCCACGGGGTTGCCGCGCAAATTGGAGATGGAGATATTGTGTCGGCTTCGAAGCATCGCGTCGCAAGTTTGACCGAGGGGGCTGCAGCCGTGCGAGGCATTGCCGGCGAATTGGGCGCGGCCTTCAAAGTCTATGAATTTGGCGTGGAGTTTCCGAGTGCGGATTTCACCAAAGAAGACAGCCTGTCCGAACGAGAGTGCGCGGCTGCGATAGCCTTTGGTATGGAAGTGGTCGCAGAAGGTGCAGATGTCATAATTTTGGGCGCGGCGGGATTGGGCGCTGCCACGGCTGCAGCGGCGATGAATATCGCGCTATTTGGCGGAGCGGCGAATTATTGGGCGGGCGGCGAAAATGCGACAGCCCGCATTGAAGCCGTCGAAGCGGGTATCAACCGAAATCGGGGGAGAACCTCTGACCCGTTAGAAATCCTGCGAATATTTGGCGGGCGAGACATAGCGGGCCTTGTCGGCGCGATTCTTGCGGCTCGTCATCAACGGATTCCAATTTTACTAGATGGCTATGTCAGCTGCACGGCGGCGGCGATATTGCACGCCATTGACCCGTCGACGCTGGATCACTGCGTTGCGTCTCACATGTCTGCGGAACCAGCGCATGATGCGCTATTGTCTCGCTTAGGTCTGTCGCCTGTTGTTGATCTCGAACTTAACATTGGAGACGGCACGGGCGGCGCGATGGCTTTGGCCGTGTTAAAGGCGGCCGCTGCGGGTCTGAAAAGTTTGACAGCTTAATATGTTTGATCATCCAGATTTTGATGGGCACCAAGGCGTTCATATTTTTAGCGACGCCGCAACGGGCCTGCAGGCGGTGATTGCTGTTCACAACACGGCCCGCGGACCCAGTGCGGGCGGAACGCGTCTATGGTCCTACGCCGACCCGAAAGACGCTGTCACAGATGCGCTGCGCCTCTCCAAAGCGATGAGCTATAAGAATGCAATGGCGGGTCTGGCCCTTGGGGGCGGCAAGGGCGTTATCATTCGTCCAGAAACCAATTTTGATCGGAAGGCGTTATTTGAAGCCTATGGCCGCGCCGTTGAGACCATTGGAGGGAGCTATATCACGGCTGAGGATGTAGGTGTGTCTCCCGATGATATGCGGGTGATTAAGACGCAAACCGATTTCGTCGCAGGCCTTGATGAAGGGCCGGCGGCCTCTGGAGATCCGTCTCCGGTCACGGCAGAAGGTGTGTTTCGTAGCATAAAAGTGGCGGTGCGTCACGCGATGGGGCAGGACACGTTGGAGGGTTTAACGGTGGCCGTTCAGGGTTTGGGTCATGTTGGATATGGCCTGTGCGAGCATTTGTTCGGCGCAGGAGTTACGCTTATTGTCACCGATATCAACAAAGCGGTTTTAGAGCGCGCCACCTCTGAACTCGGCGCGACCGTCGTGGCGCCCGATGAGATTTACGCCGTTCAAGCCGATGTTTTTGCGCCCTGCGCCTTGGGTGGGGCCGTTTCAGAGGCAACCTTACCCCAGATAAAAGCGCGCATCATAGTCGGGGCTGCAAATAATCAGCTGGCTACGCTAGAAATGGGCGAGTCGTGCCGACAGCGTGGGATATTATATGCGCCCGATTACGTCGTGAATGCCGGAGGAATCATCAATGTGGCAGCGGAAGTGAGCGGGCACTATGATCCTAACTGGGTGGCGGGTAAGTTGGATGAGCTGGAGGTTACAATTGAAAATATTTTCAATCTAGCCGCGAAAAAAGGCCTGCCCACCAATGTTATCGCGGACAAATTGGCCCGTGAGCGGCTCGGTTTGTGAAAAAACACGAAGAGAAATCCGCTGAATCCGTCCTTTGAGGGCCTATATTACCCAAACCTCAGGCTTACTTTAGTCTAATATCGAGGCTCGACTTACCCGTTCTTAACTGAAATAATAGTGTCACAAATGGTAACAGCCCGTGACGGGCATCCTTTTGCCGATATGATAATGGGAAGAGCAGGGCTCGGAATACCAATAGGGTTAAGTTAACGTCTTTAGATAATAGCGTGTTAATCTGAGTTTTGAATGAGTCGTGTTAGCGGCGGAATAAATGAGAAAATAATGCCAAAAGTGGACGTCGAAACAGCCATTAGCGCTCTACCAACATTAAGCGGTGTGCCTTTGCGTTTAGGGGACTTTGATACCCTAGGGGATGCGCTAGACTACGCGGCAACGGCCGCTACCGGGTTGAATTATTTTGACGGCAGGGCGCGGTTGAAATCAACTTTGTCCTATTCCGAGCTGCAATCCAAAGCCAAGGCCATGGCAATGCGGTTGGTGCCCTTCGCCGAGAAGAATGCCCGAATTGGAATTGCGGCCGTTTCTACACCCGAATTCGCAATTATGTTTTTTGCCTGCCAATATGCGGGCCTCGTCGCGGCGCCTGTTCCCCTACCTGTCACGTTGGGCGGGCGCTCCTCATATGAGCGTCAGCTGCAACGCATGGCTGATACAGGAGATTTTCACGCGCTGTTCTGCCCAGATTCCATGGAACCTATCATGCGCTCGGCTCTGAATGATCAAGCCATTCCTGTCATGACATTTGAAAGCGTTGAGACCTTGCCCGCAGGTAAGAAGCTGCGTCCATTTGGCAAAGATGATTTGTGCTATATCCAATATTCTTCAGGATCGTCTTCATCGCCAAAGGGGATTATTGGGACGCAATCTTCCGTATGCGCGAATTGTCATGGCATCACGAAATATGGCTTGGAGGTCAAAGACACAGACCGTGCCACGAGCTGGTTGCCCCTTTATCATGACATGGGGTTGATTGGGTTCTTAATCGCGCCTGTTGTCTCTCAAATGACCGTTGACTTTATGGATCCTCAGGATTTCACGCGCCGCCCCATTAGCTGGCTGCAAGTGATCTCCGATAATAAGGGGACGCTCTCTTACTCACCCACATTTGGCTATGAGCTCTGCGTGAGACGCTGGCGGGATGACCGCGAGCTTGATCTCTCAAGCTGGCGCGCGGCGGGAATTGGCGGAGATATGGTCCGTCCAGAACCGCTCTCTAGTTTCGAAGAGCTATTCGGCCCAATGGGATTTGGAAACGGGGCTTTTACGCCATCATATGGTCTCGCAGAGACCACACTCGCCGCGACCTTTACGCCTATGGGACAAGGGCTGCTGAAACATACAATTGATATGGCCCGCTACACCCGAACATCCGAAGCCGTAGAAGCCTCTGACTTAACCCGCGAAGAAGATCGCCGTACCTTTGTGGCTTGCGGGAAAGTCTTGCCAGGTCATAAAATTGAAATCCGTGATTTCGACGACAATGTTTTAGGTGAGAAGAAGGTAGGGCGTGTATGCTTGCGCGGGCCGTCTGTCTCTCCCGGATATTTCCGAAATTCACAAGCAACCGAAGCCGCTTTCTCGAAAGACGGGTGGCTCGATACCGGTGATGCAGGGTATTGGCTTGACGATCAGCTTGTTGTTACGGGGCGGTATAAGGACCTAATCCTCTGGCATGGCCGAAATATTTGGCCGCAAGACATTGAATGGGCCGCACAAGCGGCTGCGCCGCATCGCTGCGGGAGGGCCTGTGCTTTTGCCATTGGCGGAGCGGGCGATGAAAAAGATATTATGCTTCTATTGGAGTGCCGGACCCGCGACGAAAAACTGCTGGATGAAATTTATACCGCAGTCACAGCCGCCATTAGACTAGAAGTAGGTGTCCCCGTCCGCCTGATGCTCGTGCCTAAATCGACCATGATTATCACAAGTTCAGGTAAATTGTCCCGTGCCCGCGTCAAGGCGAAGTTCCTCGAGGGTGCGATTATTGACCTGCAATCGCCTGAGAAACTTACGGTTGTTCCGAAGTCGGGCGACGCAAGCTGATTGTATAGGCGGCTGGACCTTCCAACCTAGCTTTGGTATCGCGGCCTATATTTTTGATGGGACGAATCCATGACTGCACCGACAGATTCTGAAATTTATGATAAAATCTGTGAGCTGCTAAAGCCGTACAATCCAAAGAATCATCCCATTGAGCCTTCTTCAGGTATTATGTCGGACCTAGAGGTCGATTCCGTTGCTGTTTTTGATGTGATCATGGAGATAGAGGACCATTATGATGTCTCCATTCCTATGGAGATGGTATCCGATATCAAAACAGTCGGCGAGCTCGTTACGGCTGTTAAGGGTTTGACGGCCTAAGGGGCTTTAGTAAGAGACGTCATGACAAAATTATTCGATAAATACGCGCCGCTCCAAACGCGGGTCGATATGATGATGAAAATGGGGTCAGATGCGCTAGGCGTTGAATTTGATGACATCATTAGCGCGACGCGTGGCCGTATTGGCAATAGAGACATCCTGCTAGCAGGAACCAATAATTATCTTGGTTTGACCTTTGATGAGGACTGCCGAACTGCGGCAAAAACAGCGGTGGATGATCACGGAACGGGCACAACAGGCTCTCGCATTGCCAATGGCACCTATTCCGAGCATGTCGATTTAGAGAAAGCGCTCGCCGAACATTTTGGGATGCCGTCCTGCGTTGTATTCACGACGGGCTATCAAACCAATCTGGCTGCTATTTCAGGTTTGGCCGGGGATAAGGATGTCATCTTTATGGATGCGGATGCCCATGCCTGTATTATTGACGGATCGCGCTTGACCAATGCCTCTACTATTCGGTTCCGCCACAATAATCCCGAAGATTTGGATAAACGGTTACGTCGCCGCGGCGAGATTGAAGGCGGTAATGCGCTTGTCGTGATTGAAGGCCTTTATTCCATGTTTGGTGATGTGGCGCCAATTGATGAATTTGTTGACGTTACCCATCGTCATGGCGGCTACCTCTTTGTTGATGAAGCCCATAGTTACGGCACATTTGGCCCAACCGGATGCGGTCTTGCCGAAGCGCAAGGCGTGCTAGACAAAATCGACTTTATCTCGGGGACATTCTCAAAATCTCTCGCCTCTGTCGGCGGGTTCTGTGCGTCTAAACATCCCGAGTTTGAAATCACCCGAAAGGTTATGCGGCCTTATATGTTCACGGCCTCTGCAACGCCTGCGAATATTTGCGCGGCGCGTGTTGCGGTTGATAAGATTAAAGCGGGCGGTCACTTGCGCGATAATCTGAAAGACCGGGGAGAGCAGCTTCACGCGGGTCTGAAAGCGCTTGAGTTTGACCTCTGCGCCGAGCCGAGCCCTATCATTGCCGTGCGCCGTCCAAATGAGGGATTGGCCGCGATGGAGTGGAACTGGCTCATGGATAATGGGGTTTACGTCAACCTTGCCGTGCCGCCAGGTACGCCGCAAAGCTCTAGCTTACTGAGAATTTCTTTGTCTGCCGCCCATACAGAAGCCGATGTGCAAGTGATTATTGATGCCTTCGCGAAGATGAAAGCCAGCCAAGGCGAGATCATGTCTAACATGATGAGTAAGCTGCAAGCAGCTGAATAAAAACATAAAACTGGTTATGATGGCGCTATTTAAATGCGCCTTTCCGCCAAATTTTCCAAAATAAAACAGGTGAGTGCAAAACGGGGTGTTTGCGCTGCGCAGGTGTGGGGTCTAATTTGACGCCTGAGTGATTTTCCACTTTTCGGGCGACGTAATCAATACCGCCGTCGAAGGTTGCTGCCCCGAGCAGCACGCGTATCGCCGCGGCGGGTTTACCCAGAATTCTGCGAAACATCCAACGGCGCACCGCGCGGGATTTGCCCTGCGTCGGGAGCGAGAAATAGCCTTCCTCATTCGCCTTTCCATATAGGCCTTGAGTAATGGCGACATATCGTTCTTCGAATCGTGCCACAATCTCTTCACTTCGACCTGTCGAGCTCTCGGGACGAAGTTCGGTGCGATAGCTTTCATAAAACCCGCGACCCCAAAATACTGCGGCGGTGGCTTTGCCGTCCAAAAGGGGTACGGTAGCTCCCGCCATAGTTTCGACGGCCACGACACGCGCCGCCCAAACTCGGTTTAATACGTCGTCCGTTTTGGTCCAGAGAACCGCGCAAGGCTGGGAGAAACGGCCCCACACCTGACTAAGAAATGCGCGGGCGCTGCACCGTTTCTCAAATTCAGACAGGCTGAGGATGCTGTATTTGCATGTCGATAAAGTCCCGTCTGAAGCGGTATGTTCGACATAATACACCGCAGGCGGCATGAGGCGGTTGATAAGGGCGCGAAGCCCCGTCCCATGTGTTTTGCGGTAGCTGTCCACGAGAACGTAAAAATCGAGCATTTTTTCGGGATTATCGAGCTCCCGTAGTGAGCTGCCATAATAGACCATCGCTTGCACCCGGCCTGCGTGGCGCTCGCGAATAAGCGTCATGACCTCTGTCACGCGGGCGGGCGGGTCAAGGGTTTCCCCTTTGATGATGTCGAGTACCGATGTCATGTCATCGTAAGAATGTCACAGGCGGGGTGACTGTGACAGTAAATTTCCCTGACGGAACTGAAAGAAACTCGCCGTCTAATACGATATCTCCGCTGTAATCATATGAGAGCGTTTCAACGCATTTGGAATAAAGCCCGTCTTGGCTACGGTCTTTTGACTTTCGGCCCACCCAAAGGCTGATGACATTGCGGGCTAGGCGGCGGTACTGGCCCGTTACCCAGGTCAGGCGCAAAGGCGCGGCCTCAGTGCCCCAGAAGGGGTCTAGTCCCATGATAAGACTGGGGAGGGTGGTGACCACTGTTCCCAAATGCGGCCCCTCATATAGCCCTGTCATAGAGACAGGAGTGAGCTTCATCAGGGTTTCATCATCCCCGCGAAGGCCCTTTAAAATACCGAAGAAAACCGCCGCAGACCCGCCAATCCCTTTTTTGTGAATCTGTCCCGTGGTGTAGCGGGTGATTTGCGGGATGGCGCCCGTTGAAAATAGGAAACCTGCATAGGACGCGCCCTTATCATCCGTAACTTTCAAAAGCGGTACATTTTGCGGTGTGAGGTCGCGGGAGAGGGCGGATTTGACGGCCTTAGCGGATGTGGACTTCAGACCAATATTCTTTGCGACTTGGTTGGTCATGCCAGCAGGCACAATGGTGAAGCTTGGCAGGGCGTCGAATCTATCACTCTGTTGCAAGAAGGCTGTAAGGATGCCTTGAACTGTTCCGTCGCCTCCCTCGATTACGACATGGCTGACACCCGTCTTGGCCGCCTCAGTTACCGCGGCAGGTAGACCGTCAAATGAGTCGAGGCGAAGGCAGTCTATATCTAATTCATCTGCGAGTGTCTCTAATACGGCGCCTTTTTTGGCAACGCGCGCCGAGAGGGGGTTCACAATGAAAAGACGGCTCACCTGCGCAGACCTAAAGCGTTTCCGTACGCAAAAGCATAAATGACCCGCCTATCCCAAATATGAGCAGCGGAAAGGCAATAGCTGGCAGAACCGCAAGGCCACCGGAGGCGGCAAAAGTCGCCATAGCGCCGTCGCATATGAGGAAGATAAAGGCCATCGTTATACCTAAAATCAAGGTCTTACTGCCTGTATCCTCACGTCCCGTTCTCTGCATCAAAGCCGTACATGCGATTAACAGTATCAGCGCCGCAAGCGGGCGGGTGAGCCTGTGCGCAAACCAAAACTTATAAGCGAAGCTCGGTTTAGAGCCACTGTTTCCCGGCTTGGAAAAATTATACATTTCAGAGAGTGAAAGATCACGGGGTTCAGCAGCGAGGCGAGCGATCGTTGTCGGGTTATGACGCGTTTCCCAAATTTTAGGCCCTACTAGGGGTTTCAGAAAACGGGTCTCTCCATCGGCGTCTTTGACATCTAATTCTTCGATGTCGGTTAGCGCCCAATTTGGGTTTTGATATTTTGCGCTCGCCACGTGCCAGATGCGCTCGACGGTGCCTTTCTCATCCCTGAAGAAAAACTTCATGTTCCCTAATGTCTCATAGTCGATGCGGGCTGTGGCGCGAATGATACGGCCTCTATCCTCCAGCCAGAGCGGATTTTCTTGCGTGATGTTTTTGACCTTATACTCCCCAATCCCCCAAGCTTGGAGAGACCGCACAGCTGGGGCCATCGCTGTGTCGATAAATAAAACGGACATGATGGATGCGCCGATGACGGCAGGAACCAACAGGAAGGCTTGCTTGGTCGCAGAAATGCCAAAACCAAGAAGCGCGACGAGTTCATGCTGACGGATAAGTTTCACAAATGTCAGAAGGGTCGCCACGACCAAGGTGAATACAAAAATGCGGTCAAAAATGACCGGCGCCCTAAGGAACATATATCGAAACGTGTCTGAGAACCCCCCGCCGCTTTTCAATATGTCACTGCCATTCGCAAGGCTGTCTAGGAGACCGATAAGCGTTAGAAACCCGAATACTAATACAATCCAGGTCATCAGAAATGATTTAGAAATGTAGCTCGCAATTCTAAACATCAGGTTTTACCGTTTGTCTGCCCGTAATCTGTGCAAGTTTCGAGAGGATTTCACCCTTAACATGACCCATCCAGTGGGAGAATGATGTCAGAGGTGGTTGTCCCATTTTATAGGCGCTTTTCCAAAATAGAACGAAGGCAAATATAGCGACGGCAAGCATGATGCCCCATATGCCCAACCAAGGCGGAATTTTCCCCGCCGCGCCCAAGGATTGCGCAAACTCCAAGGCTTTTTGTAAAGAGACAAGAAAGACAACACCGACAAAAATACCGGCAGAGGAGGGGTTGCGTCCATAGTTCAAACCAAAAGGTACGGCGATAAAAGGCAACAAGAGAAGCAAGACCGATTTGGACAGCCGCAAATGTAACATGGCATTATTGGTGTTTTGATCAATAGTCTCGGTTTGGTCCCCGTTGCGATTTTCGAAAAGTTCGCCTGAGGTCATTTCTCGCTCATCATCACCCCGGGCTCTATATGGTGTAACTTCCGCTGGCCTCGTAATGGCAGACCGGCTCGCTGTTACTTGTCCCGCGACTTTATTATTTGAAACGGGGAACCCCTGTGCGTGGGTTAGGTTCAAGATAGGATGACCCTCAAGCACTTTGATTTCGCCTAGCTCCGCGGTTGTGAGCCGATAGCCTTTTTCTCCCGCCTCTTCATCCATTGTCTCATAAATAAAGATAGGGCCGATTCCGCCGTTTTTTCCTTTGGTCCCCGCGAAAAATGTGACGCGGTCGACTTTTGTGAATTTGCCCTCTCGCAGGGCCGCCGTGAAGCTTTGTTGCTTCACCGTATTTAGGGTCTGACGATATTTGTACCGCCCAACGGGCTGGAGGTAGCCTTCGACAAAAACGGTGATGCCCGATAGAAAAATGGCGAGGAGTATGAAAGGTTTCGTCATGTGAAAAAGTGAGAACCCAGAGCCAAAGGCCGCTGTTAATTCCGACGATTTTGAAAGACGGTCAATCGTAATGGTTGTGCCCAACAGAAGGGCGATTGGAACGGCCATTCCAAGGTAATAGGGGAGCAAGTTAACGATCATTGTTGTCGCATCACCGCCAGGGTTTGTCGAATTTGTTACAATCTCGAAAATACGAAGCAGACGTTCAAGCAAAAGGACGCAGCAGGCGAAGACAATCAAGCCACCAATGCTAATAGCAGCATTTTTGAGGATATATCGGTTCAATCGGCCCATATGACAGGTCTGTGATTACGCCTTTACGCTCGAAGGTGTTATTCCCATATATATCGGGAGCGCCCTGATTAGAGCGGCTTTGGCTTAGGAAAATGATGCTATGAAATCAAACGTCTATTTGAACAAATGTGCTAACGCTTTTGTCATGTTAGCGGTCTTAGCTGTGTCCAGCTCTGCTGGCGCGCAAAGCGCAGACGAGGGATTGCAAGAACAGCGCTCCGCCGTCGGTATAAAATGGGACCTAGAGCTTTATGATAAGGATAAGGCTGACACCTGCGTGCCTGGCGCTTTGCAAATTCGCGTGAATGTCCACAATATCGTGGAAGGTGGTATTCTTAAATTAGAGCTTTTTGGCGAAAATAACTTCCTAAAAAAAGAAGGAAAACTGCGCCGAATTCGGGTACCTGCCATGAATGGACCGCAAATGGTTTGCATTAACTTGCCGTCGCCAGGCGAATATGCGGTTGTCGGATATCATGATAAGGATGGTGACCGTAGATTGAAAAAAGCGTGGAATTTCAAGCCTAAAGAACCATATGGGCTTTCAAATAATCCAGAAATACGCAGTCTTCGCCTACCGAAGTTTTCTGAAACGGGTTTTGAAGTGCCAATGCAGGGCAAAGACATAGATATGCACCTAGTTGACCTTTAGGCTTTGGACCTAGATAGCCCTCCCTAGGAAATAAGACGGGAGGGGTTTGTGTCTGTTGATAAACCACGCGTTGGGGCGTCAAATGTAGAGATAGTGAAGGTGGCTTCGCCTTCGGAGACACAGCGGTTTTTGGATGTCCCGTTTGATTTATATCGCGGACAATCTGCATGGTCACCGCCCTTGCGTCTGGAGCGAAAAGAACAGCTCGACCCGCAAAAAAACCCAGCCGCTCGAAATTTAGATCGGCAGCTTTTCGTGGCGGTTCAAAATGGACGAGATGTCGGACGTATCGCGGCTTTCACAAACCCTGATCATGATGCCCAGCATGACAGCGAAACGGGCTTTTTTGGCTATTTTGATGCTGTGAATGACCCCGAAGTCCTTTCCGTCTTATTACAATCAGCTCAGACTTGGCTCCAAAAAAAGCGACGATCGCGGATTGTCGGACCTGCGCAATGGAGCGTGAATGAAGAAGTAGGCCTCTTGGTTGACGGGTTTGATCATCCGAATGTACTCCTTATGCCTTACGGCCGGCCCTATTATGCGCCTGCTGTTGAGGCCGAGGGGTTTACCAAAACCATCGATATGATTGCGTTTCAGGCTGATTTGAATGAGGGCTATCCGCGCCCCAAAATGACGCAAATGATGGTGGATTACGCGAAACGCTCCGATGCCATTACGTGGAGAACCTTAGACGCGAAAGACTTTGACGCAGAGGTTACGCGGGCCATGCATATTTTCAACGATGCCTGGTCCGACAATTGGGGATTTTTGCCCTATCCCGACGAGGCCATTCGTCATATCGCGAAGGAGATGAAGCCGCTTATTCACCCCAAGCGATTTTTTATGGGATCTATAGACGGTGAGCTGGCCGCATTCTTATGTTTACTGCCAGATTTGAACGAGCTTTCAGCAGGTTTTGACGGCAAATTACTGCCTTTCAACTGGGCCAAGCTAATTTATCGTCTAAAAACCCAAAAGGCGAAGCAAGCGCGCATTCCGTTGATGGGGCTCCGAAAGGAATATCACAACACGCGCAAGGGATTAGCGCTCATTGCGGCTTTGTGTGAGGAATCATTTGAAGCAGCGCGTCAGGCAGGCTTTACTCATTGCGAACTGTCATGGATTCTTGAGGATAATGAGGGGATGATTTCGATTTGCAAGCAGGCGAGCGCAAAGCCCTATAAGACCTATCGCATGTATGAGAAAAAGATCGGTTGATGTCGCAGGCGGTTTTGATTTTGGCTGGGCAGCGCGAGGGCGTTATGGACCCTTTGTGTGAAGCCGCAGGCGTGACGCATAAAGCCGACATACCAGTGTCTGGCGTCCCAATGTTAAATCGTGTTATTTCCGCGCTTTCAGATGCCAAAATATCAGATACTCTATATATTTCAGGGTATTCCGGTAGTGACTTAACACAAGTGTCAAGCGGGAAAGGTCCTGCTGATAGCGTTGCGCTTGGCCTAAAAGAGATCGCGCAATATCCTTGTTTAATCACGACATGTGACCATGCCCTCTTAACCGCTGAAATAATAGAAAGCTTTATCGCCGGGGCGCAAAAGGCTGGCACGGATATTTGCGTTGGATTTGCGACTGAGACGGTCATTCAATCAAAATATCCCGAGACCAAACGTACTTATCTGAGGTTTTCAGATGAGGCCGTTTCAGGCTGTAACCTCTTTTATATTGCGAATGAACAGGGGGCTAAGGCTATTGCGTTTTGGCAATCCGTTCAGCATCTTCGCAAAAATCCTATCAAATTAGCGCGGAAAGTCGGCATTTCAATCGGTCTAAAATATGCCGCAGGGCGCTTAAGCCTGCTAGGCGCATTTGAGTATGCTGCGCGGCGCATTGGGATAACGGCGGCGCCCGTATTATTGCCTTTCGCCGATGCGGCGATAGATGTCGATAAGCCCGCTGACCTGGAGCTAGTTGAGGCTATTTTGAAACGGCGCGACTCATGAGTGCGCCCGATTTATCCATTGCCTCTACGAGAAGTGTCGAAAAACGCGTTGCGGCAAACACAGGACTAATGGTCGGGTCAAAGGCTTTGGCGGCGGTGTTTGGCCTGCTCTGCCTTATAATTGCGGGGAACTCGATTAGTATCGGGGCGCTCGGAATTATATTTTTTCTCCATTCCTATCATTTGCTTTTCGCCCAGCTCGCGACCTTTCAGGCGTGGCAAACGCTAATCCGTTTTGGTATGGATGACGTCCAAAAGGGTGATGCCGATAGTCTCTCTAGCCTGATGAAATTTGGGTTTAAGTTAGATGTCATCTCAGCTGTGGTGGCTTTTGTCGGTGCTGTCGCATTCTTCCCGGTGATTATCCTGTTTCGTGACATTTTTCCTAATATTTTCAATGGATTGGGTGAGGGTTTTGACGTTCGTGAGCTCTACAGCACGGCTATATTATATTGTTCGCTTTTGCTCGTAAGGCTCAGGGGGTCCTCAATCGGCGTCTTCCGCCTGTTTGACCGTTTTGATGTCTTAGCCTGGCACGGTATGATTATGACAGGACTTCGTTTGGTTGGCGTCATCATTGCGGCCTATTTAGGGGCTGGGATGAAAGGGTTTTTAATTGCCTGGTTTGTTGCGTCCCTGGTCGATTATCTTGCGCTTCCACTCCTGGCCTCTCGTGAACTTTCGAAAAGAAATTTATTGCGCCGTGTCATTCGCTCAAAAGCGAGTATTTTGAAGCCGCGCAAAGGGGTATGGCCGTTCGTTTGGAAGGCAAATATTGACTCTTCTCTCGCGGCGTCCAACGTCCATCTTCCAGTCTTATTGGTAATGGCGGTGTTTGGACCTGTTTGGGTGTCTGTCTATCGGACGGCGGAAGAGATCGCGAAACTGCTTTCGGAAGGGTTCAAACTTTTGGACCAAGTGATTTATCCTGAATTGGCTAAAATGGTCAGCGGAGGTGAGGCTGAGAAAATCTGGCGTCTTGTAATCCGCGCGGCAGTCATTCTCTTGAGCGTCGGTTTACTGGCCTCGCTGGTTATTTGGGCCTTCTTTGGTACGCTTCTTGGAGCGGTATTGCCCGCCGACTACCGAGAGGCGGCGCCTCTGGCGTCATTACTCGTCCCTGCTGCGGCTCTGTTGGGCATGGCTGCGCCGCTTTATCCTGTCCTTTATGCGACGGATCATCCTGAGCGCGCTATTTATGCCCGAGGTGCAGGTGTTGTGATTTACATCATTTCCTTCTTCGCCTTAAGCGCTACGATTGGACGTATGGCGCCCGGATGGGCCGCCATTGCGGGGAATTTTGTGGCGGTTGGTTTGGTCATGTGGTTGGCGAAACAGGCTTTGGATAAAATTGTGAAACAGCAAGGGAGCGCAAACATGCTGGATAACATTACCTCGCCAGGATTTGGCTTGATTGGGGACAGCTCGAGCCGAATTTGGGGACTGCCTGTTCGAGAATGGCAAACCCGAGCCTTCAAAAAGGCGGGCGCTGATGTGAGCGTGCCTTTGACTGAGACGGCCCGCGGAATTTGGCACCATATCGATTGGATTATGAGCGCTGAGCTCTCCAAATCCTTTGCCGTGACCGAGCGTTTGGCTTTGGTAGAAGCGGGGACAATTGTAAGCTTGTCTGCCGCGACACGAAAAGAAGCGGAGGCTTTGCTGGGCGAAACGAGTGATGTGCTAAAGGGCCATGACTTCAAAGTTGTGGCGCCGTCTGATGTGAATGACGGCTATATCAAGTCCTTGCGCAAACAAGAACCGCCCTATGTGCTGGATGTGAAAACGACGCCCATTTTGGATATCATGCGCCGGCAATTCAAAAGCTCCTACAAGGGTATCACCGACTTTGTAACAAAATGGTTCTGGCCCGTTCCCGCTTTTTACGTGACGCGGCTCTGCGCTCATTTGCGTTTGACGCCCAATCAGGTGACGACTATCGGGTTCATTTTGATGTTGGCGGCAACCTATTTTTTCTGGAACGCGCATTGGTTCCTTGGCTTTCTATGCGGTTGGACAATGACCTTCCTTGATACTGTGGACGGGAAGCTTGCCCGCACGACGATGACCTATTCGAGTTGGGGCAATATCTATGACCATGGTATTGACCTCATTCATCCGCCCTTCTGGTATTGGGCATGGTTTGTTGGTCTTGGTGGTGTCTATGGTTTGTCCGAACCCTTGTTTTTAGCCTTGCTTGCAATTTGGGTGGGCTATGTTGTTGACCGTGTGATTGAAGGAATCTTCATGCGGCAGCACGGTTTCCATATCCACGTTTGGACGCGCTTCAATTCAGGACTTCGGTTTTTTATTGCACGCCGAAACCCCAATACTTTCATCATGATGCTGGGTATTGTTCTAACAGCCATATGGAGCGGTGCGGGATATTGGGCCTTCATTGTCATCGCGGTTTGGACCTGGGTTTGTATTTGTGCAAACTTTGTGACCTTAATTGCGGGATGTTTTGCAAGGCGACCCATCGCTAGCTGGATGGATAGCTGAATATATGCAGCGCTATGCCATATTCGATTTGGATGAAACCATCACGTCGCGTGGGACCTGGGGACGGTTCGTCTCCGAGGTATTGCGAGATAGGCCGGGTAAATTATTGGCCATGTGGGCCCGTGCAGGCCTAGGACAGTTCCTGTATAAAACGACACATGTTGAGCGCATTTCCGTTAAGCGGAGTATGCTGCGATTCAGTTTAAGCGGCCGAACGCGCGAGGAACTACAAGACTTAGCGGAGGCTTTTGCGGATAGGGAAGTTCGTTCAGGGTTACGCCCCGGTGCCACACGGCAGATAGACATACATAAGGCCGCTGGCGACCGAATTCTCATCGCTTCGGCGGGCGCCGATCTTATTGTCGAGGCCATAGCTAGACGGCTAGACATTGATACGGTTGTTTCTACGAATTTATCTTGGGCCGAAAAAGACGGGAAAGTAATTTGTGGTAGAAATTTTGCCTCAGAGAACTGCTATGGACCGGGAAAACTGGTGCGTTTGAAGAAATGTTTGGAAACATTTGATGATTTTCAACGAGAGGCTGCGCATATCACACTGTATAGCGACAGTCATTCCGATTTGCCCGCTTTATTATATGCGGATAAAGGCGTGTCTGTTAACGGGGATAAAAAACTGCTCGATGCGGCAAAAATTTACGGTTTCGAAACTGTAAATTGGTCAATTTAGGCAGGCTTGTTTTTTGAGGTAGTTATGCACGCTATTATTCTTGCCGCAGGACGTGGGTCGCGGTTGTTGCCGCTGACAACGGATTTGCCCAAATGCCTTCTTCCAATAGGAAACACGACTGTGCTTGGGATGCAGCTCGATACGCTTGCGGCGCAGGGTGTTAAAACTGCCACAATCATCACAGGCTTCAACAGCGAAATGGTCAAAGCAGAAATTAAAGCCCGCAAGAAGGGCCCGAAAGTCAAAACACTTTACAATCCCTTCTTTCAGGTTGCGGATAATCTTGCCTCTTGCTGGATGGCGCGCAAATTTATGCGTCAGGACTTTATATTGATTAACGGGGATACGTTATTCTCGCCTGAGCTGTTGCAAACTATTTTGGCTGCGCCCGCGAAAGACATTGCCGTCACAATTGACCAAAAAGGCTATTATGACGGTGACGATATGAAAGTCACTTTGGACGGAGACCGTCTTACTGCGATTGGCAAGACCTTGCCGCTCACTGAAACACATGGCGAGTCGATTGGTATGCTGCGTTTCATGAATGCAGGACCTAAAATTTTCAGGACTGAGTTGAAGCGCCTGATGAAAACGCGGGATGGGACAAAAAGCTGGTTCCTCTCGGCTATTCACGGCCTGGCGCTATCTGGGCAACATATCGACACCATTAATATCAAAGGTGCGGAGTGGTCAGAGCTCGACACACCTGAAGATTATGAAGTTTGCCGGTCATTATTCGGAAACTCTGAGACAGCGCGAAAGCGCTTCGCCGTTATCTAATTTTCTTATCTTTTCAGGCCTTTTCAGGTGAAACGTGACTTGAGACCCGTTTCAAAATAGGTATGTACGCGTATGTCTATTGGTACCTCTCTTCTCGATAAAGTTATGACTCGGTTCGTCTCCGTAGGGGCGTTGACGGTTGAATTACCAAATGGGAGCTCGGCGACCTATGGTCCGGGCGGCGAGGGACCTGTCGCGGGTATTCGAATTCTTGACGCTAAATTGCCCCTAGAGCTCGTTAAAAAACCTGAGCTCGTGGCCGGTGAGGCTTATATGGACGGCCGTTTAGAAATGGTCGATTGCACGATCTATGATTTTCTAAACCTATTCGCGCACAATAGAGACGGCCTACGCAAAGGTCCTATCCGTTCAAAGGTCAAAGCGTGGCAAAAGAAAATTCGGCGCTGGCATCAACGCAATCCGCGCGCCACCAGCTCCGCGAATGTAAAAGCCCATTACGATATTTCAAATGAGCTTTATCGGTTCTTTCTCGACGCAGATATGCAATATAGCTGTGCCTATTGGCCCTCACTCGACATTAGCCTGGAAGAGGCTCAACTCGCCAAGAAACGCCATATTGCGGCAAAACTGGATTTAAAGCCAGGGCAGCGCGTATTGGATATTGGCTGTGGGTGGGGCGGCATGTCTATTTTTCTGGCGCAAGAATATGATGTGACTGTCGTTGGCGTCACGCTGTCTACGCAACAACATGAGCTCGGGGTTCAGCGCGTCAAAGACGCTGGCCTAGAGGGCAAAGTAGATATTCGTTTGCAAGATTACCGCGATGTAGAGGGACCTTTTGACCGTATTGTCTCTGTGGGGATGTTTGAACATGTCGGCATTGGACATTTCGCCGAATATTTTAATGGTATTCGTGAGCTTTTGACCGACGATGGCGTGGCTTTGGTGCATTCAATTGGCCGCAAAGGCGGACCAAGCACGACAGGCGCGTGGATTCGCAAATATATTTTCCCAGGCGGCTATTCGCCTGCCTTGTCAGAAACCTATGCCGAGATTGAAAAAGCTGGGTTGTGGGTTACGGATTGCGAAATTTTGCGCCGCCATTACGGCTACACGCTGGCAGAATGGACCAAGCGCTGCGAGGCCAATAAAGATAAAATTATCGATATGATGGGCGAAGAGTTCTATCGCATGTGGGAATTTTACCTCGCGATTTCTGAGTTATCATTTGTCCATGGCAAGCATATGAATTTCCAAATCCAGCTCACCAAGGATGTGAATGCTTTGCCGATTACGCGCGATTACATGGTGGACGAAGAGCGATCTCACGGGTAAAGCGCGCGCGTTATGGCTACCTCTGTTGAAAAACCTGAAAAATTAAAGAACCCGCGGCGGGCCTTCGTCAAGCGTAACGGCAAAAAACTTGTCCGGAAAATTGCGGCCTTTCAAAGCCGTCAATCAAAGGTGCCTGATACGCCGAAAATATCAAATGACCATTTTGATTTTTTGAACGCCTTCACAGATAATTGGGAAGTCATTCAGGCCGAGGCTAAAGAAGTTCTCAAATTTAGGGATGCCATCCCCACTTTTCACGAAGTTTCGCCCGATCAATATCGTTTATCGACTGAAAATAATTGGAAGACTTTTGTCTTGTTCGGATTTGGTCAGCGGCTGGAAAAAAACGCCTCTCTTGCGCCTGAAACTTCCGAAATATTGGAAGGCGTACCCAATCTTCAAACGGCCATGTTCTCCATCCTTGCGCCGGGTTACCATATTCCCGCGCATAAGGGCGTGACGAAGGGGATTTTGCGGTCTCACTTAGGTCTCATCATTCCGAAAGATAGAGAAAACTGCCGCATCCGCGTCGATGAAACAATCACACCGTGGAAAGAGGGCGAGATATTTGTCTTTGATGACACTTATGAGCATGAAGTGTGGAATGATACCGATGAAGAGCGGGTTATTCTCCTTTTTGATTTCGACCGCCCCATGAAACTGGCGGGACGGGTTCTCAACAAAACCTTCCTAAATATCATGAAGCTCACGGCCTTTTATCAAGACCCGAAGAAAAATCTGCAAACAGCAGAGGAGCGTTTGGAGGCGGCGATTCGTCAAGCCGACGCAAATATGGAAGCGATGAGCGATCCTGCGGGCTAAAACGTCTCGTTTTGGGCTGAAATACAAAAAAAATACGAAAAATTTCATTTTTCCCTTTCCACTATAGATAAGTTGGACTAATGGCGCGGCGCAGTTAGGGAAAGCTACGTCAATGAGGTCTTGCATGTAAAATGCAGTGCTCTCAAAGATTACGGTTTTTTATAGGAATAACGCGCGAATTGAAGTGAAATTTGCCCGACTTATGCCTATCTAACACTAAAGGGAATACACTAATTCGCGGTTTCGTCAGGGACGGTCGACCCGCACAGCATAAGAGGACCTTATGAAAGGTGATTATTGTACGCGCGAGGGCGCGGAACGTTTAAAAGAACAAATCGAAGCTTACTGGGCTGAGCGCGGACATGAAGTTCGTGTTAATCTTGTCCAAGGTGGTTTTCTGGCGTCAATGCGCTCTGCGCGCACAGATGTACGCTCGACACTTGTTAATGGTGTGCCAGCGAAAAAGCCTGAGAACTTCGGCTAAGCTATCTAATATCTAAGGCCACTCTTGATAGTGGTCTAAGAGGGCCGGCACGATATCGCGAAACCGCGATAATCGTGTGTCGGCCCTTAATCTTAATTGGGGTATGGGTGTGTAGCCAAATGTCATAAAGACAGCATGCACATTGGCATTATGGGCTGCGCGCATATCTGGCCAGCTATCTCCGACCATTACAATGCGGTGACGAGCTCGGTGGCCTGCCGCCTCAAAAATATGCTCTCGAGATGGTTTATTTCGGCGGGTATCGTCACTGCCAACAATCCGCACAAAGTAGTGACTTAACTTCAAGGCTTTCATGAGGGGGCGAGCAAGCCATCCCGGTTTATTGGTGCAAACGGACAGCTCCGCGCCGAGGTTGCGAAGCGTAATCAAAGTCTCTTCAACCCCGAGGAATGGTTGTGAGAGCTGGTCAATTGATGCCGCATATCGCGCTAGAAACGCTTTTTGCATCTCGTCCACTTCGGCATCGCTCGCAATATCCCCGACATCAGCTAAGGCGTCCGTAATCATGCGGCGGGAGCCATAGCCTACGGCGCGGCGCGCTTTGCGGTAGTTGACGGGGCCATGTCCGCGGCTTGCAATGACTTCATTGGTAACCCGGACGAGATCAGGAGCTGTGTCGACTAGGGTGCCGTCAAGGTCGAAGCAGATGCTTAGGCCGCTAAGCGGCTTATATATGTTTTTTTTCATATGCGTCTCGATTCTTCCGTGCGGTGAAGCGGCTGATGCGCTAGGGCAAGTAAGGATTCCTAGAAGAGAGAATTGAACATGACAACTAGACGCGCCGCAATCATTCTCGCCGCAGGGAAAAGCACGCGGATGAAATCCCCTCGTTCCAAGGTTTTGCATCCCGTGGGCGGGCGGCCCATGATTGATTGGGTCACAGCGCTGGCGCGCGGTGCGGGCGTTGAAAAAATTGTCTGTGTTGTTGGCGAAGGCAATGCCGATGTGCGCGCGGCGGCCGAAGCGCAAGGTCTGGATATTGCCATACAAGAGCCGCAGCAGGGGACAGGTCACGCTGTGCAATGCGCGAAAGAGGCTTTAGCGGGGTTCGACGGGGAGGTCGTAGTGCTCTATGCGGACACGCCTTTGATTTCTAATGAAACTCTCTCGCGCGTTTTTGATGCCTTTGAGACTCATTCTCTAGCTGTTCTCGGTTTTGAACCAGAAGACCCTGCCGCTTACGGACGTTTGGTCACGACGGGGTCTGACCTTGATGCTATCGTCGAGGCGAAAGAATGCTCTGAAGAACAACTCAAAATCGGACTTTGTAATTCTGGTGTCCTCGCGGCATCAGCGACGGATTTATTCTCGGCGTGTGATCGCGTGACCAATGATAATATAAAAGGCGAATATTACCTTACCGATATTGTCGAGATATTGCGTGGCGACGGTAAAAAAGCGACAGTTGTCCATGCGTCCGAAACCGAAGTTTTAGGCGTTAATGATAGAACAGATTTGGCGCAGGCCGAGGGGGCCTTCCAAGCGGTAATGCGAGAGGCGGCGATGAAAGCTGGAGTGAGTTTGAAACACCCAGAGACAGTTTTCTTTTCCTATGACACGGTATTGGAAAATGACGTAACCGTAGACGCCAATGTTGTGTTTGGCCCTGGCGTAACCGTTAGGCGCGGCGCGACCATTCACGCGTTTTGTCATCTTGAGGGCGCAGATGTGGGTGAAGATGCGAATATTGGCCCTTATGCTCGCTTGCGCCCCGGAACGAAATTGTCAGACAATACGAAAGTCGGGAATTTTGTTGAAACCAAAAAGGCTATTGTTGGAAAAGGCAGTAAAATTAATCATCTATCCTATGTAGGTGATGCTGATTTGGGTGAAGGTGTGAATGTTGGTGCGGGGACGATTACCTGCAATTATGACGGCTACAATAAGCACAAAACAACAATTGGGGATGGGGCTTTTGTTGGCTCCAACAGCTCATTGGTTGCACCCGTGACAATCGGCGCTGGCGCATTTTTGGGGTCGGGGGGCGTCGTAACAGATGATGTTCCAGATGATGCTTTAGCCCTCGCGCGGAGCAAGCAGGTGAATAAAGACGGATGGGGCGCACGTTTCCGTGCCGTTCAGGAAAAATTAAAGGCGAAAAAATAGTGAGTGTTGTAAAAGAAAATGCAGCTTTGGCTGCGCTAGATTTTGTCGAAAGCGGCATGACATTAGGGCTTGGATCAGGCTCGACAGCGGAAATATTTATTGATCGCCTTGGCGAGAAGGTCGCAGGCGGCATGAAGGTTGTTGGCGTACCGACGTCAAAACGCACGGCTGAATGTGCGATTGAGGCGGGCGTTCCACTGATTGAACCAGATAAGGTAGACCGCATCCATTTAACAATTGACGGAGCCGATGAAGTCGACCCGGCGTTTAACCTTATTAAAGGCGGCGGCGCATGTCTCCTGCGAGAGAAAATTATCGCAAATGCCAGTGAGCGTATGTTGGTGATTGTTGATGCGTCAAAAATGGTCGAAATTTTGGGTAAATTCCCGCTCCCCATAGAGGTCGACCCCTTCGGTATGGCCCTGACGGCCGAACAAGTGTTCGACGCCTTAAAAGTGACGGGCTGTAAAGAGGCGCAAACGGTCTTGCGTCAGATGAAAGACGGGTCTGGACCGTTGGTGACGGATGGCGGGAATTACATTCTTGATAGTAAGTGCAAAGCCATTCCAAACCCAGCGGATACGGCGCTGGCCCTAAGTCAAATCCCAGGCGTCATGGAGCATGGTTTGTTCATTGATCTAGCTGATGTTCTAATCGTCGGGGAAGCAGACCACGCGCGGGTCATCGAACTTTCGCGAGATTAAAAACGACGCCTGTTTGGCAAAAAGATGTTGAATTTGAGTTCGGAGAGACTGCCTTATGACTGAATATGATTTTGACCTTTTTATAATTGGTGCAGGGTCTGGCGGTGTGCGGGCGGGGCGTTTGGCAGCGCAGCTCGGAAAACGCGTCGCCGTGGCCGAGGAGAGCCTGCCCGGCGGGACCTGTGTTGTACGGGGCTGTGTGCCCAAGAAATATCTCGTCTATGGTGCCGATTACGGTGCGAGCCTTCGCGAAGCGGCCCAATATGGTTGGTCAACAGGTGAGGTGTCCTTTGATTGGCCGACGCTGCGCGATGCCATCCAAAAAGAGGTCTCTCGTCTGTCAGGGATTTACGGCAATATCTTAGAGAAAAATGGCGCGACGCTTTACCGGGAACGCGCAGTATTTGTCGACGCGCACACGCTGCGATTGACCACAAGCGGGAAGACGGTAACGGCTAAAACAATCCTCGTAGCCGTCGGCGGCTACCCTTGGACGCCGAATATCAAAGGCGCGGAACATGCCATTGTCTCGGATGATGCCTTTACCTTAGAGGCTCTGCCTGACCGCGCCTTGGTCATTGGCGGCGGCTATATTGCCTGTGAATTTGCGGGTATCTATGCGGGGTTAGGCGTGACGACGACGCAGGCTTACCGCGGGGATAAGCTGCTCAACGGATTTGACGAGGAAGTCCGTGAGCAAGTCGGCGCGCTCCAGGTCAACAATAAAATCGACGTGAAATACAAAGTCAGCCCAACTGAGATTAAAAAGACTTCGGGCGGCTATATTGTGACATTTGATGATGGCTCAAAAATTGGCACAGATGTCGTCTTTATGGCGACAGGCCGTAAGCCCAATACGGAGACCCTAGGATTGGAAAAGGCTGGCGTGAAGGTCGACGGGTCCGGCGCGATTGTTGTCGATGCCTATTCAAAAAGCTCGGCCAAAAATATCTACGCCGTTGGGGATGTTACCAACCGCGTAAATCTCACGCCTGTCGCCATCAGAGAGGCGGTGGCCTTTATTGAAACTGTCTTCAAGAAAAATAAAACCGCTTATGATCATTCCAACATCGCGAGTGCCGTCTTTACGCGCCCACCGGTAGGGAGTGTTGGGCTGTCTGAGGAAGAGGCCCGGCGCACACATGGTGATGATATCACGATTTATGCGACAGATTTTCGCCCCATGAAAAATGCTCTGTCAGGCAATCCGCATCGCGTATTGATGAAGCTCATTACGCAAGGCGAAAAAGAGACTGTCATCGGCATCCATATGGTCGGCGATTATAGCGGCGAAATTATCCAAGCGCTCGGTATTTGCGTGAAAGCGGGTTTGACCAAGGCTGACTTCGACGCGACCTGTGCCGTCCACCCGACGCTCGCAGAAGAAATTGTGACATTGAAAGCGAGAGAAAGCTGAGCTGATATTTTTTTACCAGCACATGAACTCAGGCTAGGCAAAATTATCCGCAACTGTTATCCTCGGCATACGTTGACGCAAGTTTGTTGCGTAAAAGGACAATAAGATGACCAAATGGACGCCGTCTAGCTGGCGCAATAAACCCGCTAAGCACATCCCAACCGATTATCCAGACCTGGGAGCGTTGAAGGATGTTGAGACAACCCTAAAGGGCTATCCGCCGCTCGTATTTGCGGGAGAGGCACGACGGTTAAAACAGCGCCTAGGCGATGTGGCTATGGGAAAAGCCTTCCTCATGCAGGGCGGAGATTGCGCGGAGAGCTTCAAAGAATTCCACCCGGATAACCTTCGCGATATGTTCCGCGTCATGATGCAAATGGCGGTGGTCTTGACCTATGGCGCAGGGCAGCCTGTTGTAAAAGTTGGCCGTATCGCCGGACAGTTCGGCAAGCCTCGAAGCTCGCCCGTTGAAGTCCGTGATGGCGTTGAGCTACCGTCTTACCGCGGGGATAATATCAATGGGATGGAGTTTGATCCCGAGACCCGTTTGCCTGACCCGCAACGTTTGCTGAAAGCCTATGGTCAATCCGCGTCGACCATGAACCTCCTTCGCGCTTTTGCGACAGGTGGATATGCGAATCTTCGGAATATCCATAAATGGACGCTGGGGTTTGTTGATGGGTCCGAGCAAACAGCCAAATATAAAGTGCTTTGCGAGAAAATTGAAGAAGCGCTAAACTTCATGGAAGCCTGCGGCGTGACCCCTGCGTCTACACCGCAAATGGCAGCAACAGATTTCTATACATCGCATGAGGGTCTTTTGCTTGGCTATGAAGAAGCCATGACACGCATCGATAGTACGACGGGGCGGTGGTATGACACCTCGGCGCATATGCTCTGGATTGGTAACCGCACGCGTCAGCTTGATCATGCGCATGTTGAATTCATGCGCGGTATCGAGAACCCTATTGCGATGAAGATTGGTGAAGGCTTGGCGCCTGATGAACTCATGCGTCTCTTGGATGTTCTGAACCCGCAAAATGAGCCAGGCCGTATGACTTTGATTGCGCGCTATGGGCATGACAAGGTCGCAAAGGGTCTGCCGACCCTTGCACGCGCTGTAAAAAAGGCAGGGCGTCATGTCGTATGGTCTTGCGACCCGATGCACGGCAATACGATTAAAACAGACAGCGGATATAAAACGCGGCCTTTCGATAATATTCTGACAGAGGTGCGACAGTTCATGCAGGTTCTTCATTCGGAGGGCTGCTGGCCGGGCGGCGTACATTTCGAAATGACGGGTCAAAATGTCACTGAATGTTTGGGCGGCTCCGCGAGCGCGGTGAGCGAGGCTGATTTATCCTCGCGCTATCACACACATTGTGATCCGCGCTTAAATGCCAACCAAGCCCTTGAGCTGGCGTTTCTCATCTCTGAAGAGCTGGGAAGTTACCGCCAAGAAGACGCTGCGCGTCTGGCCGGGTAAGGGCTCTAATTAAAGACATAAAAAAACCGCCCCTGAAAAGGGACGGTTGAGAGCTTTTGAAGCTGGCGTAAGGCCTAGAGGTCTTTTAGCGCTGCCGCAGGTTTGAACGAGGCTGACGTCTTTGCTTTTGACATCATCATCTTCCCTGTCGATGGATTGCGCATCTCGCGAGATGGGCGATGTTTGGCCACGAATTGACCAAAGCCTGGGATAACAACTTTTGTGCCATCGCCTTGCTTCATTTCATTTGTGACAACTTCACAAAATGCGTTTAGCATCTCACCGCAGTCCGCTTGTGATGCACCAGTTTGTGCGGCCAATGCGTTTACAAGTTCTTTTTTGTTCATCTGGATTCTCCCTCATGATGAAGTGTGCCCAGTCTTACGCCAAGCAACTGGAATAGAGCTTAAGGATTAGGGATGGACTGTCATCAAAAACCGCAGTTTTATGGGGGTTTTTGGTGTTTTTTACCCCCATAAAGGCGTTTGAATTTCGTGATTTTACCTTTCGCGGGGTCAAATTTCGTTTCCAAGCGAAAAAAATAGCGGATTGCATTGTAAACTATCCCTCAGTGATTCTCTCATTTTTCCTTGCAAAATAGCGGCCCAGCGGCGTTAAGGTGGCATGTCTAAGCAATTAAAAATTGGCCTTATTGGCGCGGGTGTCTTCGCCGGATATCATGCCGATAAATTGAGCGCTCACCCGCGGGTGAAGTTTGCGGGTGTTGTCGATCAAAACGCCGCGCGCGGTTCTAAACTTGCGGCAAAACATGACGTTCCCCATTTAGAGCTAGACGAGCTGTTGGTTCTATCAGACGCCGTAGTCATTGCATCCCCTGCGAGCACGCACGGTGCAATCGCTCTTCAGGCCCTAGCGTCAGGATGCCATTGTCTGATCGAAAAGCCGCTCGCGATGACCGCTGATACGGCGGCCAAGATTGCGGCGCTGGCAAAATCGAAAATGCTCACGGTGCAGGTGGGCCATCAGGAACGCATGGTTTTTGAGGCAATCGGGTTGCTCTCACTTGGCGAGCCGCCCTTGAAAATAGAGGCCGTCCGTAATTCACCTTATTCATTGCGGGGCACAGATGCTTCCGTGACCTTTGATTTGATGACCCATGATATTGATCTTTGCACGGCCGTTATGGGCTGCGCCCCAGATGAGGTTGCGGGACTTTCGGGGTGTGTGCGCTCTACGACAGCGGATATGTCATATGGACGTTTGCGCTACGGGACGACGATTGTCCGGCTAACCGCGAGCCGTGTGGTGGAGCAAAGCGAGCGCTGGATGAAATTGACCTATGCCTCAGGTGAGGTATGCATCGATTTCAATGCCAAGACCTTGAAGAACACGACCAAATTTGCACTCAATGAAAAATTCGGGGAGAGTGAGATGGCGAGAGATAGTCTGGGCGCTGCGACGGATAGTTTTGTGCGGGCCGTGTTGGACGGCGATGCCGTCATCGTGAGCGCAGAGGATGGACGGATTGCCGTTCAGGTAGCGGAGCATATTGACAGGGGAGAGTAACATGAAAGTTTTGAAGTGGGGCGGCCTGGGCTTGCTCATCGCGTTCATCATTATCATCGCATTGAGCTGGACGAAAATTCAGCGATTGCTGACGGTCAATAGCTTGTTCGATGCCGATAAAATTGTCGCGAATTTCTCTTCTATGGACTCCGCCTTCCTGCATCATGACCTCGCCATCGGTGAGCCAAAGCCATGGCCTGAGGATATTCAAGAACTGCCTGAAACGGTGCTGGTTGCGGGCAAGGAAACGAACCTTGCGGCGGCCCTCGAAGAACTGGACACAACGGCGCTTGTCATTATCCGTGACGGGACACTCATTCATGAGAGTTATTATAAGGGGACAGAGCGCGATGACCTGCGCATCAGTTGGTCTGTCGCGAAGTCTTTCATGTCTGCGCTTTACGGACAGGCGATTGAGGACGGGGTGATGAATATTAGCCAGCCCATTGAAACCTATCTCCCGCAGCTCAAAGGCACCGCTTATGAGGGCGCTACAGTTGCCAATATTTTGAATATGGCCAGCGGCGTTAAGTTCAACGAGGATTATCTCGACCCGAAATCAGACATTAATGACATGGGCCGCGTGCTGGGGCTTGGTGGGTCGATGGATGCCTACACTGAGACTCTCGAAGAGCGCCAATACGAACCCGGTACCGTTTGGCAATATGTTTCGATTGATACGCATGTTGCGGCGATGGCGCTGCGCAAGGTGACGGGGAAAACGCTGCATCAGCTCTGGGAAGAGACTTACGGCGCGCATCTCGGCATGGGCAAAAATCCGTTCTATTTGACCGACGGAAAAGATGTAGCTTTTGCGCTTGGCGGGTTGAACCTGCGCACGCGGGATTATGCCAAATTTGGACAGCTCTTCCTGCAAGGCGGAGAATGGGAAGGGAAACAGCTTATTCCTGCTGAGTGGGTGAAAGCCTCAACCGTCAATCTCGC
>CALLBD010000048.1 GCA_938001915.1 uncultured Caulobacterales bacterium | reverse complement strand
GACATTCCCGTTATCGTGGACTTTTGGGCGCCTTGGTGCGGCCCGTGTAAGCAATTACTCCCGCGCCTCGAAAAGGCTGTGGAAGCGGCGGGCGGCAAGGTCAAACTCGTCAAGATAAACACCCAGGAACATAATGCGGTTTCAACCCAGCTGGGCGTGCGCTCTATTCCTGCGGTTTATGCCTTTAAAGACGGCGAACCGGTTGATGCCTTTATGGGCGCACAACCTGACGCGAACCTCCAAGCTTTTATCGCCAAATTAACGGCCTAACACTGCCTCAAAGAAGAGAATACCTATGTCTGATACAGCGACGGATATCGTCAAAGACAGCTCTGATATGGCCTTTGTGGCAGATGTGATTGAGGCCAGTTCTGAGGTGCCCGTCATTGTAGATTTTTGGGCCCCTTGGTGCGGTCCCTGTAAACAGCTCCTACCGCGCCTAGAAACGGCTGTGAAAGCCGCAGGCGGCAAGGTGAAGCTCGTCAAAATTAATACCCAAGAGCATAATGGCGTCGCCTCACAACTTGGCGTGCGCTCCATCCCTGCGGTTTATGCCTTTAAAGACGGGAATCCTGTCGACGGATTTATGGGCGCGCAGCCCGATACGGCGCTAAAAGAATTTATTGCGCGCCTGACAGGAGAGAGCGACCCTAAAGAAGAAGCCAAGACCCTCGTGGCGCGCGCGCGCGATAGTCTCGCGGCGGGCGACCCTGGCGGGGCGGCGCAGGATTTTGCTGGCGCTCTATCGCTGGACGCAGAAAATGCCGCTGCCCGCGCGGGGCTCGCACGGCTTTATTTAGACGGCGGCAATGAAGAGGGCGCGCTGCAGCTCTTGCAAGACGCGCCTGAGAGCGTTTTGGATGATCCTGAAATCACGGCGCTTAAGTCTAATTTTGATTTGCGCCCTGCCGCAGGCGAAGATAATCCAACGGCAGAGGTCGCTGCAAAAGTCGAGGCCAATCCCGATGATTTGGACGCGCGCTTAGAGCTCGCCAAAGCCCTAGTCGGCGCAGGCCGTAATGCCGATGCCGTGGATCATCTGATTTACTCCGTAGGCAAGAACCGCGCCCATGACGGGGAAGCTGCACGGCTGTTCCTGCTGACTATTTTCGAAGCCGAAGGCACGGATTCAGATATCTCACGCGATGGCCGCAAACGCCTGTCGACTATACTTTACGCCTAGAGAAATCAGGCAACGTTAAAACTATAAATATTGCAAGTCCGATGAAGATTTGCGGCAGCGGAATTTGGCTGGCCATCACCGCGCAATAGACGCTCATAATCCCCGCTTGCACGCGGGCAGGCGCGTGCCAATTAGACAGGCCCACGCAGATCATAGCCACGCCCGCTCCCGCAAACCAAATATGGTCAGGGGTGAGAGCTTTGAAGGCAATCATGCCGTAAACTAAATGCGCGCTTCCCAAAAGGGTCGCCGCTACGGCAGCGGTCCTGCGCAGGGCGTTAGGCATGACGGCCATCTTCTATCCACTCTAGAAAGCTGGCGGCAATAAACAGGCCCGCCATGATACAGGCGGCCTCAATGGCAATGGCCCGCAAAAAGTCTATGGGCAAAGACGATGAGCCGAGCACACCTAAACTTAGGATTACCCAAACCATGGCCCATAAAACACTGCAGACAGATGTGAAGCGTTTCAATATCCCCAAACTCGTAACGGCAAAGACGGCGGCTATCTGATAAAGGGGGAACACAAAGTTTAGAACCAACTTAATTTCACCATCATGCGGCGCATTTACGGTGTAAATAAGCCCCGTCCAAAAGAATATCGTGAGAGCAAACGCCAACAGGATTTGCCCCATTTTTTGCGCCCCAACACGAAAGCGCAAGATATGCCCGATAGCGGCCAGAACGCCGCTCCATTGGAAACTCACGCGTGTAAAACCCGCGGGAATATGCGCGGCCTCCGCTCTTAAATCAGAGAGCCCGACCCCTTTCGTTTCAGGCAATTTACTTTGCAGCACTCCTAGAAGCTTATCTAATATCTGACTCATTGCGCCACACTTATAATTTGGGTGTGGGCGGGGCGCGGCGTGTCTTGGATATAGTGCTTTAGCTGCCCCCTCCCTAGATCTGTAAGCTTATAAATGCGGCGCGGCGGACCCGTTTCGTCATCACCTGTCTCCCACGCTTTATCCAGCCAACCCCGATTGGCCAAGCGCCCCAGAATTGGATAGAGCGTTCCTGAGGCGAGGCCTGCATCTTTCATCAACGCATAGCCGTGAAGCCCGCCCGGCGACCCTGCGAGGCATGTTAAAATTTTTAATGTGGCCGCAGAGGGGCGTCTTATCCGTGTCATGGGTTAACTCTACATATGTAGAGTTAATAGTCAAGTGACAGGTTTCTGCGGCTATTACACACGCGTGATTGACACAAGGCTTCGCCTTCACCACCTTAACCCCTATGAGCGCCCACTATAAATCCCTCGCACGGCGAACGAACCCTGAAAGGGTTGCGCTATTTCCATTAAATGGAACGGTGATGCTACCGGGGTGTGATCTTCCGCTCAATATTTTCGAACCGCGCTATCTCAATATGATAGATGACGCCCTGCGTGCAGACAGATTGATTGGCATGGTCCAATCGCGCGGTAATCAGCTGGTGAGTGTCGGCGGATTGGGGCGTATATCTCAATTCTCCGAAACCGACGACGGTCGCTATTTGATTGTCCTGAAAGGGCTCAAACGCTTTCATCTCGGCGAAGAGCTAAAAGTCTCCACGCCTTACCGGCAGGCTAAAATTAGTTTTGACGGATTTGACGCCGATGCCGACACACATGACGCCAGACAAACCAGCGAGGCGCTCTCCGAAACGGGACGGTCGGACCGCTTGGCTCTGACGGTTGCAATGAAAGCTTTGGCAAAAGCCGTCGGCGTACAGGTGGATTGGGACGCGCTGAAAGAGATCCCCTTACCCTTGCTTATCAACCAAGCCGCCATGATTTCCCCCTTTGAGCCCGCAGATAAACAAAGCCTAATGGAAGCCGTTACCTCAGATGAGCGCCGCCGTCTTTTGATTGGGCTGATGCATCTCTATGCGGGACAATTGGGCGGCAAAGCCGGAGACCAAGCCCAACAATGACCCAAACCGATTCCCCCAAAATGGACCCGAAAATGCTCGGCGCGCTTGTCTGCCCAAAAACGCGCGGGCCGCTAACGCATGACACGAAAACAAATGAGCTGATTTCTAAAAAGGCGAAGCTCGCTTATCCTATCCGCAATGGCGTCCCGATAATGCTAACCCATGAAGCGCGCAAATTATGAGCGACCAGATAAACACAATGACCCAGACTGAGCGCGACGCGCTGGACGCGGCGACCTTTCGCCGTCTGTTAAAACATTTGGATGAAAATCGCGATGTCCAAAATATCGACCTCATGATTCTCGCCAATTTTTGCCGCAACTGCCTCTCAAAATGGTGGCTCGCAGAAGGCGAAGCGAGGGGAAATGACATAGATTTAGATGCGGCGCGGCAGCGGGTGTACGGCATGGATTATAGCGATTGGAAAGCCAGCCAGCCCGAGGCCACGCCCGAACAACTCGCCGCCTATAATGCCCGCACGAAAGGGTGCTGAATTAAATGACTTATAATCCTCATCATGATTACGCCGATGCCAGCCAATGGCGCGGTACCACCATTCTGACCGTCCGCAAAAATGGCAAAGTCGTCGTCGTCGGCGACGGCCAAGTCAGCGCGGGCAATACCGTCATGAAAGCCAGTGCGCGCAAAGTTCGTACGCTGGCGGGCGGGACGGTCCTGACGGGTTTTGCGGGCGCGACCGCCGATGCCTTTGCCCTTCTCGAGCGTCTTGAAGCCAAATTAGAAGCGCACCCCACACAGCTCGCCCGCGCCTGTGTGGAGCTAGCCAAAGATTGGCGGACGGACAAATATCTCCGTCAATTACAAGCCATGATGATTGTTGCGGATAAATCGGAAACCTTTGTTTTGACAGGGAATGGCGATGTCGTGCAGCCCGACACGGCAGAGACAGGCTCGGGCATCACGGCCATTGGCTCTGGCGGAAATTACGCCCTCTCAGCGGCGCTCGCGATGGACGAATATGAGGCAGACGCCGAAACCCTCGCCCGCAAAGCCATGGCCATTGCGGATAAGATTTGCGTGTTCACAAATAATAAT
>CALLBD010000047.1 GCA_938001915.1 uncultured Caulobacterales bacterium | reverse complement strand
CGAATTTGAGCGTGAGTTTCAGCAAATCATGAATGAAATTTTCTCGGAACCCTATGGGCCCGATGAGGGGCAAAGCGTGCAAGATTGGCTATGCGCGATGGGTGCGGTTATCCCCGATACGCCTGACTGGCAGACACCGCTCTATTTAGAAAAATGGGTTCGCGCGTCCTAAATGTGCGCAATAAAAAAGCCGCTCAATTTCTTGAGCGGCTTTCGTAATCAATAAGTTGGCTAGACTAGCACTTGTAATACATGTCAAACTCGACCGGATGCGGATGCATTGCGACGCGGTGCACTTCTTCCATCTTAAGGTCGATATAGGCGTCGATTTGATCATCATCAAAAACGCCGCCCGCTTTGAGGAAGTCACGGTCGCCGTCGAGGCTTTCCAGCGCTTCACGCAGCGAGCCACAGACTTGCGGGATCTCTTTGGCTTCTTCAGGAGACAGCTCATAGAGGTCCATATCCATTGGATCGCCCGGGTGGATTTTGTTTTTGATACCGTCAAGGCCAGCCATAAGAAGGGCTGTATATGTCAGGTATGGGTTACCCGCTGGATCTGGATAACGGACTTCCAGGCGCTTACCGTTACGTGACGCTGTCCACGGAATACGGATAGAGGCAGAGCGGTTGCGGGAGGAGTAAGCGAGCATAACAGGCGCTTCGAAACCTGGAACCAAACGCTTGTAAGAGTTGGTTGAGGCGTTTGAGAACGCATTGATCGCTTTGGAATGTTTGATGATACCGCCGATATAATGGAGGCACTGCTCTGACAGACCAGCATATTCGTCGCCCGCGAAGAGCGGCTTCTTGTTCTTCCAGATTGACATGTGAACATGCATGCCTGTGCCGTTATCATTCCACATTGGTTTTGGCATGAATGTGGCCGTTTTGCCGTAAGCATGCGCAACATTGTGGACGATATATTTATACAGCTGCATCTGGTCACCCATGTTCAGAAGGGTGGAGAACTGCATGCCGAGCTCGTGCTGGGCTGGTGCAACCTCATGGTGATGCTTTTCAGGACGCAGACCCATCTCTTCCATGATGGAGAGCATTTCGCCGCGCATGTCCTGAGCGGAGTCAACAGGCGGGACAGGGAAGTATCCGCCTTTTGGTCCAGGGCGGTGACCCATGTTTCCGCCAGCATATTGTGTGCCTGTGTTTTGCGGCAACTCAGAGGAGTCGATGGAGTAACCTGTTACATTTTGATCCGTATCCCAACGCACATCGTCAAAGACGAAGAACTCAGCCTCTGGGCCGAAATAAACCTCGTCACCAACTTTGGCGGAGCGCATGTAAGCTTCAGCGGCTTTGGCCGTACCGCGTGGGTCACGATTGTAGGCTTCGCCTGTGTCTGGCTCTAGAATGTCGCAGAAAACGGCGAGAGTGTCTTGCTGGAAGAAAGGGTCCATTTTCGCAGTTGACGGATCTGGCAAAAGAACCATGTCGGACTCATTAATGTCCTTCCAACCGGAGATGGAGGATCCATCAAACATTGTACCATCTGCGAAAAGATCTTCGTCGACCAGATCAGAGTGGAACGTAACATGCTGCATTTTCCCTTTGGGGTCGGTGAAGCGTAAGTCGAGGAATTTAATATCCTCATCCTTAATTTTTTTAATCAGCTTGGAAGCGTCTGACATGATGATTTTCCCTAATCGAGTTTAAAGTTATTTTGAGTTGGTTGTTTACAGGGCTGTGTCGCCTGTCTCGCCCGTCCGGATACGAATGGCTTGTGAGATGTCGGAGACGAAGATTTTACCGTCACCGATTTTACCGGTTTTGGCAGCTGTCTGGATGGCCTCTAGTGCGGCTTCTGTTTGGTCATCGGCGACAACCAGTTCAAGCTTTAGCTTTGGGAGAAAGTCGACGACATATTCTGCGCCGCGATATAACTCCGTGTGACCCTTTTGACGGCCAAACCCTTTGGCCTCAACAACCGTCATACCTTGTAGGCCAACCCCTTGGAGAGCTTCTTTGACTTCGTCCAATTTGAACGGTTTGATAATGGCTTCGATTTTTTTCATGGGGAGGCTCCGCAATGATCCGTTTCTAATGAGGGCTTTAGATGACTCCCGTTTGGGTGTGAGTCGAGACTCTCACGAGAAGTCAAAGCCGAAGAACTTGATATAGGGAAATATTGCACAAGATTTGTTCACGGCCTAGTGCAACCGCTTAAAGGATGGGCAATAAATTGTGCAAATCTCCCAAAATCTTGAATTTTGGGAAAGAGGATTAAGCATTGAAGAAGTGACGCGATTCAGTAAAGACCACTCAACGGAAGTATTGCCTATTCATGCCTTAGTTCGCGACTGCAGTTCTAAAGTGGGGTTGAATTTCCAGCTAAAACAGACATTTCGTCGAAACAGACGCCGCCTGGGCGTGTGACATACCATCATAAATCGGCTGTTCGCGACTGCAGTTCACCCGATGGAGATTGCCATGAAAAAGCTTACACCCCGTCCGCCAAAAAAGATGTTCATTTCAGATGAACAGGCCCTGCGGTTTCACTCTCATCCGACCCCTGGAAAACTTGCCCTCCAAGCGACAAAACCTATGGCAACCCAGCGAGATTTATCGCTGGCCTATAGTCCTGGCGTGGCCGTCCCAGTTGAAGCCATCGCCAAGGATAAAGACTTGGCCTATGACTATACGTCCAAAGGCAATATGGTCGCCGTCATCTCAAATGGCACGGCTATCTTGGGTCTCGGAAATCTGGGTGCAATGGCGTCGAAACCGGTCATGGAGGGAAAGTCGGTTCTCTTCAAACGTTTCGCCGATATTGATAGTTTCGACATCGAGGTTGAGGAAGAAGAAGCGGACGCGTTCATTGAATGTGTCAAACGTTTTGGAAATACCTTCGGCGGTATTAATTTAGAGGATATTGGCTCGCCTGAATGCTTCATTATCGAACAAGAATTGCGGGATCTTTTAGATATCCCGGTTTTTCATGATGATCAGCATGGCACGGCCATCATCGCGACCGCTGGACTGATAAATGCCTGTCATCTGACGGGCCGTAAGTTTGAGGACATCAAGCTGGTACTTTCGGGCGCTGGCGCGGCAGGGCTATCTGTTCTGAATCTCGTGAAGCGGCTAGGCGTTAAAGATGAGAATGCTATTGTTCTGGATAGTCGCGGCGTCGTTTATAAAGGGCGCAAAGAATATATGGACCAATGGAAAGCGCCGCACGCCGTTGATACGGAGATGCGGACCCTTGAAGAAGCCATGGTCGGTGCAGATGTCTTCTTCGGACTGTCGGTGGCAGATATCGTGTCCAAAGACATGGTTAAGTCTATGGCGCCCAATCCGATTATTTTCGCCATGGCAAATCCTGACCCAGAGATATTACCCGAAGACATCAAAGCGGTTCGCGATGATGCGATTATTGCGACAGGCCGTTCCGATTATCCCAATCAGGTCAATAATGTTCTTGGCTTTCCCTATATTTTCCGCGGGGCATTGGATGTTCGGGCGCGCAATGTGAATGAGGATATGAAACTGGCCTGCGCTCATGCGCTGGCAGACTTGGCCCGGCAAGATGTTCCAGAAGAAGTGGCGGCGGCCTATCATGGCAACCGTCCGAAATATGGACCTGAATATATTATTCCCGCGCCATTTGACCCGCGCCTCATTTCCGAAATTCCGCCTTATGTTGCTCAGGCGGCTATGGATACAGGCGTTGCGCGCAAACCGATTGAGGATATGGAGGCCTATAAAAAATCTTTGGCGCGCCGTCAGGATCCGACGGCCGCAATTTTGCAAGGCATCACAGCAACGGTTCAAGAAGAACCCAAAACCATCGTTTTTGCAGAAGGCGAAGAGCCCGCCGTTATCCGGGCCGCTCAGGCTTTTCAACAACGCGGGCTCGGTAAAGCGATTTTGATTGGCCGTGAAAAACCCATATACGACAATATGAAATTGCTGGGGGTCGAGAAACCAGAGAGTTTGACCGTTCTGAACGCGCGCCTTTTCGATAGAAATGCGGAGTTTACGGAATATCTCTATTCGCGGTTACAGCGGAAAGGTTTCTTGAGGCGGGATGCGCAGCGCCTAGTGAATAATGATCGTAACGTCTTTTCGTCACTGCTGCTGAAACATGGTTTGGCCGACGGGATGGTCTCTGGCGTGACTCGCTCTTATGATGTTGTCTTGAGAGATGTACGTCTCGTGCTGGCGCATCGCTCTGATGAGCGCACAATGGGCGTGTCTGTGGTGGTGAACCGCGGCAAGACGTTGTTCATTGCCGACACCAATATTACCGAGCTCCCTGAGGCAAAGGACCTGGCGAGTATTGCAGAGTCCACGGCCAAATTTGCGCGCGAATTTGGATTTGAGCCTCGCGTCGCCTTCCTATCTTATTCGACCTTCGGTAACCCTGTTGGGGAGCGGATGCAGAAAGTTCGCGACGCGGTTCGGATACTTGACGAACGGAATGTGGATTTTGAATATGAAGGAGATATTGCAGCGGATGTTGCGCTGGACCCCTTGCATATGTTGACTTATCCCTTCTCGCGCTTGACGGACGCGGCGAATGTTCTGGTCATGCCAGCGATTCACAGTGCTTCTATTTCAACAAAATTATTGGATACCGTTGGCGGGGCGACGGTACTGGGTCCGTTCCTAACGGGACTAGAAAAACCTGTGCAGATTTGTAATTTGGGCGCCACGGCCTCCGAAATTGTTCAAATGGCGACCTTGGCCGCCTTCGCGCCGTCCCATCGAAACGCCTAAGGTATAGCGCTGCCCGCGTCTCATAAGACAAATGTCCTCGAGGGCTCAATACCTAAGCATGTGCTGCGCATGCTTGGCCCTTTCTCGATTGCGGTCATTGCCCTCATTTCAACAGGCATTGTCGATACAATTTATCTCGGGCGATTAACAGACCCAGAAAATCCCAAACTCGCCCAGATGGTTCTCGCGGCTATTGGGATTGCTTTTCCGATTAGCTTTATCGGGAACAGCGCGAATATTGGCCTAGGCGCGGGCACAATGAGCGCCGTCTCTCGGGCGCTGGGACAAGGGGATGTGGCGCAATCGAAACGGCATGCCGCGGCCGCTATTTTGCTGGGGCTGACAGTCATGAGCGGCCTCGTCACACTAATGTTGCTGGTCTCCCCCTTTGTTTTGTCGCTGATGGGGCAAAGCGATGAGGTTCAACGCTTGGCCTATTCCTATTTACTGATTGTCATGCCTGGTTTGGTGCTCGTCTCTGTCGCTTCCATGAGCAATAATACGTTACGGGCCGCAGGTGAGGCGCTCTTGCCATCGTCAATAATGATTTTGGGCGCGGTCATAAATATCTTCCTGAACCCCTTTTTCATATATGGCTGGGGGCCTTTCCCGCGTTTGGAATTACAAGGCGCGGCGATATCAACATTTATAGGGAATGGGTGCGGCGCGGCCTATGGTCTTTATATCGTTCTTTTCCACCGTAAGGCTGTGGACTTTGTTGGTATGACTTTCAAATCCATGCAGAGGGCTTGGAGAATTATCGGCCAAGTCGGCGTGCCAGCGGCCGGAACAAATATTGTTGTGCCTGTCGCAACTTGGGTTGTCGTAGCGATTATTGGCAATGTCTTGGGCGAAGCGGATGTAGCGGCCTTTACCGTCGCGAGCCGCGCCGAACTTATCTCGGTCGGGATGCTCTATGCGCTTTCGGCCTGTATTGGCGCAATTACGGGACGCAATGGCGGTGCCGGGAAAACCGCGCGCGTAAGAGAAGCCTTCCGTGTTTGCTATTTAATATGCGTCATTTGGGGCACATTTATGGCTCTAATTTTGGCTCTCTTTGCTGGGCAAATCGCAAGTGCTTTCACCAATGACGCGCAATTAATCGCGAAAATTATCCCTTATTTCTATATCGTGCCGATTACAGTTTTTGCCTATGGGTTTGTCTTCATCAGCGCGGCGGGACTAAATGCGCTCGGTCATCCAATTTATGGACTGACCTATACGATTATTCGCTCACTGATATTGTATATAGGTCTGATTGCTATTGGGGTTTTGATGGCAGGTCTAAACGGGGCCTTCGTGGGTATGGCTCTGGCAAATCTGGTGTCAGGTTTCATCGCAATCTATTGGACCTTACAGAAAGCACCCATGACCGCGAAAGAGAGTTGACGGGTCAGGTTTCAAACGCTAACTCGCGCTCGCACCGTGCGGGTGTGGCGGAATTGGTAGACGCGCCAGATTTAGGTTCTGGTATCTTAGGATGTGAAGGTTCAAGTCCTTTCACCCGCACCATTCATTTAGATAAGTAAATGATTTTGGCCTTTGAGGTCGGCTTCGAAGACTATTCTTTTACATATAATTATTGGGGCCTCGCTCGGAGCCTGTTGCCGTGCAGAAATGCAAGGGACTAAGGAATTTAGCCTAGTGCCAAAAACGGTTAGGCCAGTGGTCTTGGGGAAAACCACTGGCCTAGTTTTAGTCGGGTAGAATGTGCTGGGCGTTACTGCGCAGGTTGCTGGACGACGAAGCCGTCATCCGCGCCTGTCGCAACGGTCCAGCCATCAAATTGAGACGCAGTTGCGGGGTTGCCGCTACGAACAGCGCCGACATGCGTTAGGTCATATCCGCCTGTATCTGCTGCGACATCAGCATTAAAGGCATTGTCTGCAATGATAAAAGGCGAGCCGTTGTCTGCGGCGTCGACAGTGCCGTCATTATTTGTGTCTCCATCGAGGAAACCGTTCAAAGCGTTGCTGTCCTCTAATAGACCATTTGAGAAATTCCCGATGGCATTTAAATACCAGCTTGCGGTGAAGCTCTCTCTGCGATCTGCAATTTCGCCTGTGAAAGTAACAGGCGCGTTTGCTCCGTTATAATAGACAAAGCCGTCGCCATTTGAGCCATTAGGCGCCACTGTGCCCGCTGGGAAGCCTGTGGCATCGTTACGAACGATTCCGAACTGAGGGTTTGCGCCAGCTTCGTTTGCACAATGTACCCCGTCGAGATATGTTGGGCCTGGTATCGTAGTATCAATTCCTGTCAGGTCCGCTTGGTCATCCGCTTCAAAACATCCGTTACGGAAGTTTGCGATAAGTACATTCGCCATTCGAATTTGATCCGTGTTGTCTGCAAAGAGAATTCCAAATTCATTAGCGGCTTCGTCATTTGCGGCGGAGACACTCGCGCCGTCACGGCCTACTAGTGTTGCGTTAACAATGCGCGGATTAGAGTTTCCGGCGATCGTCTCACTCGCGTAAATACCAGAACGACCAGAGTCGGAATTATGGATAACCATCAAGTCTTTGATGAGCCCCGTGAAGTCACGATACCAAACACCATCACGTGTAGCGGCTGTTGAGAGTAACCAAGACATGCGAGGGTTACCATTTAAAATATGGAACCCATCTCTCGCTGAGTAATGGGATTGGACGAAGGTAAGTGTTGTCGAGCTGTCTACGCCATTGAGGACAATATTGTCCTGATAACTAACTGTGCTTCCGTCAATTTCAACACTTACGGGCGCGCCTGCTTCCGCCACAACGACATAGTCAAGACGGTTTTCGCCCTGTGTACCGGCCAAAGTTGGAAGCCCGTTGAAACCGCGGAGGAAAAGACCGCCCCACTCACCAGCACCCGAAACGCCATCGTCATCGGATAACATCTGAACGGGCGCGGCTGCTGTGCCATTGGCTTGGATAGCCGACCCTGGCCACACAAGAATGTGGTCAGTGCCTGATCCGCGAATTTGTGTGCCAGCTTCCACGGATAAAACCGCAGGGAAAGAGTTGTTTCCAACTTGAAGTCTATCTTCCAAGAACCATGTCATATCGGCAGAAAGAGTTGCGTTTTGCGCCAAAACACCGCCAATTGTGCACTGTCCGGGGGAGGTTTCTGTGGGAGCTAAGTTGCCAATTGTTGGACAATCACCTTGGGGGTTAGCCGCGACAGGCGGCGAGAGATCTGGGGTCTGTACTGGGTCAATGGATGCGTTGTTACATGCAGAGAGAAAGGCGACGGAAACCGCGCTTGATACACCGCAAATGAGTTTTGATTTAATGTTCATTCTGAAACCTCTAAATTTGTAAAATTCAAGACGAAGGCTTCCGTCTTTCAGGAGTAAGTCGGCGCGCCGGTCCAAAAAGTTCAAAAAATTTCAGAAAAGAATATCACGAAGTTGTGAGGTCATAGGCGCGGCAAAAGTAGCCTCGAAAATCTCCCTAAGATTTGCAGGAAATGACCGTAAAAATTATCTTTAGGATTGGGTCAATGTCTCTGCAATCCGTTGCACGCGAAGTTACAGGTGGCGACCAACGAAACTAGACCACCATAACAGGGTGTTTTATGAAAAAGGCAGCGCGAGGTGGGCGGCTTTACTTGGCCTGTCTTTTGAGAGATGCGGCGGACGATTTTTTCAGCGGCCCGCGCGCGGCTTCCCAAAATATTGTTCCGAGAATATACCATCCAGCGAGAACAACGCCTTTAACGGTTCCGCTGATTTTCGATACACCAATTCTCGCACGATAATGAACAGGGACCTCGGTGCATCTTAATCCAAGTTTGAGGGCGCGCACTTGCATTTCTATGGTCCAGCCAAAGGTCGGCGCCTGCATGTTCAGGCGGTTATAACTGTTCCGCGTAATGGCTCTGAATGGACCTAAGTCGGTGAAACGAAACCCCCAGAATAGCGACATCAACCAACAGGCCAAGGTATTCCCAAACCGCTGCTGGACCGTCAATGCACCCGGATCGCGACTACCCAGTATCCGCGAACCAATGACCATATCTGCTTCGCCACAGAGAATAGGCGCCAGTAACATTGGTAAATCCGCCGGATCATCTGACGCGTCCCCATCCATGAAAACAAGAATGTCATGCTCACCAGCGGCATCGATAGCGGCCAGACAGGCACGTCCATAGCCAGCTTCAGGAACAGAGACGACCTTCGCGCCCGCATGTTTTGCGACTTCGGCTGTTGTGTCTGTAGAGCCATTATCGGCTACAATAACGGCATCCACTTGATCGACCACTGAAGTGACGACTTTGCCAATTGCATCTTCTTCGTTTCGGGCTGGAATAACAAGTTTTATAACGGGATTATCCATAGCGTTTCTCTTTCAAACCATCCCAAGCCAAAATAATCAAGGGGATGCCAAATTCTAAGGGCAAAAGAAACTTGGAATAAATGTCGTAATGTCCCGCTTCCCCGATTTTAAATCGGGCGTAATAGGCGGCAGCGCCGACCGTCAAGAGGGCCAAGCCCCGCGTCGTCCAATGTTTGACGGTGAAAGGCAAAAACATGAAGAACCAAATGAAATACCAAGGATAGCCAGTTGGAGAGAGAAAAACGAATGCCGCAGTTAAGAGCATAAGATGAGCGGGAATTGAGGCTGCCTCCTGACGCTTAATAAATCCAAGCCAGAGACCAAGCGCTGTGAGGGCCGCCGCGATGACATAGCGCGCAAGACGATTTGGGTCATCTGAGATTAGGCTTAAAGTATCCCGCAGCCCTGGGAATAGAAAACTACTATTCGTCCAATTCGTGCTATAGGCGGCAAGGCCCGCGTTAGCTTTTAGGGTAAGCAACATGGGGACTAAGCTCGCCAGCGTAAGGGCTGCGACAAGCGCCGCAACGCCGATATATATGAGGGGACGATTGCGCCATTCTCTGAAGAGAACGGGCGCCAATAGAAGAGGCCAAATTTTAATCGCGGCGGCCACGCTTAGCATTACGGCGGCTCGCAAAGGATGGCGACCCACCCAAAGGAGCGCGGCCATGAGCGGGGCGACCAGCAGGACATCCATATGGACGCCATTATATGTTGTAAAAATAATGATGGGATTGAGCCAATAAGCGACACTCCATAAGGCAGATAGATTTCGCGCCCGCAGGCCAGCCAATATTGCGAGAAGGCCTAAAATCTCGATAAGCAAGAAAACAAGCTTCAACCCCCAGGGTTTGTATGGCGCAATCCAATAGGCGGCCGTAAAAACAGCTTGTGCAGCGGGTGGGTAAATTGTTGTCAAGGCTGGGCTATTTATCTGCGCGGTGAGGTAATCTGCCTGATTTGACATGACAGCCAATTTGGCGAGATCAGGTACAGACCGCGCGCCGGGCTTGCTGGCTTCAAATATCTCGGTTGGGCTATATCGATAGGGATTTTCACCAGAGGCCACGACGGCGCCATCCCATAGGTATCGCTTGTAGTCATTTTCATAAACTGGGGTCGACCCGAAAAACATAAGCCTTAACGCAACACCCAAGAGCAGGAGTAAGGCCAGAACGCCGCGCCCCGATAATTTGTCTCGCCTCAGAACGAATAAGAGAGCGCACCACGCCAAACCGGCTATAATTATTGCGGAGCAGAGGATGATGACGGGGTGGTCGTCCGTCAGGGTCTCTGACGAAAATTCGGGAGTTAGCCACCTGAGCACGACAAGTGCGCCCGCTAGACATATAGCGGACAGGCTAAGGCTATGTATCGGGCGGGGGGCTTCCATTTATCTAGGTCTCACGAGAATTTTCATCACAGCTTGTTTCGAAAGTGAGCTGTCATCTAGCCCTGCGTTCGCAATGTGGAGGGTTCGCAGACAAGCGTCCAGTATTTTCAGTTACCGACGGTTTTCTGTAGCCGAAGAATAGCCCTTTGACCGCCGCGCTTTCTCTTCTGCCGCTTTCCGCGCTTTCTTTCTCGCCGCAGCTTCGGCGGTTTCTGCCTTCAGTCCTTCGGCCTTAATCCTCTCAAGTTTTGCCGCGCGTTCTGCGGCTTGTCTTTGACGGCGTTTTTCCGCATTGGTTTTTGATTTCGATTTACTTGAGTTGCCATAGCTTTGCCCCGTGTTTCCACCATAGGAAGATTGCGCAAAGCTTGGGGTGGCAGCGAAAGCTAGGCCAGCAGATGCCAGCGCGATAAGGGTTATGCGTTTCATGAAGTCTCTCCGGTATCTTTCTACGGACGTCATTCCACAAATATATTTAAATTAAGATACACGGTTGAAGGAACTACCGACACATTATTGTGAGGTTTTTGTGACCCGGTTGTCGGTTCAGTCGCTTGTCGCGTAGAGGTCGAACATGTCTAAAACAGGCCGTCCCATTGCGGCTTCGAAGGCCTTTTGGTCGCCTGTACCTAGTTGCGTATGGGAGGTTTTTGTCTCTCTTAAATTTGATTTGAAAATTCCAGCTGCACTTACGGGTAGGAAATCTTCATAAGTGATCGTCATGCCGTTTCGGTCAAAATAGGCTAAGGCGCGCATTTTTAATTCCTCTTTGGTGTCAGGAAAACCGCTGAAATCTTTTTGCGCTAAACACTGATCGTATAGCGCCCGTCCCTTAGGGGTCAGGGCTGCACCGCGTTGCTCTATTTCGCCAAAGCGCGCCGTGTGATGCGTGGTTTCCCAACCTGAGTTCGTAGCAAATTCTACGGGTTCCGAAAGGGCTTTGAAGGCGGTTTGTCGCAGTAAAATAGGCACATTTCGGCGGGGCGGGCCCTCAATTGTGTCTTTTATGTCTAGGCCTTCGGCGGCCATCATTTTCTGCGCAGCATCAATGTCAGCTACGCGCGGGGTAAGGTGATTCATATGCGGACCTTGGAAGGACACGATATCTGCGATTAACGGATGTTCAGCGAGCAGCGATTGATAGGTGGGAAGGTCGACGTGAGCTTGTTTGCGCCAAGCGAAAATACGGACGGCCTCGCGGACAAATGCGGCACCGTCAGCTTTGGATAATCCGCCATTGGCTTCTGCCCTAAGCAGCAAGTCATGCCCTGCTTTTGAAAATATGGACCTAGCCGCGAGGGCAGTTTCCGCTGTTTTCCGCAAATCATCCGGCAGCATATCTAAACGCAGAAGGCTGGTGAACATCCGAAACGGACTGGTGTTAAATCCGTCTTCTGTAATGGGGCGAAAAGCCGTTGAATGAACGGGCAGACCTGCCACGGATAAATCATAATAATCTACGGGATGCAGCCCCAGAACGGCAAAGACACGCCGAATTAAAGAGAGCTCGGCCGCCGTCCCCAGCCGAATAGCGCCATGCCGCTCGCCGTCACTGCGAATGCCCTCATGCTGGGCGTTAATTTTGCCGACGATATCAATCAGGGTCCCATAGGCGGGGACCTCTGCACGGTACATGTCGGACAGAGCTTGAGAAAAATCTGCCCGTAATTGGTTAGGATGGCGAAAAACTTGGGTCATCATACCCCATTGTGGGGGCTTGAGTTCGCATTGGAAACCCCGCACATGAAAATAAGTTCGAATAATTGGGTGGGTCTCATGAAATCAATTGCTGTTCTCGGATTAGGCAAAGTAGGGCGTTTGGCGGCCCAGCTTTTGGTGGAGAGCGGCTTTGATGTAGTTGGGGTGGATAGCGCCGCAAACCCTGCTGATTTCCTGCATGAAATTGCCGCAATAGATGTGAGCGATGCGGCGACCTTAGGAGACATATTTGCGCGCGTCGATGCAGTCCTCTCCTGCTTACCCTATCATCTGAATATAGGCGTTGCGAATGTCGCCCATGCTGCGGGGGTTCACTATTTTGATCTGACCGAAGATGTGCCGACAACCAATCACATAAGAGACTTGGCTGAAACCGCCAGAGGCGTGATGGCGCCGCAATGCGGTCTGGCTCCTGGATTTGTGGGAATTGTAGGGGCTGACTTAATTGCGAAGTTTGACGATTGCCGATCTTGCCGCATGCGCGTCGGGGCCTTGCCGCAAAATCCGACAGGCCTTATGGGCTATGCGTTTAACTGGTCGCCAGCGGGTGTGGTGAACGAATATCTCAACGACTGCGAAGTCATCGAAAATGGCGAGCGTAAGATGGTAAGCGCGATGGAGTGGCGCGAAAAGATATTTATCGAAGGGCTAGAGCTTGAAGCTTTTACGACATCGGGCGGTCTTGGCACCATGTGTGAAACCTATCTTGGGAAGGTCGCTAATCTTGACTATAAAACAATGCGCTATCCAGGGCATTTTGACCTTATGAATTTCTTTTTCCATGAGCTTCTTATGCGAGAAAATCGGGAAAAAGCGGGCGAGATTTTGGTCAATGCAAAACCGCCCGTTGATCAAGATATAGTCTATGTGCATGTCGCCGCCGAAGGGCTGATTGATGGGAAACTTTCGCGAAAAGAATTCGTCAACGGCTATAAACCCCTGATGATTGCGGGCGAAAGTCGAACTGCAATTGCTTGGACGACGGCAGGGTCAGTGGTTTCCGTGATTGAATTGGTCCGCGAGGGTAAGCTGCCGTCCAAGGGCTTTCTTAAGCAGGAAGATATTCCATTAGATGCGCTGCTCTCAACGCGGACAGGGTCGTTTTATACGCGTTAAAGCGAGAGCGCAAAGAAGCGATTGAACTCGGTCGCGGCGTAAGCCCCAAATGGGGAGCAGGGCTTAAATCCATGCGTCTCATAAATATGGTGTGCCGCTTCAAAACTTGGCCCTGTTCCCGTTTCTAATAATAGAGTGGTCAGACCTGTTTCACCGGCAAACTGTATAATATGTTGCAGAATGGCCTTGCCTAAACCTTGTCCCAAGGCCGACTCAACCGTCCGCATCGATTTAATTTCACCCTGCGTGGCGGTCAGTTTTTTTATCGCGCCGATTGAGAAACATTTCTGATTTTGGAAAGCGCCAAATAACGTCACCGCAGGTTTTGATAAGCCAGATGCCTCTAAGGCATGGACGGAGTCTTTTGGCGAGTTTTGCACCATTCCCGAGAGGTGATAGGCGATTATCGCGGCAATAACTGGGTCATGCGGGTCAATGATTTTTATATGTGTCATATAACCCTCATCGTCAGACTATTCCGTATTTCTTATTAGGCGGCGTCCATGCCGATGTCGAAATTCGGCGCGCTGTGGGTCAACGCCCCGATAGAGATGACATCCACGCCCGTTTCGGCAAGCTCTTTGACCGTCCGCAAATTTACCCCGCCGCTGGCTTCTAATGTGGGTGTGCGCCCTTCAAAGCCCTGCGCAACTTTGACAGCCTCTTTAAGTTTCTCCGGTCCCATATTATCCAAAAGAACAACATCTGGCCCCCAGACAAGGACTTTCTTTAATTGCTCTAAATTATCGACTTCGACACTGACCTTTGTCATATGATCTGCATTTTTCTTGATTGATTTCAAAGCCGCATCTACGCCGCCTGCGAGGGCAATATGATTATCTTTTATCATAATTGCAGCGGAAAGGCTTTCGCGATGTGTGAAACCTCCGCCCGCTAAGACGGCTTGTTTTTCTAAGGCCCGCAATCCTGGTGTCGTTTTTCTTGTCGCTGCAATACGCGCTGAAGTGCCGCTGATGAGGTCGACATATTTGGACGTAAGAGTAGCAACGCCTGACATGCGCCCGAGGAAATTTAGGGCTACCCGCTCGGCGGAAAGCAGAGATCGCGAGGGTCCAGATACACGGGCAATAATATCACCCGCATCCACACGAGTTCCCGTTGGCACAAGAATTTCAAAATTCACCGCTGAATCAACGAGGTCATACGTCATTTGCGCGGCCTGCATGCCCGCTATTACGCCCGCTTCTCGCGCCCGCATAACAAGAGATCCTGTCGCGCTTTCAGGGATTAAAAGCCGTGCGGTTACATCTCCGCTATTGCCAAAGTCCTCAGTGAGCGCCCGTTCGACCATGGGACGCAGAATAATATTGGGAAGGGGCGTGAGCGTTTTCATGAAATATCCATAGCGGAGTCTTCCGCGTTTTAAAATCGAAATGCGAGGGTCTTATGCCTTAAGTGAGGCTCTGCGTTTGGCGTCTTCAGTAAGCAGATATTGTAAACTCTCGTCGCTTTGCGCGCTATCAAAATAAGCTGAAAGCGCACCAAAAGGCGTGAACTTCACACCTGCTTTTGGCGCGAGGGTGAGGAACCAAATGAGATAAGCGTCAGCGGCAGAATATGTGTCGCCGATGAGGGCTGAGCGCCCCTCTAAATGGTTGTTTAGGAGCTCAAGCCTAGACAGGCTTAGGTGACGGAAATTGTCTTTTACATCCTCGGTGGCCTCGTCGTAAAAGACGATGCGTAAAAGCTGTTTGTGTAATTCGGTGGCGCAGAACCCTATCCACCTGAGCATTTGAAAATAGTCGGCGTGATCTGGAGTACGTTTGAAGTCTGGATTTTGGGAGTGGGTCTGAACCCACATTAGGCACGCGCTGGTTTCCGTTAAAATGGTCCCGTCAGGTAAAATAAGGGTGGAAACTTGCGCGAGCGGGTTATGCGCGGTGAAATCGTCTCGGGCCATTTTCCCTAAAGGCGTTGAGATAATCTCTAAGGGTACCTCGCCCCATTTGGCGGCTAGCCTAACTGCGAAAGAACAGGTGAAGGGCGCGTGATACAGTGTAGCAGACGATTTATGTGAGGCGATCATAGGTCATATAGCTTGAGACGGCATCCTCGGCCTCATCGGGGAAGTCTTCGCGGAAATGTCCGCCACGGGACTCTTCACGGGCCAACGCGGCAGAGGCTATGATACGGCTCGCAATAAGCGGGTTGGCGCGTCCGACTTGCGCAATCAAATCATCGATAAGGGTAATGAGTTCATTTAATTTTACCGCATTACGCCGTACGCCGCATTTCGTCGTCATTCCGTTACGCAGAGCTTGGCTGATATTTGGCTTCATAGACAACCACGGTTGAAGACGGATTGTCCCTGCGCGGCGCTCAGTCCACTCGCGGCTATTGATATAATCTGCTGCGCGGCCACCAAATACTACAGCTTCCAAGAGGGAGTTTGAGGCGAGGCGGTTTGCGCCGTGAACGCCCGTGGCGCTACACTCACCCACGGCCAGAAGACTATCTAGGGAGGTCTGACCGTAACTATCGGTCGCAAGCCCGCCCATATGGTAATGAACGGCAGGCGCAACGGGGATAAGGCTTGTGCGCGGGTCAATGCCTGCGCTCATGCAGCTTTCAAAAACAGTTGGGAATTCCATGTCAAAATGACTGCCTATGGCCGCTCGGCAATCTAAATAAGGCTGCCGCCCGGCTTCAATTTCAGCGAATATTGCACGGGCGACATCGTCGCGCGGGGCAAGTTCGCCTTTTTCATGGTAATTTTGCATGAAACGTTCGCCCGCCGCATTAGTCAAAATCGCGCCTTCACCGCGTAGGGCTTCAGTCGCAAGGGGCGCAGGGTCGCGGCCGATATCAATGGCGGTGGGGTGGAACTGCACAAATTCCATATCGCGCAATTTTGCGCCGACAACGGCAGCCATACCCAATGCATCGCCGCGCGCCGTGCGCGGGTTCGTTGTTACGGCAAATAATCCGCCAACGCCGCCCGTCGCCATGACCGTAATATCGGCTTCGATGCCCAGCATCGCGCCTTCGTCATTTCGCGCCAGCGCCCCGGCAATCGCGCCGTTATTATCTTGTAAAAGGCTCTCTGCGCGCCATCCAATCAGGCCTGTAATATGTTCAGCATCTCTCGCGCGCTTCACCATGATTTTTATAATTTCCGCGCCCGCGGTATCGCCTTTGACGCGCGCAACGCGGGGCATGGAATGTGCGGCTTCTAGCGAGAGATAAAGCTCGCCATTTTCCTTGCGGTCAAAGGGTACGCCGAGCGCGGCCAAATCATGCACACGCCCGGGGCCTTCGCTTGCGAGAATGTGCGCAATCCCGGGGTCAACCAGCCCGTCGCCCGCCGCAATTGTATCTCGCGCGTGACTTTCGGCCGAATCTTCAGAGGACAGCGCCGCCGCAATACCGCCTTGAGCCCAAGCACTCGCAGCGCCCACTGAAGAGCGGCGCGACGTCAGAATGTAAACGGGACGCGGCGCAAGTTTCAGTGCTAAATAAAGCCCAGCTAATCCTGCTCCGACGATAAGTACGGAGCCAGCTGGCAAGCGTTTGGTATCGAGAGTTCCGAGCGGCATGAAAGCCCTTTAGCGAAAGCAATAGGGCACGCCAATGTTTATTCGGTTAAATGACTTGCACGTCTTTAATGGGCAATTCTGGGTTAAAATGCCCTTTGGCTGGGTCAAATTTTACGTCAATCATATCTTGTACGGCTTTAAAGGCTTTTTTGCGCATGGACTCTTCTACTAGGACTTCATTTGTTTCATTTTCGAGGCACTCCAGGATATTTTCTAGCGTGATACGCTTCATATGCGGGCAGAGATTACAAGGGCGTACAAAGTCAGTCTCTGGGTTCGCCATGGCCACATTATCGGACATAGAACATTCCGTGAGCAAGATGACATTATTTGGTTTATTATCTGAGACATAGTCGCTCATAGCTTTGGTGGAACCTGTGAAGTCGGACTCAGCGACGACTTCTGGCGGGCATTCAGGATGGGCGAGCACGGTCACACCTGGATGGGCGGCGCGCATATCCTTGATGTCTTGAGCGGAGAAGCGCGCATGCACCTCGCAGCGGCCGTGCCAAGCAATGACTTCAACATTGGTTTGCTTCGCAACGTTCTTGGCGAGGAATTCATCCGGTAGCATGATGACCTTATTTACGCCCCATTCGGCGCAAATATGCTCGACAATCGCCACGGCGTTAGACGAGGTGCAGCAAATATCGCTTTCAGCTTTCACGTCGGCGGATGTATTCACATAAGTTACGACGGGAATGCCAGGATAGCGCTGTTTAATCAGCTTAATATCTTCGCCTGTGATAGAGGAGGCGAGGGAGCAACCTGCGCGCATAGACGGGATAAAGACACGCTTTTCGGGGCAGAGAATCTTAGACGTTTCCGCCATGAAATGCACGCCGCCTTGGATAATCATTTCGGCGTCAGTTTTGGTCGCTTCAATCGCAAGGCCGAGGCTGTCGCCCTTGTAATCTCCGATAAGAGCAAAAATATCCGGCGTCATATAATTATGCGCGAGGATAACGGCGTTTTTCTCTTTTTTCAGCGTGTTGATGGCGTGGACCAACGGCGCATAGGCGGGCCATTCAAATTCCGGGATAAAGTCAGAGACCTGTTCGTAAAGATGATCCGTCGCGGCTTTGACTTCGTCTGTATATTCCAAACCCTCGGGCGGGCCGTTCAGATCATTGCCGGGTGTCGCACAGACTCCGTTGGGCACTTCCAAGGTCTGACCAATCCAACGGCCATTTTCCCAATTTACAAGTTCTTTGCCCAAGGGTCAGTCTCCAAAGCGGTTTGTTACGAAGTGTATATAGGGGGCTTGCGTTGCGGGGCCAATGGAAACTATCGCTTTAGCTTCTATTTTAGCGAAACATTGTAGTTTATGTTCATGTGGATGGTTCAAAAGACACTAGTGCGTTAAGAGAATAACCGTGAGAATTGCAAGAAATATGCCGCCGCCTACTAAGGTTTTTTTGCCGAAAAGGCCGCGTTTCAAAGTGAGTTTTGAAATCAGCCAAAAGAGACCACATAGTGCAAGCGAAACGATAACCGCAGGTGCAGTAAATAGAACATACAGTCCCCCATAGCCATTACCGACGTGACTAGGCGGCGCAATGAATGCAGCGATTGTCGATATAAAAGAAACATATCCGACGCAAAAGCAAAGGATTGTTAGAACCTGCAATGTCAACATTGCCAGGGTTTGCTCAGTTCCCAAGTCGTGAAATTTGAGTCGATTTAGGGCGATAATGCCTGCGATAGCAATGAAGCAGGCAGCTCCAAAAATTGCCAAGAGGCTCAAGTTTAAGCCACCCGCCTCACAAAAATCGCACCAGCACTATATCCGGCGCCGAAACTACAAATGAGGCCCGTTTCACCATTTTCGAAATCAGAACTATATTTGTGGAAGGCGATGATTGAGCCTGCGGAGGAGGTGTTGGCATATTCGTCCAGCACGACTGGCGCTTGTTCGATTTCGACATCCTTGCCGAGCACTTTCTTCGCGATGAGAACATTCATGTTCAGATTGGCCTGATGCAGCCAC
>CALLBD010000046.1 GCA_938001915.1 uncultured Caulobacterales bacterium | reverse complement strand
GAAATTATAAATCGTTTTAAAGTCGAAATTGCGGTCTTCGAAAGGGAGGAGAGACATGTCGGTCAGACTATTTTCTTAAAATGAAACACGCTCCTACACGAAACTCGAGCGCCAGCCCATAGCTAAGAGCGCACGAGAGGCAAAAATTTTGCGGCTTAACTTGCGGCTAATTATTCGGCGGCCGTTAAAGGCTCGTCTTTACGCAGCTCCGCAAATCTATCCCAAACCCCATCGGCGCCATGCCAAGTTCCAAGGGTGGCGCCTTTTGCATATTCAGTGGCGCGGGCTTCGAAGAAGTTTGCGTGCTCAACGCCATTGGTGATTTCTGTTAGCCACGGCAGAGGATGCTCTTCAATACCGTAAACTTTAGGAAGGCCAAGCTGACCCAAACGCCAATCGGCGATATAGCGAATATATTGCTTAATATCCTCGGAGGTCATGCCTTCGACAGGGCCCATTTCAAAGGCGAGGTCGATAAATTTATCTTCCAATTTCACAACAGTTTTCGCGCAATCAACAATATCGTCCGCAACGTCTTTAGTGAGCGCGCCTGTTTCACGGGCGAAAGTATGGAAGAGTTTAATCATCCCTTCGCAGTGCAAGCTCTCGTCGCGAATAGACCACGTTACGATTTGCCCCATGCCCTTCATCTTGTTCAAGCGCGGGAAATTCATCAGCATGGCAAATGAGGCGAAGAGCTGTAGCCCTTCGGTGAAGCCGCCAAAGACCGCCATGGAGGTCAGGATATCTTTCTCTGTCTCAACACCAAATTTGCCGAGATAATCATGTTTAGCCGCCATCTGCTCATATTCCATAAAGGCAGAGAACTCGCTGTCGGGCATGCCAATAGTTTCGAGCAAGAGCGCATAGGCCGCGATATGAATTGTCTCCATATTGGAGAATGACGCCAGCATCATACGGACTTCGACCGGCTTAAAGAGCGGCATATAATTTTCCATATAATTTGCGCCAACCTCGACATCGGATTGGGTAAAGAAACGGAAAATTTGCGTCAGCAAGTTCTTCTCAACTTCGGTGAGATTGATGGACCAATCTTTGAGATCTTCTCCCAAAGGCACTTCTTCGGGCATCCAGTGAACTTGCTGTTGCTTTTGCCAGAAGTCATAGGCCCATGGATAACGAAATGGTTTATAGGACGTCGACGGCAGCAGGAGCCCTGATGTCGTTTTCTCAAAATTCCCAATATTGCCCATGATGCGATTCCTTCGATTCTCTCAATTCACACAACATAACATCTGTCAGTTGCCAGTCCAAACGGTTGAAATTGCAGGCATTTGCGTTTGAGAAGTCGTTCCAAACGCGATATATGCCGCTTCCCCTATCTAAGACCACTACATTTAGTGCCCCTTGGCTGGCAAGCGAAGAGTTTCAGTTCTGCACAATTTGCCGCAGTTTCAGCTATTTTTTTAGAGACCCGCGCTAATGAGCGAAACAAAGCAGCCAGTATTTTCACCCCTCATCTTCGGCCTAACGCCATTTTAACAGAGCTTTGCTAAACTCAAATTATGTTCGGGCCAAAAACACGCTTAAGCAAAGCAAGAAATAGTTTCGCAGTGTGCGTCTCTGTGGTCCTCATGCTCTTTGCCTTTTCTGCAACAGCCCAAAGCTCACCAGATTCTAAGGCTAGGCAGCTTGATGCCCAGACACAATATGAAATGGGGTCAAGGTACCGTCTTGGTTTGGGGGTCAACGCCAATCCAAAGCTAGCACTTGAATGGTTTACGAAAGCCGCCAATCAAGGGTCCGCAAAGGGCCAATATGCCGTCGCGTGGATGATAGCCTTTTCAGACGATAAAGATGCACGAGATTACGTGGCCGCTCTACCCTGGCTGCTGAAAGCAAGTGAGTTGGAGTCCAAACCAAATGAGACAGGCTATAGCGATACAAAAAAACGCGCTGAGAAAAAATTACGCTGGATGTGTAAAAAAGGGGTCGTCGAGTTTCCAAACTTCCACCCAATGTCCGAAGACCCCAAATGCCTTCTCGCCCGGGGCAATCGACTTTTCTATGGCCGAGATAAATTGGGCGAATTGGTTGGTGGCCGCAATTATCACGTTGAGCGAGATTATGTTCGCGCCCGCACGTTTCTCGAAAAAGCCCTAAAGGCAGGAGAAAAAGGTGCGGCGATTAATTTAGCGAAAGTTTATCAAAAAGGCTTAGGCACAGAAGAAAATCCAGAAAAGTTTGAATATTATTTGAAACTCTCCGGGGAAACAAATGATGGGGAAACAAACATCTTTCTGGCTGAGCGCGCCCAAAAGAGTGGCGACATAAAAGAGTACTTGAGGCGATTAGAAATCGCGGCCACGGATAGCCACCCCCGCGCCGCAAGAAAATTGGGGCAGATTTATCTAAAGGGAGACATCGCTCAAAAAGATAGTGAGATGGCCTTGATGTATTTATTACTTGGAGGCGAACGAAACTATGCGAAATCCGAGCACAAAGGTCACATAACCCCCAAGGCGGAAATGGTTGCAGTTTTTCAACCGGACTCAGCTGCAGCAACATTAGACGCTGCAAAAGTAAGAGCCGATGATTTTGCCAAGACACATAAATTCAGATCTTATCGCAAAAAAGACATTGAGCAAAGTTACGCAAGAGCCGTTCGAGATTTAAATTGGGTGAAAGACACCAATGGAGTCGTGCCTTTTAAAAATACGTTTTTTGGAAGCCTTCTGAATATGTTGTTCATGCCCCTTTTAATATTATCCCCCTTGATTTTAATCCGAAGATTCGTGGGCTCCAGAAACTAAACTAACCTCGCCTGTGCGAGATAAATGCTGGGCTCTTCTTTTTCCTAGTCCACATATTTGCTGCCCGCCAAGCGTTCGGTCTCCTCATAGGGAGTCTCTATCGGCACCACGACCTTGAAGTCCGTATCGATATATCCGCATGTCCCGCCAACCCATCTAGAATGCTCGCCGTGAATATCATATTTCTTCTCAGGTGAAACGCTACAGACCCTCGCAAAATCTTTGTAGAAGGAGTCCGCAAGTGCATAGGGCGTCGATTTCACGACCTCTAAATTTTTATCGAAGAAGATAGCTTTCCCGTCCACATAGCTAATCGCCACGCCATTTCGAAATGGTTGGCAATGATTATCGTATGGATAATCAAAAATTCGCGCGCGGCCATCGGGCGCAATATAGCTAAATCCACCCGTTCCATCTGACAGTCGGAGGCTTTGACAGCTCAAACCTTTTTGTCCCCACCCACCATAATCATATTCAAAAAAGTTAGAGGGAAAGAGTTTCATTGTCTCTGAAGAGATGTGCAACATGCCTTCTGCATCTTGATAGCCACATGTTCTGTGGGCTTCATCGGTCCAGAAAGCGTCTGTCTCTGTTGTAAAAGCAAAGGCCGAACAATCCACCCTCACGCCTTTGTCGATTTTCGGATTGCATGCAGTAATAGAAAAGCTGCCGCCCAAAAGAGCTATCGCGGCAATAATTCTCAAATTTCTCATAGCTCCCCCTATCAGATAAAGCCGCGCCTGTCAGCGTCTCCCAAAAACTCAGACTTCCTGTGCGAAATCGCCGCTATGCGCCTTCGTCTTCTCGCCCTATAAGCCCGCTATGTTTAAAAGCCTGATGACAGTTTTCCGTCTGCTGCGCACGGGATGGGTGATGATCCGCCATGATGCGCTCGTCCCTGCGGAATATGCGCCCATGGTGCCCTGGCCTGTGCAGGTCATTGGCGGCATTAGCCGTATCTTCTCGCTCGGGAACCGGAAAGGCAATGCGGGCGAGCGCTTTGCGCGGGCGCTGCAAGACCTCGGTCCTGCCTATATTAAATTTGGTCAAGTGCTCTCCACCCGCGGGGATATGTTTGACGAGGAATTCGCGCGCGGTCTGTCGCGGTTAAAAGATAAAGTCCCCCCCTTCTCTATGGAGAAAGCCGAAGCCATGATGGCCGCAGAATGGGGGGCGCCGTGGTCGAAACATCTGGCGAGCCTCTCTGAGCCCGTCGCCGCTGCCTCTGTCGCGCAAGTCCATAAGGGCGTGTTGCATTCGGGCGAGACCGTGGCCGTCAAAGTGCTGCGCCCTAACATTCATGCGCGTATGACAAATGATATGGCGACCATCGCCCTTGTCGCGCGGCTCGCGCACCGCGCTGTGCCGAACCTGCGGCGTCTACGCCCCAAAGAATTTGTCGCCGAAGCCCGCCGCGCGGTGATGCTGGAATTAGACCTACGCCTCGAAGCTGCCGCGCAAAGCGAGATGGCAGAAATTGCCGAGGACACGGGGCTGTTTCGCGTGCCCAATCTCTATTGGGATTTGGTCGGCAAAGATGTGCTGGTCAGTGAATGGATTGACGGCACGCCGTTCTCTTCTGATACGGTTTTGGAGTTACCCGAGAAGACACGCCAAGCCCTCGCGACAAAGGTCATTCAATCCTTCCTCGCCTCTACCTTTGAATGGGGCGTGTTTCACGCCGATATGCATGAGGGGAATTTATTCATTGATGCGGACGGGCAGCTCGTCTTACTCGACTTCGGAATTTTGGGGCGCTTAGGTGAAGAAGAAATTCGTTTCGAGATTGAGACCCTCTTTGGCTTTTTACAGCGCGATTATTACCGCATTGCCGAAGTGCATTTCGATATTGGCTATGTCCCCGCCCATCACAGCGTCGAAGAATTTGCCAGCGCCCTGCGCGCCGTCGGTGAGCCTATCTTTGGCAAAAACGCCGAAGATGTCTCGATGGCGAAAGTGTTGATGCAGCTGCTCGAGATTACCGAAATCTTTGACATGGAATTACAGCCGCAGCTTATCTTGCTACAAAAGACCATGATGCAAACCGAGGGAGTCGCGCGCCGCCTCGACCCGTCATTTGATATGTGGGAAGCCTCGCGCCCCGTTGTCGAAAAAGCCGTACGCCGCGAGGTTGGGCCAGAGCGCTACTTGCGCGATTTCGTTCACGGGCTTGGCCGCACGCGCCGCACGCTTTCTATTCTGCCTGAGGCGACGGATAATATCGCAAAGCTCGCGCAGGCTTGGGCAGATGGCGAAATTGATTTATATCCGCAAAAACCTATCGTCCCGCAAAGGCGAAAGAGAGACGCCCTGCGCCCCATCGCTTACGCCGGCATTGGGGCAACTATCGCATTGGCCGCAAGCTGGGCGGCGGCGCAGTTGTAAACCTAAGAGAGACTAGACATCATGACTGACGCCACATTTTGGGATATTATTGCAAGATCATCCGCCGAAAATCAGGATGAGCAATCGAAACGCTTGGCGGCAGAGCTATCTAAGCTCAATCAAGACGAGCTGATGTCTTTCGAAGGCCATTACAGAGCCAAACTCAGACAGGCCTATCATTGGGACCTCTGGGCGGCTGCTTACATTATCAATGGCGGTGCCTCAGATGATAGCTTCGCCTACTTTTGTGACTGGCTCATTTCGCGCGGACAAACCGTTTTTGAAAATGCACGCGAAAATCCTGAAACGCTTATCGATATCGCGACGCCTTGGGATACGGAATTTGAAGATTTTCGTTATATTATGATTGAGGTCATGGAGGAAAAATTCTCGGGTGAATTTCCTCGTCCGTCCGAGTCCTGGCCCGCATCACCCGCTGGCGAAGCCTGGGACGAGGAGACAGTGAACGACAAATATCCGAAACTCGCGGCTTGGGTAGACAGCAATCTGTCAACGCCCCCTGCACCGTCCTCACCATCGCCCTCCAAGCCAGGTTTCTGGCAACGTCTATTTGGAAAGAGCTGAACAGAGTCTATTCGACACGCGCTCGCCTAGGACCCGCCGCTGCCTAATTTCTTACCCATACCCGCTTCGGGGAGGCTCTTATTTGGCCGCACCGCGATAACCAATATCCCGCCGAGCGAGATGATAGATCCCAGAATGAGCTGACCCGTGATAGCTTCATTCAGGAGAATAATACTCAGCACCACACCCCACACAGGCGTCATCAAAGTCAGCGGCGAGAGCAGAGAAATATCGTATTTTTTAATGAGGTGATAAAAGGCCCCATGGCCAAAAATCGAGACGCCGACTACGGCGAAAATCGTCGCGGCCCACACCAGCCACCCTGCCGTCGAATAGGCCGCCCACTGCCCTTGCTCGAATAGGGCTGATACCGCGAAAAGCGGCGCGAAAGAAAACAAGCCAATCCAAGCTTGGAGTTGCAGCGCCGTGATCGGGGTCATTTTCTTCATCAAAATCCCGCCCACGGCCCCAATAAAGGCCCCGGCAACAATATATAAAAGACCAAATGAAATGGTGAAACTCTCAGGGTCCACCGCAATGAGAAGCACGCCCGCAAAGGCAAGCATAATCCCAAGGCCGCGCCGCCAGCCCACAGTCTCTCCAAGGAAAGCCATGCTCATCAAGGTCGCAAAGGGCACGCCTAATTGACTCACAATCGAGGCGGCAGAGGCTTCGGCATTGGCCAGCCCCAGAAAGAGCAAGGCGAAATGCCCCGAGCCGATGAAAAAAGAAATCAGAAAGAGCGTTTTTAGGTCTTTGGGCATGGGGCGCAAAAAAGGAATAAGCAAAAGCGCGACGCCCAAAAAGCGAACCGCCGCGAAAAAAATCGGCGGAATTGCGGCGTCAAACACGACCCAGCGTGTCACAACAATATTCAAGCCCCAAACGAAGCAAACCAAGGATAATAGAAGAAAATGCTTAAAGCCCATCACAGAGACATACGCCTATTCGGCGCGCAGGACAGCCTTCTTTTTTAATGGGGGCACCTACAGAAATTACAGCTATTTAAGCCGCGCTCACGACAATGATATTTGTACGTTACCGCATGAAATGTTTGAGAAGGGGAAATATTTAGGACACCTTTCATGACTTCGAAAACATTTTTGACCTGTCTCTCTATCTCCGCGCTGGCTGCGGTCGCCGCCTATGCGGGCCTGTCTCAAGCCGCGGAAACCGAGGCGAGCGAGCCGCTTATCGTCGCAGAGCTTTTTACTTCCCAGAGCTGTTCCTCCTGCCCGCCCGCAGAGGCACTCTTCTCTGAGCTGGCCGAGCAAGAGAACTTGCTCACGCTGGAATGGCATGTCGATTATTGGGATACGCTCATTCATGGCGGATCGAGATGGAAAGACCCCTATTCTAGCGAAAAATTCACTGCCCGTCAGCGCGCCTATAACGCCGAACTTCGCGGCACACGGGCCGTCTACACGCCGCAAGCCATTATAAATGGGCGTTTAGAAGATGCGGGTAATCGCCGCGCAGCGGTTGGCAATATGCTAGCGAGCGCGCCGGAGCTGTCTTTGCCAGTTAGCATCGCGAAAAATAAAGTGACCATTGGCGGCAGCGACGCCGAGGGTGACGTGCTCTTTGTCCGCCTGCTCGAAAAACATGTCACCCAAGTCAAGGGCGGCGAGAATAAAGGCCGTGAACTTGCGGGCAAAAATATCGTGCTCGAAGCTACGGTGCTGGGACAGACCACATCAAATCAAGCCGAATATACGCTCCCTAAAGTTGGCAAAGGCGAGACTTGTGCCGTGATTGTCCAAAGCCTGGGCGGCAAAGTCGGCCCTGTGTTGGGGGCCGCGAAATGCGGCTAACCCTGTCTTAAGATAGGTCCAAATTACAGGTAAAACGCCGCTTCGACTAACGTTTGGGTGCGGCTTTATGCTCGTCCCGCGCAACACATTGCGCTGGGCATGAGAAAACCACTATTCTTAAACGGCATGATCGCCGCTGCCAGAACGGCGTTTCTCAATGACATCCAAATCTCTTCCTTAAGCCCAGCCTCTGGCTCTAAAAAATCCGTCTTTTCCAGTTTTTTTACGCCAAAACAAAAACTTGGCCTCTTTCTTGCGACACTTACGCCAAATGTATCAATGCGGTGCATATCAAGATTTAGCGGTGGATGGAGAGCATAATGCTTAATGTAGTAAATGGCGTAAATGGCGGTATTTTGGGATCAAATGATTCCGATGATTTCCTTTTTGGCGGTGCTGAGAATAATACCTTCTTCGTAGGGCGCGGCGTGGATTTTGTCGACGGCCGTGGCGGGAACGACGTTTTAAACGTAGATGGCGCGCTCAATGAGTGGTCCTTTACACCACAAAATGATGGCTCTGTTCTGGCAACCCACCCAACTTGGGGGGCAAATACGCTCGTAAACATCGAGTCAATTTTCTTTGCGCGTTCAGGTGAAACACTGAGCCTTGCTGATGCAATTTCAGGCACAGCGGGATTGCCAGCGCAGCGCGTCGATGATGACACCGTCCTGAACGGCACAAATGGAGATGATTTTCTGTTTGGCACAGCTGATTTGCTTGGTCTTTACGGCGGCGTAGGTGATGACGTTTATGATGCTGATCCAGCAGGATTTTCACAGATTAATTATGACGGCGCACGGTCTGAATACACAATCTTTGACAACGGAAATGGCTCCATAACGGTCGACCATCCTATCTGGGGTACAGACACATTCACAAATATTGATGCCCTGATCTTCACCGGAAGAGAGCCTGGCGTGGATGGCAGACAAGTGGGTGAATTTGAGTTCCTCTCTGTTGAAGACATTGCTTTCGATGCGGCTCCGCCTGCTCCTGGCCCTGCGCCAGCACCGGTGCCAGCGCCCGTGCCAGTGCCAGTGCCTAATCCCGGACCTGTGACAGGACCGGCACCAACTATTATTCCAACAACGCTTGGCAGCGACATTGATGGTTCAAGCGCTGCAGACTTTATCAGCGGAACGGGCGGCGCGGATGTCATTCGGGGTCGCCAAGGAAATGATGATATTTCTGGTAACGCTGGAGCGGATAATTTGTTTGGCAATGATGGCGACGATGTGATTTTCGGCGACGACGGCGCAGACACGCTCACAGGTGGCAGCGGCAATGACTATCTGTTTGGCGGCAATGGCGCGGATACGTTCACTTTCTCCAACGGCAGTGGGTATGACACAATTGCTGACTTTGGTACCGGAAATGATCAGATTGATTTGGGCGCATTTAACATTGACAATTTCAATCAACTTAATCTCGTTGAAGCCAATGGATCGACCTTTGTCTATATTGATGAAAATACCAGTATTGAGCTGCAAGGCGTAAATGTATCAAACCTTTCAGCGAATGATTTCATTTTTGACGGCGGCGCAGCCGGTCCGGCGCCTGCACCGGTTCCAGCGCCAGTTCCTGCACCGGTTCCAGCTCCAGTACCAGTTCCAGTTCCAGTACCAACCACAAACCCAGGGATTGGCGAAACACTCTTTGGCAACGCCGGAGACGATTATCTTGCAGGCGGTAAAAATAACGACACATTAAACGGTCGAGACGGTAATGATTTACTCGTCGGTGGTGAGGGAAATGACGTATTCGTCTTCGATACGGGTAACGTAAATAATATCTTCTTCTTCGGTGGCCGGAGTAATTACGATACCATCGCTGACTTTGAGGTAGGGAAAGATAAAGTAGACCTAAGCGCTTTTGATTTTGATAACTTCAAAGACCTGAATATTGTAGAGCAAAACAACTCAGTCTTTATCTTTATCGATGAACATACGAGTATTGAATTCAGCAACTTGGATGATGCGGACGATCTATCAGCAGACGACTTTATCCTCTAAGTCCGTCTAAATACCAAAAGAGTATACCCTCCCCGATAGGCTCGGGGAGGGTTTGTTTTTTGGATGCCGAAGCCAATTATATCCCCCTATCATTTGTCTTTGCACTGCGCTCCCTGCCCGCTTACATATGAGCCATGACCCACAGAGTCCTTCTTATCATTGGCGGCGGGATTGCCGCTTATAAATCCCTGCTCCTGATACGGGAGTTGGCGCGCAGAGATATTGAGACGCAAGTTATCTTAACCAAAGGCGGCGAAGAATTTGTCACGCCGCTTTCGGCTGGGGCTTTATCGGGCAAGACGGTTTTCACGGACCTCTGGGATATGACCCCCACGGTCGCGGGCGAAGCCGAGATGGGCCACATAGAGCTCTCCCGCTCTGCCGATATGATTGTGGTGGCCCCCGCCACGGCAAACCTGATGAGCCGCGCCGCCCATGGCGTTGCTGATGATTTGGCAACAACAACCTTACTCGCGACGGATAAGCGCGTGCTCTACGCCCCCGCCATGAATGTGCGCATGTGGGAAGCCGAGGCCACCCAGCGCAATGTCAAAACCCTCGCCGATGACGGCGCGCTCTTTATCGGACCCGACGTGGGCGATATGGCCTGCGGTGAATATGGGCCGGGCCGCATGGCCGAGCCTGATGCCATTGCGGACGCCGTACAGGGCGCGCTAATGGGCGAAATGAGCCTTGACGGATACCGCGGCGCGAGGCCGCTGGCGGGGCGCAAAGCCGTTGTCACGGCGGGGCCCACACGCGAAGCCATTGACCCTGTGCGCTATATCTCAAATCATTCCTCTGGCCGTCAGGGCTATGCGATTGCGCAGGCCTTGGCCGACCAAGGCGCAGAAGTGACCCTCGTCTCTGGGCCGACCGCCTTGCCCGCCCCGCGCGGCGCAAATTTCGTGAAAATCGAAAGCGCGATAGAGATGCTGGACGCCGTCGAAGGCGCGCTGCCCGCCGATATATTCGTCTCTGTTGCCGCAGTCGCCGATTGGCGGCCTGCGACCTGCTATGACAAAAAAGCGCCCAAACCAAAAGGCGCCGTACCGCCGCTCGAGATGACAGAGAACCCTGATATTCTCGCTACGATTTGCAAATCGAAAAAGCGTCCAAAACTCTGCGTCGGATTTGCCGCGCAAACCCATGATGTGATTAAACTGGCGCGGGCGAAGCGTAAGAAAAAGTCTTGCGACTGGATTGTCGCCAATGATGTGTCGGGTGACGTAATGGGCGGCCATGAGAATGCAGTAACCCTTGTCACCGACACAGGCGAGGAGAGCTGGAGCCGCGCGGATAAGCGCGCCATCGCGCGCCAGCTCGCTTTGAAAATTGGAGAGGTGTTTTCATGAAAACATATGCAATCCTAGCCGCTAGCCTTTTATGCGGGATGCCCTTCGCCGCTTGGGCGGATAATGTCGCCCATTGCGAAGTCCTGCTGGTTGAGCATGTAGAAGACGAAGCCTTAAACGGTACAATGCAAGTCACGACCTATCATCCTGCGGTGAGTTTTATTGCCTCTGTTCATGATGACGACCCCGACCATGAAACCCATGTCAAAGGCCATCCCATCCAAGCCCTTCTCTGCCGCCGCAATGATGTTATCCCCGCCGAAGCCGACTATCCTATGTTGGCCGCGGGCATTCCTTTTGTCCTATCGCAAGATTTCGACAGGGCAGATACGGATAGCTTAACCGTGTTTTGGAAAGACGGAAAATTCCAACATGTCTATAAGGGCCACCCGCTCTCCGCAGAATCGCAAGATATTCTGGACACGCGGCTGTTGGATTTTTCAAATCGCGGCTTGAATGATATGGCACTGGCCAAGCGCGAGGCTATGGCGGCCGAAAAAATAGAGATAAAAACAGACTCGCCAAAAAAGGCCGAAACTGAGATAAAAGTTGAGACTGAAGCTCAAACTGAGACTCACACCCAGCTCGAAACTAAAATTGAGAGTACGGAATGACCCTCACCGTTCAAATCAAACCCCTCGCGCATTTTGGCGATTTACCTCTGCCGAAATTTGAAACGGCGCTGGCGGCGGGCGCAGATTTACGTGCAGCAATTGACGCAGATATCATCCTTGCGCCAGGGCAGCGCGCCATTGTCCCGACGGGCTTCGCCATGGCTTTGCCCGCAGGTTATGAAGCACAAATCCGACCGCGCTCGGGTCTGGCCTATAAGCACGGGATTACCTGCCTGAACACGCCCGGCACGATTGACGCGGATTATCGCGGCGAAGTGAAAGTCCTGCTGATTAACCACGGGCAAGAGGCTTTCACGATTACGCGCGGCGAACGCATCGCGCAAATGGTCATCGCCCCCATCACCCAGCCTGATTTCGTACAGGTCGAAACCCTAGACGACACGGCACGCGGCGAAGGCGGATTTGGCAGCACGGGTACGGCTTAAGTGAGCTCAATCTCAGGATTTTGGGCGGGGGTATATACCTATAACCTACCGAATTATCCGGCGGTCAAGTTTGATTGTGAAATCACACAAACGGGCAGCGTTATATCAGGCATAGTCACCGAAATAGATATTTATAAGCCTTCCAGATTTTACCTCCTTGAAAGTACATTAGACGGGCATATAGAAAAACGGACGGTTTCGTTCACCAAGACATATCTAATTCCGTCAAATATTTATAATGAGCCCGTCGAATATTCAGGCAAGGCTAATCTCAAAGGCACCAAAATAACTGGAAAATGGTATATTGGCGAGACGAGTGGGAGTTTCACGCTTACCCGTGACAAAGGTCAAATTCTAATCACTCGTCAACACCGCGCAGCAAATGATTTGCAAAACGCATGAACAGTAATTTTCCGCCAAAGGAGCCACTTAAGTGACTTCAATCTCGGGATTTTGGGCGGGGACTTATGCTTATCCGCTGGACGCCCTGCCGCCTGTAAATTTTGATTGCGAGCTTCGCCAAGACGGCGCGCGCATCACGGGCGAGATCACGGAATCCCACGGCCACGGACAAATGCTAGTCGCCGTTATTTCTGGCACGCTGAACGGCAATAACATTGCGTTTATTAAATCCTACCGACAGGCGGGCGCGGGATTTCTCTCCGATATCGCCTATTCAGGACAGGTCAGCCCCAAGAAAGATAGCATCAAAGGCGTCTGGCAAGTCGGTATGCGCATGGGCAGTTTCACCATGCACCGCGACGCGGGCGAGCTGCGAGAGGCAACGGTGCGCGAAACAGCGGATGAGCTGAAGGGCTAGGCCCTCACATCACATAGGCCGCCGCGATTATCTATTGCCCCGCCTGCCCGCTCGCGTAGTAAGAGCCTTCAATACTTTTGGAGCCTATCATGCCAGCAGCGCCGCGCGGAAAAATCTACGACTCTATTCTTGACACAATGGGCGGGACGCCGCTTGTGCGCTTTCCACGTATCACAGCAGGTCTGCCAGCGGACCTGTGTTTCAAGCTCGAGTTCTTCAATCCGATTGCCTCGGTCAAAGACCGCATCGGCGTCGCCATGGTCGAAGCGATGGAAAAAGACGGGACGTTAAAACCCGGCGGCACGCTCGTTGAGCCGACCTCTGGCAATACAGGTATTGCGATTGCCTTCGCGGCCGCCGCCAAAGGCTATAAGGCCATCCTTGTCATGCCCGAGCAAATGTCCGCCGAGCGCCGCAAGATGATGCGTCAGCTTGGCGCGGAGCTTATCCTGACCGAGAAAACAGGCGGCATCCCGCTCGCGATTAAAGTCGCCGAAGAGATTGTCGCGGCCACCCCTGGCGCGGTCATGGCGGGGCAATTTGATAATCCCGCCAACCCCGCCATTCACTATGCAACGACGGGTCCAGAAATCTGGGCCGATACGGACGGGCAAGTCGATGCCTTCATTGCGGGCGTAGGTACGGGCGGGACGCTCTCTGGCGCGGGGAAATTCCTCAAAGAAAAAAACCCCAACTGCCAGATTATTGCCGTCGAGCCCGTCGGCAGTCCGATGATTTCCGAAGGCACCAAGGGTCCGCATAAAATCCAAGGTATTGGCGCAGGCTTTATCCCGCATAACCTCGACACGGACCTGATTGATGATGTCGTCACAATCGAGAGCGAAGCGGCTTTCGGCACGGCCAAACATGTCGCCGCCGAAGACGGCGTACCGATCGGTATTTCAGCAGGCGCAGCCGTTGCCGCCGCCATGATTGTCGGCGCGCGCCCCAATA
>CALLBD010000045.1 GCA_938001915.1 uncultured Caulobacterales bacterium | reverse complement strand
TCATGTCTAACTCTGTCGAATTCCTCCGTAATGTCGCGATTGTGGCTCACGTTGACCATGGTAAAACGACCCTCGTAGATAAACTCCTCCGCCAATCTGGTACGCTGGATGAGCGCGGCGACCGCGAAGAGCGGGTGATGGACAGCGGCGATATTGAAAAAGAGCGCGGCATTACGATCCTTGCGAAGAATACAGCTATCCGCTGGACCGCGCCCGACGAGCAAGAGTGGCGTATTAACATCGTCGACACACCGGGCCATGCTGACTTTGGCGGCGAGGTCGAGCGCGTGCTCTCTATGGTCGATTCCGTTGTGCTGCTCGTGGACGCTGTCGAAGGCCCCATGCCACAAACAAGTTTCGTGACGAAAAAAGCCTTGGCCCAAGGCCTTCGCCCGATTGTTGTGGTCAATAAAATTGACCGTATTGGGGCGCGTGCAGATTGGGTTGTCGACCAGACATTCGATTTGTTTGACCGCCTCGGCGCGACTGATGAGCAGCTAGATTTTCCCGTTGTTTTCGCTTCGGCTCTGAATGGTTGGGCGTCAGATGAAGCCGACCAAGAGGGCACAGACATGACGCCGCTTTTCCAGGCGATTGTCAAAAATGCGCCTGTACCAAATGTTGATCCAGAAGCGCCGCTTCAGCTTCAAGTCTCGGCGCTAGATTACAGCTCATATACGGGGGTTATCGGGATTGGCCGTGTTGTGCGCGGCACGTTAAATGCGAAACAGAATGTGGTAATCGCCTCTCCTGAGGGAACAGAGCGCAAGGGCCGTATTGTTGATCTCTATGGTTTCATGGGTCTGGACCGCGTGAAAATGGAAAGCGTTTCTGCGGGTGATATTTGCTGTTTCACGGGGATCGATAAGCTGGGCATCTCAGACATGATTTGCGACCCTGAACATGTTGAGCTTTTGCCGCCGCTCTCCGTGGATGAGCCGACCATCTCTATGACCTTCCAAGTTAATGACTCGCCTTTTGCGGGCCGTGAAGGAAAATTTGTAACTTCGCGGAATATCAAAGACCGCCTTGATAAAGAACTCATTTCCAACGTCGCCTTGCGCGTTGAGCAATTAGATGATGCAGATAAGTTCCGCGTCTCGGGTCGCGGTGAGCTGCATTTGTCTATCCTCATCGAGAATATGCGCCGTGAAGGCTATGAGCTCGCGATTTCCCGCCCGCAGGTGGTGAATAAAGAAATCGATGGCGTGATCTGCGAGCCCTATGAAAAATTGACAGTGGATGTCGAAGCCGATCATCAAGGCTCCATCATGGAGAAGCTCGGCGAGCGTAAGGGCAATCTCCAAGACATGACCCCTGACGGGAATGGCCGGGTGCGTTTGGACTACGAAATTCCGACACGCGGCCTGATTGGGTTTCGCTCTGAATTTATGACGCTGACCTCTGGGTCGGGCCTGCTCTATCATACTTTCGATAGCTATAAGCCGCGCACAAAAGCGCGCATTGGCCGCCGCCAAAAAGGCGTGTTGATTTCTAACTCTACGGGTAAGGCTTTGGCCTTTGCGCTGTGGAACCTACAGGCGCGCGGCGAAATGTTTATTGGCCATGCAACGGAAGTTTATGAGGGCATGGTTATCGGACAAAATTCGCGCAATAATGATCTGACGGTGAACCCGCTTAAGGGGAAGCAGCTCACCAATGTGCGGGCCTCTGGCACAGACGAAGCCGTGACGCTAGTGACGCCGATCACCATGACGCTTGAACTTGCGCTAGAGTATATCAATGATGATGAGCTCGTCGAAGTGACACCAGAGTCTATTCGTATTCGCAAGCGCTACTTGCTAGAAACAGACCGTAAGAAAGATCAGCGCCGTATGGAAGCGTTGGAAAAAGAGCAGGGGTAGCGGAATTAGAGCGGTAGCGCCTTTTAGCGAAAACCTAGCGGTCGACTTTGATTGGCGGACGCGGGAAACCCCAAATGGACCCTGCGGATTTAATCAACTCGCTCTCGGATTTGACATATTCCTTGTCACTCACCGAGATTGACACCATCGCATCATAAACGGCTTCGACATCGCGATCTTCCTTGAACTTGGAGAGGGCGCGCAGGACAAGTGTATTACGGCGTGGTCCTTTGAGTTTTTCCTCGAGTTCCGTCGAATGGTTTTCAAACCAGGTCACGATTTCTGCGTCAGAAAGCGGCGGTAGAGAGAACAGCTCAAATAGCCCCTCAGCCTGTAGTCTGAAACTACTCATCTCAGGCTTTCGCACCTTATCGTCAATTATTACCGTTATGGCGAGCGGTAGCAGGATATCGTCATGCGTAAAAGACATGTAACAGCCCTATTCTTTTGTCGTACTCACAGCAAGCCTTGGAGGGGTGCTTGCTTAATACGTGGTTCAATTTTTATAGTAGCTACAGTTTTGAACCTGGGATTACCATGCCAAATTGGGGCCCAAATTCGATAATTTTCAAATTAGCGCCATTATATGAAACGTACCGTAATACGCTCCAAACCCTCAACACCCCCTGATAATTCATCTCCAACGCGGACGGGACCTACGCCCGCAGGCGTGCCGGTATAAATCAAGTCCCCAGGTTGTAAGTCCATATCCCCGCGGAGGCGCTCGATGATTTCATCTACGCCCCAGATCATGTGGGACAGGCAGGCAGACTGCACGAGGTCGCCATTTTTGCGCATAACGATTTTTCCTTTGGACGGATCAAACCTATCCGCTGGGGTTATTGCGGAGCAGGGGGCAGAGCGATTGAAGTTTTTTGCGCGCGCCCACGGGCCGCCCTTTTTCTTTGCCGCAGACTGCAAATCACGACGCGTCAAATCAATGCCGACGCCATATCCGAAAATTTTTAAATGGGGGCCGATAGCGACAACCAATTCAACTTCATAATGTAAGTCACTCGTATTGGGCGGGAAGGGAATGTCTTCCCCGCTCGCCACAAGGGTTTCGGCGGCTTTGGTGAAAAAGATAGGCTCGGATCTGGCGACGTCTCCGCCCATCTCTTTGACGTGGTCAGCGTAATTTTTTCCGATGCAATATATGCGGCGGACAGGAAAGCGGGTTTTCGTACCAGAAATGGCAAGGCTAACGGGATCGTGCGGAGGAAAGGCGTATTTTATCATATCATCTCATTTGCATTTTAGGTCGGCCTCTGCCTATCCTAGTAGCATAGTTTTAGGAGTTTCATATGCGAATTGTCGATGTCCAAATCGATAAAATTTACGTCCCTGCGGCCCGGCGGAAGACATTAGATGAGGAAAAAGTCGTAGAATTGGCAGAGGACATATTAGAAAACGGGCTTCAAAAACCCATTTACGTCCGAATCGGCAAAGGCCGCTATGTATTGCAAGAAGGTCTCCACCGCGTGGAAGCTATGAAGCTTCTGGGTGAGACGATAATTGACGGTCACATCGTGGCCGCACAGCGAAAATAATGCCGGCGTTTAAGTCTATATAGAAAGCCCTCCCATGAAATTTCTCCGTACGCCTGATGCCCGGTTTGACAACCTGCCGGATTATGATTTTGAGCCCCATTATTGCGAGGTGCGCGATGGCCTGCGTGTGCATTATGTAGACACGGGACCAAGGACGGGCCGTGTGATAATTTTGATGCATGGGGAGCCGAGCTGGTCTTATCTCTATCGCTTCATGATTAGCCATCTCTCCGCTGCAGGGTTTCGGGTTTTGGCGCCTGATCTCATTGGCTTTGGGAAATCAGATAAACCAACGGCGTTAAGTGACTATAGTTATACGGCGCATGTCGCGTGGATGCAGGATTGGCTGGATCATGTGGATATAAAAGATGCGGTCTTATTTTGTCAGGATTGGGGCGGATTAATTGGATTGCGTCTCGTGGCAGAAAACCCTGATAAATTTGCCGCTGTGATGGCAGGGAATACGGGATTGCCCATTGGAAAAGGCACGCCGTCCGAGGCGTTTTTGAAATGGCAAAAATTCTCACAAACCATTCCCGTTTTCCCAACGGGTCAAATTTTACAAGGCGCGACGGTGCGGAAGTTGAGTGCGGCTGAGGTCGCGGCCTATGATGCGCCTTATCCAGATGAGACGTATAAAGCAGGCGCGCGCATTTTTCCTGCGCTCGTCCCAACGGACCCGTCTATGGAGGGTGTAGCAGAGAATATACAGGCCTGGAAAATTCTAAAGACTTGGGCCAAGCCGTTTCTCACCGGGTTCTCCGACGAAGATCCTGTAACAAAGGGCGGGGAAAAGCTTTTTCAAAAACTCATTCCCGGCGCGGCGGGGCAGCCCCACGCGATCCTAAAAGGCGGTGGGCATTTTTTGCAAGAAGATGTGCATGGGGAGTTAAGTAAGATGCTCGTCGAGCTTTGTGCAAAGCTTCCCTAAAATCATACGATTTGTTGAGGTCTGAATTTCCGAAAATCCATCACGCTTTTGCGGGTGGGATAATTTAGTGAACCTATTAAAATTTTAGTAGACAAAGCCCTTAAAATAGTACAATGTACGAATATAAGCGATAATACAGTCGATTTGTTCTGCGTTGAGAGGGAAAATGAAACGTAAACTGACCGTAAGTTTGATTGCCTTGGGTATTAGCCTCTTGGCTGCTGGGGCTAATGCAGGGCCCTCAAATGAGATAAGAATTCCTGAGGTGAAGCAGATTTTATCTGGGAACTATCTGACGTCTCGGCAGGCTCAAGCGTTACTCGTCATGGATGAAACAATCGTTTTTATTGATGTTAGAGATACCGTCGAAATAGGGCAGTCTGGTTATCCTGCATACATGGACGCGATTGTTCCGCTGAGAATACGAACCCCTGAATTTGATGAGAGTTTAAAGGAATATAGACTCGCGGACAATCCGACTTTCCTAAAAGAAGTAAATGACATTATTCAAATGGAGGGCGTCGATAAGGGTCATATGATAATCGTTTCCTGTGGTTCGGGCATGCGCTCTGCTATAGCGGCAAATAAATTGACGAGAGCTGGATATACGAATGTTTGGCATATCCCCGATGGATATGAAGGGGATGACAAACCCGGGCTAAATACGCAACATGCGTGGAAAAATGCGGGCTTGCCCTGGTCAAAAGACCTTATTCACGGCTCTGAGTGGAGGCTTTTAATCCAGTAATGATTTCCGCCTTCGAAGGCTTGTGACGCTAAATGTTTCCCAAGTCTTTATTGATTTTAAAGGTGTCCATTTCATCGACCATTTTCGTCACGAATTCTAATAGACCTGTCGCGCTAACGCCGAAATTTTGAACATAGAGCTCACGCATCAGCTTCAGTGTTGTTGGATTAATTATCGACGGGTTATCAACATAGAAGGTCTCAAGAGACCATTCTTTAAAGGTTCTGTCTGACACAGGTTGATCTAGCAATTTGGTAATCCGGCAATGACGCTCGTCTTTTTCAATTGTCCCGTAGAGTTGGCGCAAATTATCTTCTGGTCCTTCTATGATTTGGAAAAAATGATTATTCTCAAAAAATAGAACGCCTGTTACATCGAGGTTCGAGTTTTTTTTACGCGCAGAGTCAACGATATTGACCATTTCATTTTTGACAATTTGCGGCCCGACCCTCACATCGGAAACATAAGAAATCATATGCATGGGGATATACGAACCTTCTGAAAAATTTCAGCAACTTAGCCTTGTCTAAGCCTTAGCATAAATTTCTGTCGACACTAATCACAATTTTATCTGACGGTTGACAGATCCAAAAATTAGCGCCCAAGGTTTCCAAGGCTTCGCGTGCAGCGATTTTGGATGCGGGCCTGACGGTTCCGCCTGCTTCTAACCTGACGATGGTGGCCTTATTCAGGCCTGTCATCTGCGCTAGTTCTCGAATACTTAAGTTTACGCCGGCCCGCGCCATGCGAAAATGTAGAGCCTCGATGTTCTCTGCGCGCACAAGGGAGGGGTGTTCCATATCTAGCAAATCCAAACTTTCTGCTCATGTGAAGCTATTCATGGCCTACATGAAAATAAATGCGGAGCTTGGAAAACAAAATGCCGATGCAAGCTACAAAGAATTACGTACATTGTACGAATTAAAATCAGTCGTGTCTAGCTCTAGCTTGCGAAAATTCGACATTTATTGCCTTAGTCTTCATTTGCTTTTCCTCGATTTGCGCGTATTTTTCTTTGACCCCTTCTTGGTGCCCTTTCCGGCCTTGCGAGCCTCGGCGCGGGCGAGTTTCTTTTTATGCGGCTTTTTGGGCTTGCCTTCAGAGAAATCTTGCGCGGGCGGGGTGGGCATATCCGCGTGAGTTTTCTTGCGGGGTTTGCGTTTAAATCCGCTGTCCTCTGACGGTTCTGGTGTACGCCGTTTAGGTTTCCCGCCATCTTCATCGCGTGCGGGCTTGCGCGTCTCCCAAGGCTTGCCTTTCCCGCCGCCATCTTTGCGAGCTCTGGGCTTGTCGCCATAAGGATTGCGGCGTGTCTTACCCGAAGCATTATCTCTATCGCGGGAGCGGAAAGATTTCGACGGCGCATTGAGATCGGGTTTGCCCTCGACGCGAGAGACGGTAATCGCCTTTTCGATTTTCATGTCTGGGCCAATGGTGTCGAGAAACCCTTCCACGCCTTTGGGCGCGATTTCGACGAAGGTTTTATTTTCGACAATTTTAATCGCGCCAATCTCGCCTTTCTTTAGCCCGCCCGATTTCATCAACATGGGCAGAATCCATTTCGGCTCGGCCTTTTGCTTGCGCCCCACATTGAGGGACATCCACACACCGTCGTCGAAATCTTCGCGAAGTTTGGCATTGCGCGGTCCGCGCTCGTCCCGTCCGCCGTGGTCATCTCTGCCGCCGCGCTCATCTCGGCTGGGTTTGTAATTAGATGGCAGCAGCTCTTCGGGCGCGGATTGGCCTTTGCGAACTTCGCGAATGAAGGCGGTGGCGATGTGCTCAGGGGAGTGCGCTTTTAGCAGGCGCGTAACCAGTGTGCGCTCATCCTCTGTGATCTCTCCCTCGAGCGTCATATTGGCGAGGAGTCGCTCATTATCTTTTTCGATAATCATATCCGCGCTCGGCGCTTCACCCCATTCGGCGGTGATTTTCGCATCCCTTAAAAGACGCTCGGCATTACGGCGGCGGTTCGGCGCGATAATCAAGGCCGACACACCTTTGCGGCCCGCGCGGCCTGTCCGTCCAGAGCGGTGAAGCAAAGCTTCGCGGTTGCGCGGGACATCGGCATGAATGACGAGGTCCAAATCAGGCAGGTCCAAGCCTCGCGCCGCCACATCCGTCGCGATACAAACCTGCGCGCGGCCATCGCGTAGGGCCTGCAGGGCATTGCTGCGTTCCGCTTGGGAGAGTTCCCCTGAGAGCGCGACAACCGAGAAGCCGCGATTATTAAACCGCTGGGTCATACGGTTTACGGCCACGCGCGTATCGCCAAAGACAATCGCATTTTTCGCATTATAATAGCGCAGCACATTGATGATGGCGTTTTCTTTGTCGGGGCTGGCGACGGTCAGGGCGCGGTAGGTAATGTCCAAATGCTGCTTCGCTTCGGCGGCCGTATTTACGCGCACGGCCCCGCGTTGATATTTCTTCGTCATGCCCAAGATGGTTTTGGGAACCGTGGCCGAGAACATGAGCGTGCGGCGCTCGTCGGGGGCAGCGTTGAGGATAAGTTCTAATTCCTCACGGAAGCCCATTTTCAGCATCTCGTCCGCCTCGTCGAGGACGATGGCTTTGATGTCGGACATATCCAGCGCGCCGCGATTAATATGATCGCACAGGCGGCCTGGCGTGCCGACTACAATGTGGACGCCGCGTTCCAGCGTGCGGCGCTCGGCGCGGCTATCCATCCCGCCAATACAGCTCGCAGTTTGGGCTTTGGCGTCCTTATAAAGCCAATCAATCTCGCGCTTAACCTGCATGGCCAGCTCGCGTGTCGGGGCGATACAAATCGCGATGGGCGAGCCTGCACGGGGCAAGGTCTCTGCGCCCTCCAGCAATGTATCCGCCATAGACAGGCCAAAGGCGACAGTTTTCCCCGACCCGGTCTGCGCGGAAACCAGCAAATCTTCCCCCGCGAGTTTCGGGTCCAAAACCGCGTCCTGAACTTGTGTGAGGGTGTCATAGCCCTTTGCCGCCAAAGCAGAGGCGAGCGCAGGGTGCGCGTGGTGTATATTGGACATGGTGGCCGTCTTTCGGGTTGATCGTCTATAACAATCGAAAAGGCCAACTCAATTCAGGCCAGAAAGCCGCTCCCTATGGGGTTTAGGGGGGAGTGTATAGGCGTGTTTGCAGGTGGGGGTGAGGATGGCGTCTTCCGTCATTACCGTCCTTGTGACGGTAATCCATAACCCAGTTTCGGTATCGAATGGATTGCCGCTATTCAGTCGTTTGCATGCAAAAGACGAAGCGGCAGAGACGAAAGGTGTGAGTAGGAAAGGATGCGGTTCCAATTTCTTTCCTTCTTTTCATTCCCTGATATCCCGCATAAAACCGCCCTTTCAAAAAACATAATCCACGCTTTCAAAAGCTGTGTTAAATTAGACTCGTTCTTTCGGACATAGGACAGGTGAGGCCTCGCTTGCCGTCTGGAGGACGATGGGCCTGAGCGCTCAAGTGTGAGAACTTGGGAGGTGCCGGGGCTTTAGGAACGAGAGCCGACCTGTCAGTCCAAGTGGCTGAACTCAGGGGTTTATGACTGGCCGTTTCTTCAAAAACCATCGCCGCAGATAGTGCAATTTTTGCTCTGCAAAAAATGCACGCTGTGGATTTGGCTGTAAGCCAATTCCACCAGTCTTCGCGTAAAACAAAACTTCTTCTACCCCTTGGTATTCCATCGGGAAGACACATCTGCGGGCATGTCCTGTTTTTGTATTTTAGTTCGGCTGACCTCTCGATAGGCAGTGAGGAATTCAACTTGCCTATAACTCTAACATTGCACACCGAACGACTTAGCCGTTCGGCGCTTCGCTGCAATCGACTCACAGGGTCGATTGCGGACGTTTCGCGTCCATCGGGAAGACACATCTGCGGGCACGTCCTGTTTTAATTCTAAGCTTCGGCAGTCACGAGATGGGCTGTGGAAACTTCCGCATGTCTAAATCCCTAACATCGCACACCGAACGACTTAGCCGTTCGGCGCTACACTGCAATCCGGATCGATTGTGGCCTTCATTCCGGGGCGGCTTACTCGCCAATAAAGCATTGCCATGAGGGCTAAGGTGCATAATCTACGCCTATGGATCAAACCTATGATCGAGCTGAAGATGTATTGCGCTACTGCACCGGCCATGCCGAGGCAGTTTTGGTTGTTTTGCGCGGTGTGACAGGCGGGACTTTACGCGCAAAGGGCGCGATGATGGCTGTCACAGCAGAGCAGGCGGTAGGCTATATCTCAAATGGATGTATCGACGCCGATGTAATCGCGCGCGCGCGCGGCGGGGAGTCGGGTGTTTTTATCTATGGTGAGGGTTCGCCCTATCGAGATATTTCTTTGCCCTGCGGCGGGCGTTTAGACATAGCGATTATCCAACAGCCAGATAGGGCGGCTATTCAGAGCGCCTTGGATGATTTGAATGCGCGTCAGACGGCGACGCTAAATTTTGGCGATTTTTCTATCTCGCTGTCCCCGCGCATAAAGCTACGAATTGCAGGACGAGGGGAGGTGTGTTTGGCGCTCGCGGAACTCGCAGTGCGCAGTGGATTTGCGGTTCGCGTACAATCGCCAGATGCGCATATTCTCCCAGATGCGCAGCATTTGAAACACCCAGAGATACCGCCCGCCAGTGAGGATGATATATATACTGCGGTGGTGTGTTTGTTTCATGATCATGATTGGGAGGCGGCGTTGTTACAGCAAGCGTTGGCGGGGCCTGCCTTTTATGTCGGCGCGATGGGGAGTGTCCGAACCCATGAAATACGCTGCGAGACCCTGAGCCAATTAGCTGTGGCGCGAGAAGATATTGACCGAATTCATGCGCCCATTGGCCTTATCGCCTCGCAGCGAGATGCGCGCCTTTTAGCAATCTCGATATTGGCTGAAATTATTCAGGCGGCACAAAGTGCGGCGCTCATATGAGCGCGGGTGAGATTGCCTGTGTGGTTCTGGCGAGTGGATTATCTAAACGCTTTGGTTCGTCAGATAAGCTGAATGCGGATCTTTGCGGAAAGCCCGTTTTATCCCATGTTCTTGATACCGTGACCGCTATGGGTTTTGGCGACGTGTTTTGTATTGCCAAGGCGGCAGGCCCTGAAAAGATAGATTGGGTGAAGAACATAAATCCCGAACGCGGGCAGGGGTATAGCTTACGGCTTGGTCTTGAGGCTGTGAGAATAAAAGGGTGGCGGTCTTGTGCGGTTATACTGGGTGATATGCCGCTTGTCCCCACATCCCATCTTCAAAAATTAATTGAAAATTATACAATAGATCAGTCGGTTATCAGTATGTCTGAATCTGTACGCATGCCGCCTGCGATTTTTAATGAGGCCAGTATGGAGCTGCTTTTGACGCAGAGTTCTGGCGTAACGGCGCGGTCAATATTTGACAGGCTTAACTTGAAAACACTCGAATTAGATAAGGCGTTTGCGCAAGACGTAGATACATATGAGGATTTAATTAGGGTGCGAGAGGTCATGAATAAACATAGGGTATGAACTTTGGATGCGTCTTGTGAACTTATTGCTCTATTGACCTTATCAGCACAACTCAGTATTGCGAACCATTCTCAATAAGGGCTGTTCTATCAGCGCCATTTAATCAGGTGGGTAATATGTCTCCTAAGCTCCGTAAATATCTTGTGCTGGCTCACCTGTGGTTCGCCGGTTTAATGGCACCAGCTTTTGCGCTTCACGCCATTTCGGGCGGACTATATTTGATGAATATAAAGGGAAAGGCCGCTACTGAACGGGTAGCTCTGCCCCAGGGCGCTGCACTTGATTTCAAGAGCTCCACACTTGAGGCGGAGGTTCGCGCCCTTCTTTCGGAGGCGAATATTTCCCATGATTTTGAGTATATCAGAAACCGCGGAACCGTTATTCAATTGCGCCCAACATCAAAGACTTATCTCGAATTCCGGCAAACGCCACGGGGATTAACGGCCTCGCGGGTCAAGCCCGATAACGTCATGTCTATGATGGAATTACACAAGGGACATGGACCGCAGATATTTAAATCTTACCAAAAATTCGTGGCGCTTTTACTGCTTGGGGTCGTGCTGGGCGGGATTTTAGTGGGGCTCTTAGCGAAAACCTATAGACGCCAGACGACCATTGCCGTCACCGTGGGGGTTGTCCTGTTCATATTAGTTGGATTTATACTCTAGCGCGTTTCGGAGCCATCTTGCCGCGCCTTGTGATGCTGCAGGGCGGGGTCGTTGATTAGCTGATCGGCTTTGTCCGTGAAATATACGGCCTCGCAGATGTTCGTCGCGTGATCGCCTATTCGCTCTAGGTTTTTGGCGACAAATAAAAGCTCTGTGCATATAGGAATTTTGCGCGGATCCCCCATCATTACGGTGACCAATTCCTTGAATAGGGAATCATATAAATCATCCAGATCACTGTCGGCTTGCCAAAAATGGAGCGCGGCAAGAGAGTCGCCTTTCAGTAGGGACTCCAGCGCGCCGGCCAGCTGTGTTCGAACTTGTTTCCCCATGCGGTAGACCGATCGAGACATGTCAATGCGGGCTTCTTTATTGATAACCACCGCGCGCCGCGCGATCCCTTCCGCTAAATCGCCAACGCGTTCGAGATCAGAGGCTATCCGAGATGCACCGATGATGCTCCTAAGGTCTTGCGCGACGGGGTTTCGTTTTGCGATAATGTGCTGCACGGCTTGGTCGATTTTTAGTTGGAGCGCATTGGCCTTATTATCTCGCTCTATTACGTCTTGTGCTAAAGCGCTGTCGCCCTGTTTAAAAGCATACATGGCGTTATCGACCATTTCGCTTACCAATGTCCCGAGGTCAGTTAGGTCATTTGTAAGGCTAAGTAATTCTTCGTCATAGCCCGAAACGATATGGGCGCCGTTCTGAATCATGACCTGTTATCCTTTCACTTCGATGCATCGATAATCGAAACATTTAACGGCGCTGCGATATTTTTATGAAGTTTTTGCGACAATCCAAATGACATATAGGCCAGCCTCTTTTTCGTTAAGCGCATAATCGTGAACGCGTCCTTTAAGGGACGTCTGGTTGAAATATCAAAATGGGGGCTAGTCAGCTGTGCTTTTTTTGTATAAAAGAAAAACATGATTGCCATTGCAAAACAAATTCTAATTGCGCTTGTTTTGATCCTTCTCTCTCTTTTGGGTCTATAACTGAAATACCTGCCCTGATTGGGAGTCGTGTCGGCTATGGTATCGCCGATATCTATTGCTGCCATGATTTCGAAATAGCTGTTTTAATTTAAAGCCAGAAACCAAACAAAATCTTCTCCCAAGATAGACAATGAATGACCTTGCCCTCCGAGTCCACTTTTGCGGATTTGCGTGACATAGAGCTGAGTTGGGAATAGAGGCGCATGGCAGTTGTCTAGGAAGGCTGAGAAGCGGGAAATCGAGGGATATGAAGGTTACGATTACAGATGTTGCCAAAAAAGCGGGTGTTTCTATAAAGACCGTTTCCCGCGTCTTAAATAATGAGCCTAACGTCGCTGAAAAAACGAGGGAGCATGTTAAGGCTATAGCTGACGAACTCAGATATTTTCCTAATCTTGCGGCGAGAGGCCTTGCGACGTCGAAGTCCTTCTTAATCGCTTTAATCTATGACAACCCCACACCTAACTATATTTCTCTTATTCAGCGCGGTGCGATTGAGGCCTGTCGTGAGGCACGTTATCATCTTGTTGTTGAGCCCATGTCTCTCGTTGGCGCGGCATCCTATGATGAAAAGGTCAAGCTTACGCGTGAAGTTTTAGATCGCCTCCCCGTGGACGGGGTTATTTTAACACCGCCGCTCAGTGACGATAAGGCCGTGTTAGCTGTGTTGAAAGAGCTTGGGGTAAAATCTGTACGTATTGCACCGAAAAACGAGATGGCATTGCCTTGCGTTGGCATGGATGACGAAACAGCCGCTTATGAAATGACACAATTTCTATTATCCAAGGGCCATGAGAGAATTGGCTTCATCCAAGGGCATGTTGATCATTCTAGCGCGGGCCTAAGATATGCTGGATTTGCACGCGCTATGCGGACCGCAGGCGTCGATGTTGTGGACGATTTAGTAGCGCAGGGCGATTTTTCTTATGAATCGGGCGTTCAAGCGGCACGTGAGCTTTTAAGTGTGCCGCAAGAAGCCAGGCCCACAGCCATTTTTGCGTCTAATGATGATATGGCTGCGGCTGTCATTTCTGTTGCGGGGCAAATGGGTATAGATGTGCCGTGTTCGCTATCTGTATGTGGGTTTGATGACACGCCTTTGGCGCGCGTTATCTGGCCGGCTCTAACAACGGTCAAGCAGCCAATATATAAAATGGGCTATCAAGCGACAAAGGAACTGGTGCGGAAGGCTGATGACCTCTCAGGAAATAGCCAAATTTTAGACTTCGAAATCAAGGTGAGGGGGTCGGTGACCGCGCTCAAATGAGAAGAAATATGTGTCGATAACAGCGTAGTTTGACGTACTTACTGCGTCTCTCTTTCTTAATTGACAGCGCTGTCATAACGAGACATACCTTGGACAATTAGGCGCAGTCGCGCTAAGAGGCCGTCTAAGGACGCTGTCTGTAAAAAAGGAAATACAGGTGACAAAGCAAAGCGCCAAAACCTCCAGTGCGAATTATCGTAAGACGTCGGGGGGCAAAAGAATGGCTCAAGATGCAGGATCGGCCTTCGTCCCAGTAGAGCCTTTCGAAATTGTTGTTTTTGGCGGCACTGGGGATTTGGCGCGCCGCAAACTCATTCCTTCCCTCTATCACCGTTTTTGCGATGGGCAGATTTCAAAAAAATCCAGAATTATCGGCGCGTCCCGTTCCAAGCTAACGCGAGACGAATATCTGGCTAAGATTAAAGAGGCTTACCAGTCCTTCAATCCTGAAGTCACTTTGTCTGATACAAAATGGAACGCATTCTGTGAACTTTTGGACTATGTGGCAATTGACGTTACCTCCAGCAAAGATTGGTCTGAGTTAGGTAAAAAATTAGACGCCTCGAAGAAACTTATTCGTGTCTTTTATTTGGCAATGCCGCCGGCTCTTTTTGCGAATATTTGTCAAGGTTTGAAGGCGGCAGGACTAGCTCACAAACAAAGCCGCGTCGTACTCGAAAAACCTTTGGGGCATGATTTTAAATCTGCGGATGAAATTAACGAGGCCGTTGGCCAAGTTTTTTCAGAGAAACGCATTTACCGGATTGATCATTTTCTTGGCAAAGAAACGGTTCAAAACCTGCTCGTTCTGCGCTTCGGAAATGTTTTATTGGAGCCGCTTTGGAATAGGGACTCAATTGAGCACATTGAAATCACTGTCGCCGAGTCAATCGGCGCAGGCGGACGAGGATCTTACTATGATAAGTCGGGCGCGTTGCGGGATATGGTGCAAAATCACTTACTTCAATTGCTCTGCCTGACGATGATGGAGGCGCCAGGGTCTACGGCGGCGGATGATCTGCGTCTGGAAAAGATTAAGGTTTTAAGAGCTTTGGCGCCGATTACGGCCGAAAATGTCGAGGAGGCGACGGTTCGAGGCCAATATGTGAAAGGGAAAGTAGACGGTGAAATGGCACCAGATTACCTTACGGATGTTGAATTGGAAGAAAGCGATGCTGAAACCTACGTCGCGATACATGCAAAGGTAGATAACTGGCGCTGGCAAGGCGTTCCGATTTATATTCGGACAGGCAAACGTATGCGCACCCGTAGATCCGAGATTATCATACAATTTAAACCCGTCCCGCATTCTATCTTCGGAGAGGGAACTCCCGTTAATCCTAATAAGCTCGTTATTCGTTTGCAGCCAGACGAGGCGGTAAACCTATGGATGGAAATTAAAGAGCCAGGTGCAGGTGGGTTGCGGTTAAAAACTTTGCCCTTGAACTTGTCATATGCTGATAATTTTACAGTTCGCTATCCCGACGCCTATGAGCGTTTGCTCATGGATGTGGTCAGAGGGAACTTGTCGCTCTTCATGCGGCGTGATGAAGTTGAGGCCGCATGGACATGGTGTGACGGGATTTTAAATGCGTGGGAAGAAGTGGGGCAAGCTGTTTCATATTATCCCGCGGGATCGGATGGCCCGACAGGGGCCGAGAGAATGCTGGCCCAGCAGGGTGATGAATGGTCGGATGTCAAATAATGTCTGATTTCAACATGTATGAAGGGCCTGACATTGCGTCTGACGCCGCAGTCGCGATTGAAGCGATACTGAGACAAGCTCTGATTACGCGCGGTGAAGCGAGCTTGATGGTAAGCGGAGGTAGCTCCCCCCGGCCGCTCTATGAAAAATTGTCTCGTGCAGATTTAGATTGGTCAAAGATTGCGATAAGCCTTGTCGATGAACGGTGGGTTGATCCCGGCCAGCCAGGCTCCAACGAAGATTTTATTCGCGCCACTCTCATTCAAGATAAGGCCTCTAAGGCGAATTTCTTCGGGCTAAAAACGCCGCAGGCAACGGCCAAAGCGGGCCTTAGACACTCGGAAAGAAGGTTTAATTCTGTTCCGCAGCCGTTTGACGTTTGCGTTATGGGAATGGGTTTGGATATGCATACAGCGTCTTGGTTTCCGCGGTCAAAAGGATTGGAGGCGGCTCTCGACCTTAACCATCTCAATATTTTATGTGCGATAGATGCAACAGGCGCCCCTGTCGCAGGTGATCACCCTGAGCGCATTAGTTTAACGCTACAAGCTGTGTTGAAGTCTCATGCCGTCGTTCTATTTATTCCCGGGAACGAGAAGCGGGCGGTTTTCGATGCCGCTATCAATAAGCCCCGTCTTGAGTCGCCTGTCAAAGCGCTGCTGACTGCAGGGCAAAACCTACATGTTTTTGCGAGTTCCGCCTTATGACACATGCCGCGATACAAGATGTCACTGCGCGGATTACCGAGCGATCTAAGAAAAGCCGAGCAGGCTATCTTGCCGCGTGCAAAGCACAGATGCGAGAAGGGCCTAGACGCAGACGTCTCTCAGAGGGGAATGTGGCGCATGCCTCGGCGGGATGTGCCGTGTTGGAAAAAACCGAATTATTAGGGGCGAAATGGCCGAATATAGGGATTGTTACCGCCTATAATGACATGTTGTCGGCGCATTCGCCGTTTGAGAAATTTCCTGAATTGATTCGCCATGCGGCTCGCCGAAATGGTGCTACAGCCCAAGTAGCTGGCGGCGTGCCAGCAATGTGCGATGGCGTCACACAAGGACGAGATGGAATGGAGCTGTCGCTCTTCTCTCGCGATAATATTGCGCAAGGCGCGGCTATCGCGCTGTCTCACGATATGTTCGATGCGGCCATACATCTGGGGGTGTGTGATAAGATCGTACCAGGTCTGTTAATCGCCGCACTTCGTTTCGGATGGATACCACAAATTTTCGCTCCCGCAGGTCCCATGCCGTCTGGATTGCCAAACCCAGAAAAAGCGCGTGTGAGACAAGCGTTTGCCGCAGGTGAGGCAAGCCGCGAGGACCTACTTGCTGCGGAAGCTGCCAGCTATCACGCACCTGGCACCTGCACATTTTATGGCACGGCGAATACAAATCAGATGTTGATGGAAGTCATGGGGATGCAATTGCCGGGCTCAAGTTTCGTTCACCCGAATACACCTCTTCGAGACGCGCTGACTGCCCAAGCCGTTCGGCGGGCCACGCAAATCACGAATATGGCCGAAGGGAAGAACGCTGCCTTCACGCCAGCTTGTGACGTCATTTCCGAAAAGAGTATTGTAAATGGCCTGGTTGGATTAATGGCGACGGGTGGTTCGACGAATTTAACAATTCACATGGCCGCTATTGCGCGGGCAGCGGGTATTATCATCAATTGGGACGACTATGCCGCTATTAGCCGCGTCGTGCCGCTCATTTGTAAAATCTATCCGAATGGAATTATGGATGTGAATCATTTCCATGCAGCAGGGGGCATGGCCTATCTTATTGGTGAGTTGTTGGACGCTGGTTTGATGCAAGGTGATGTTACGACAATTGCGGGCGGAGACGGCCTGGGTGCCTATACGCGAGAGCCAATCAAAAATTTGCACCTTGAGCCTGACTCGGTAATCTGGCGGGAGGGACCCAAAGAGAGTCTTGATGCTGAAATCTTGACGACAGTTGAAAGACCTATTCGGAAAGATGGGGGGCTGGCGCTGCTTGAAGGTAATCTTGGCCGCGCCGTTATGAAGACCTCTGCCGTAGAAGAGGAAAATTGGGAGGTCGAAGCCCCCGCCATTGTTATTGATGACCAGAATGATTTGATAAAGATGCACAAAGCCGGGGAGCTAGAGCGAGATTTTGTTGTTGTTCTGCGGTTTCAAGGACCGCGTGCCAACGGGATGCCAGAGCTTCACAAATTGACACCCGTATTGGGCTTGCAGCAGGATAAAGGCTTTAAGGTCGCGATGGTGACAGATGGGCGTATGTCTGGTGCTTCAGGGAAAGTCCCAGCGGCCATTCATTTACATCCAGAAGCGCTTATGGGCGGCGCAATTGCTCGGGTTCAAACAGGCGACATCCTGCGAGTCGATCCAGCCAATAATACCGTTGAGGTGGTCGGCGTTGATTTATCAACCCGAGAAACAGCCTTACAGCCTGATCAGCCGCAATTAGCTGCGCTCGGGATGAATATGTTCGCGGCTCAACGGGCGATTGCGACGAACTCGGAAAGCGGAGCCTCGACTCTCGGCGACATGCCTTGGTTCAGTTGATGACTTCTAGCCGCATAGCGAACGCTTCTTCCTCGGTAAATACTGCAAACAGCTTGACGCTTGTTGGCGATATTGGCGGTACGAATTGTCGCCTTGCTCTGGCTGAACGGACTGGACCGGGCGCTATTGAGTTGCATCATTCTAAGCGATACGCCGTAGCAGAATTTGAGCATTTTAACGACGTGGTTGCAGATTTTTTGACGACTCACGAAATTAATGTGACCCGCGGGGCCTTTGCTTTTGCGGGGCCGAAATTCGATGACGAAATTCGGATGACAAATCTAAATTGGAGTGTGTCAGAAAAGGACTTGCGCCAGACATTTGGTTTAGACATCGCAGTTGTCTTAAATGACTTTGTTGCAATGGCGCATGGTGCAACGGTCATTCCAGATGATGGGTTTGATGTGTTGATTGAGGGGAAGGTTGATTATACTAAACCCGTCTCCGTGCTTGGCCCTGGAACAGGCTTAGGTCTGTCTTGTATCTTACCTGGAAAACCTGTGCGCATTGTCCCCACTGAGGGCGGACATACAAGCTTTGCGCCAGGGAATGATTTGGAACGTGAGGTTTTAGCCTTTTGGTCCAAACATTTGCCATTTGTTTCCGCCGAAACGCTTTTGTCCGGGCCAGGTCTGGCAAGGCTCCATGTAGCAATTTGCGCGATCATGGATCGTTTAGATAATGATTTGACGCCGCCCGAGATTGTCAGCGCGGCGGAGCTGGACAAATCATCCGTTGCCCGTGTCACCGTAAATCAATTTTGTTCAATGTTGGGCGGCTTTGCTGGGAACGCGGCCGTCACGCAAGGCGCATCTGGCGGCGTTGTCATTGGCGGCGGCGTGTCTCGGCATATTGCAAAATTTATAAAAGGGTCTGACTTTATATCCCGGTTTAAAGACCGCGGACCCGGAAGCTGGTATGTCAAGAATATACCCGTACGTTTGATACAGGCCGATTTTGTCCCATTGTATGGCGCGGCAGCGATGGTACTCAGGGATTAAGACTTAGAGCGTGAGCGAGGTGCCTTGGTCAAATTGAATTTTGGCAAGACGCGCGTAAAGCCCCCCCTTTTTGACAAGTTCGGAATGGGACCCGATTTCAACAATTTTTCCGTCATCCAAAACGAGTATTCGGTCGGCCTTCATTACGGTCGAGAGCCGATGGGCAATAACCAATGTCGTGCGATTTTGAGAGGCTGTTTCAAAAGCTTTTTGAACGGCCTGCTCTGACTCAGAATCTAAAGCCGATGTCGCTTCATCGAGCAGCAGAATGGGCGCGTCACGTAATATAGCGCGCGCAATAGCGAGTCGTTGACGCTGACCGCCTGATAAGGTCGTACCTTGCTCACCGATATCCGTGTCATAACCGTTAGGCAAAGCCATGATGAAATCATGCGCATAGGCGGCTCTGGCGGCTGCTTCGATTGAATCTTGGGTCGCGCCAGTTTTGCCATAGCCGATATTTTGAGCTGGCGTACCTGAAAATAGGGGGGCGCTCTGCTGGACAACCGAGATGTGAGACCGAAGCGCTTCTGGGGCTAATTGCGCAATGTTTGTTCCATCAATTGTGATTTTACCGCTCTGGATATCATAAAATCTGAGGAGTAGCTGAAAAACGGTGGATTTCCCTGCACCGCTAGGCCCGACTAGGGCTACGGTTTCGCCAGGGGAGATTGACAAAGATATATCGGTGAGAGCCGGACGATCTTGTCGGCTCGGATAGGAAAAATCAACCGCATGGAAGCTGACCTCGCCGCGAATAACGGGCAGTGTTTTGGGGTTTTTGGGAGCCGTAATTAAAGGGGTCTCATCCAAAATTTCGACAAGTCTGTCGGCCGCACCGGCTGCGCGCAAAAGGTTAGTGAAGGTCTCTGTCAGTGAACTTGCGCCGCCAATGGCAAGGAAGGCGAGGAAGGAAAACGCGGTAATACTGCCGCCGGTGAGCTCACCGCGTTTCACATAACCCGCACCGAAATAAAATATAATAATAATGCCCATAAAGGCAATTATGAACATGAGCGCGGTTAAGGCCGATTGTATAAGAATGCGTTTGCGTTGTGCCGTGAAACTTGCCTCGATTTGTTCGGTGAAAAGGCGGCGCTCACCCGATTCTTGCGTATAGGCCTGAACAGTTTGAATGCCGCCGATAGCTTCGCCTGCCCGAGCCGAGGCGTCCGCCAGTCTATCTTGGGCGTCGCGTGAATGATTTTTGATTTTCTTCCCCGTCAAAATCAAAGGCAAGATCATCGCAGGGGCAATCGCCAAAACCATAAGAGCTAATTTCCACGAGATGAAAAACATCATAATAATCGACCCTGTGATTGTCGCTATCGACCGTAACGCAAAGCTTATCGAGCCTGTGATAACGGTTTCCACAAGGGTCGTATCCGTGGTTAGCCGAGAGAGAACTTCACCCGTTCTTACCCGTTCAAAATATGCGGGTGACAGATATGTCAGCCTGTCAAAGACGGCTTTACGCAGATCTGTGATAACGCGTTGCCCCAAGCGCGTGATGAAGAAGAATCGTAATGAGGCCGTTATGGCGAAAAGAATAGCGAAGACACCTGCGAGGACGAAGTAAGGCAGGAGTGACCGATTGTTGCCCCCACTTATGGATGCGCAAAATTTTATAGTGTCCGTATTCGCGCCAAAGCCGCAATCGACGATAATCTTACCAATCCAAGGCATGCTCAAACTTCCCAACGCTGAGAGCGCGAGAAAGATCAGAAAGGCAATTAATTGACCCGGATATCGACCGATAAACGGCCAAAGCTTCACGAGCGGACGTAAGGAGCGCGCCTTTTTCCGGCCCGCTTTGTCCTGATCAATTTTCGCGGCGAAGGCTGTGCCTGAGCTACGGGAGGAGTCTGTGGTGCGTGAAGACATATTGCGCGCGCTATTGCATTTTGTGACGAAGGTGTAAAAGCCTCATTCTCTTCTGCCTCACATCTTGAAGGCGCAACCAAACGGGGCCAATGGGTAGGGATGACAACACCACAGTATATTTTATCAGAAAATTTCGGCCACAATGCCTTCCGCCCTGGGCAAGCAGAAATTGTTGATATGATATTGGCGGGTAAAAATGTCCTTGCGGTTATGCCAACGGGTGCAGGGAAATCCATTTGTTATCAAGTGCCGAGTCAATTGCTCGAAAATCCTACGGTTGTGATTTCGCCGCTTGTTGCTTTGATGGACAATCAAGCTGCGGGCTTGCGCGCAAATGGTGTCTCCGTGTCCGCGATCCATTCGGGACAATCCCGAGAAGAAAACGTCGCGCAGTGGCAAGCCGTCGCGCAAGGGCAGACGAGGCTTCTTTATCTTTCACCAGAGCGTTTGATGCAACCGCGCATGTTGTCCGCAATGAGAGCGCTTAACCCATCATTATTTGTCGTTGATGAGGCGCATTGCGTATCTAAATGGGGACCGGCGTTCCGCCCTGAATATGCAGATTTGAGCCGCCTGAAAGACCTTTTCCCTGACGCGGGTATCGCAGCCTTTACAGCCACAGCGGATGCGTCGACACGGAAGGATATCGCCTCACAATTATTCGCAGAGCAAGGCGAAATCATTGTGCAGGGGTTTGACAGACCTAACCTGAGTTTGACTGTCTCCTCTTTGACGAACCGAACGGAACAACTGCTTGCGTGGATGGAATCTCAGCGCGGCGAAAGCGGTATCGTCTATTGCTTGTCCAGGAAGAACACAGAGAAATATGCTGAGATATTAAGGCAGCATGGGTTTAACGCACTGCCCTATCACGCGGGACTAACTGCGGAGATGCGGTTTGAGCATCAAGAGCGGTTTTTGGCCGAATCTGCCGTCGTTATTGTCGCAACGATTGCGTTTGGGATGGGCATTGACAAGTCCAATGTTCGCTTTGTTTATCATCTAAATTTACCCAGCTCGCTGGAAGCTTATTATCAAGAGATTGGCCGCGCAGGCCGTGATGGCGCGCCCTCTGAAACTGGCCTTATATTCGCGATGGATGATATTCGTATGCGGCGTCAATTCATTTCTGATGATGGGTCAGACGCAGAACACCAAATGCGTGAACACCGCCGCTTGGATGCGTTGCTGGGGTACTGCGAAGCGTCCAAATGTCGGCGACAAGTGTTGATGTCCTATTTTGGCGAAACATCAGAACCGTGCGGCAATTGCGACGTGTGTCTCAATCCGCCTGAATTGATAGATGCCACAGCGGAGGCTTTGGCGTTGTTTAGGGCTATAAAAGCCACGGGAGAGCGGTTTGGCGCGACCCATGTTATTGGCGTGGCACGCGGTGAGAAAACGGCACGGATCTTACAATTTGAGCATGATCAACTTCCCGCTTTCGGTACATCTGATAAGCCAAAGCCGTGGTTCCAAGGTCTCTTGAGGCAAGCCGTGGCTTTGCGCTATTTGAACGTGGACATGGAAGCCTATGGGCGGCTGGAACTACTGGCTAAAGGGCGAGAGGTATTGGAGGGGCGCCAACCCTTTAAATGTAAAGACCCAACAATTAAACGTGTCGTCAAGGCATCGAAATCTCGGGCTTCAGCCTTTAAAAAGGCCTCCGCTTTTGATGAGAGAGATAATGCGGTTCTCTCTCGGCTGAAAGCTTTGCGTATGGATTTTGCGAAGCAACTTGGAAAGCCGGCCTTTGTTGTTTTTTCTGACGCGACCTTGATTGATATGGTGACACGTAAACCTAAAACGCGCGAAGAAATGCTGGGCGTAAGCGGGGTCGGGCCGAGTAAATTTGACAGGTTTGGAGAGGCGTTTCTAGCGGAGCTAAAGGGTTAGGACGTCGCGCCCTGACAGCTCTCCAATGTGGCGGTCACGTCAGCGCCTGGTGTAAATTTGAACCTCGGCTGAGCAGCAGCGTCATAGGTAAACTCAATGATGACGGCTTGTTGAACGGGCGATCCAGGCGTGTTGGCTGTTTTCTGTTCGGCGAGATAGACATTTGACCCTAATCCATTTGCCTGTGCACAGCCATTTTTAGGTCCAGGCAATTGCGCTGCGTCGCCAAATCGGGACGTGCCGTGGAGCGTACCACTTACATGGACCTCAATGTGAATTTCGCCAATAATGTCGCTACTTGTGACGCTGAACCCTGAATTGGAGGAAACAAGAAAACGAGAGACGCCACGTTCTGATGTTGGGATTTCGACGGCATTTACAATGGGGGGAATTTTAAAAGACACGCGGTTCATGATTTGCGCCGCCGCGGCCGGTAGGCTCAATAGTTCAAGCCCAAGCCATAACACGAGTAAATACCGTTTCTTACCTTTTAGTTGGGCTAATTTCTTGAGGCGATTCTTCATGCAACTCACGATGCAATTATCGTGCCTCAGTTCCTCTGCCGCAGTGCAGCTTTAGGGACCGTGTGCAAGATTGCTTGGCGAAAAGTGTCCAATCCGCTAAGCGCCTGCTTATGAGTATCCAAATGCATACGGCAGGCCTATTATTTTCGGGAGGGCAGGACTCGGCGACCTGCCTCGCTTGGGCCCTAGAAAATTTCGCGCGTGTGGAAACTATCGGTTTCGAATATGGACAACGGCATGACATAGAAATGACGTGCCGTATGGAGGTTCGAGAGGCTGTACGTGACGCCTTTCCGCACTGGGCGGCCAAGCTTGGGGAAGATCATGTGATTAATTTGGCTGGATTAGGCCAGATCAGTGAAACCTCTTTGACGCGGGATGTTGAGATTGGCGTATATGCGAATGGCCTGCCGACGACATTTGTTCCGGGTCGAAATTTGATATTTCTGAATTACGCAGCGGCGCTAGGGTGGCGGCGCGGCTTTACCCATTTAGTGGCGGGTATGTGCGAAGCTGATTTTTCGGGATATCCTGATTGTCGTAAGGCGACCTTAGAGGCACAAATGTCTGCGATTGAGCTTGGGCTCGATCGAGAGTTTACCTTGCATACGCCACTTATGCATTTGTCGAAAGCGGGGGCGTGGCACTTATCCAAAACGCTGGGCGGTGACGCTTTAGTCGAGATTATTCGCCGGAAAAGCCATACGTGTTACAAGGGCGTTCATTCCGATTTATACGACTGGGGCTATGGCTGTGGAAGCTGCCCTGCCTGTGAATTAAGAGCCGCTGGCTGGGATGAATATGCGGGAGTCGCCGGATGAGCTATGCCGTCAAAGAGATATTTCTCACGGTTCAGGGTGAGGGCGTGCGTGCAGGTACGGCGGCCATTTTTCTCCGCTTTGCGGGCTGTAACTTATGGTCTGGATTGGAGCCTGACCGTATGTCTGCGATATGTAAATTCTGTGATACTGATTTTGTAAAGACGGATGGCGTAAATGGCGGAAAATATGATGCGCTTTCTCTGGCGGAAAAGGTGAATTCGCTGTGGGTGGGCGAGGGCGAGAAATGGGTCGTCTGCACAGGCGGCGAGCCAGTCCTACAGCTTGATGCCGCCCTTATAAACGCGCTGAATGCGCGCGGTTTCAAAATTGCCGTTGAGACAAATGGAACATTGCCCGTGCCAGACGGAATAGATTGGATTTGTGTCTCGCCAAAGGCAGATGCGGAGTTGGTGCAAGTGACTGGTGATGAATTAAAGCTTGTTTACCCTCAAGATGAAAATCAGCCCGCAGATTTTATAGCTTTAGATTTTACCCATTTTTGCCTGCAGCCTCGAGACGATAGTTATTTGGGCGCAGAAAAAAAGGTGGATCATTCGCAGGCAGCCTTTGAATATTGCTTAAAGCACCCGAAATGGCGTTTGTCTGTTCAAACCCATAAATCAATCGGTGTGCCCTAGGCTCAGGTCGCCGTCCCTTCTACCGCCGCGAGTTTTTTGCTCAATTTTTTAGAGAAGCGCGAAAAGGCGCGATTTGTATCCGTCCAAATTCCATTTGAACGGATATTGATATCATTGAAACTTGAAAAATAATCATATTCTGCTGTGCCGACGACGCTGCCTCCCGCAGAAATAATTTCAGCTGAGACATCTGCCCCGCCAATACTCAGGCTTCTAAATGACAGAGAGGGGTCTTTGCTCAGCTGATTAAACGTAGGTCGATTGGGCTTCACCTCGTTTATTGTGATACGCAGAATGGTGGGCGCAGTATCCGATAGGGTCAAACCGCGTTTGGTGAAATCATGCGTAATTTCCATTTCCATATCTTCCAAGAGATTTTCGATCTCTTTTTCACCATATTTCCCATTATTCGAGAATGACCCTCTCAACCGGCTCGACGTGCCGCGGTCGGACAGTTTCTTCGGTAGGTTATTCGCACGGTGGGCTAAATCTTCTGACGCCACCACCTCCAGCTTATACGGGCCTGTCACTTTTTGTGAAAAATCGGAATCGAATCCCCGAGCTTGAGCCATCGCGGGGGTTGCCATCAGAGCCGCAGCCGAGAGGATAGTCAGAAATTTGCGCATAGGTCACTCCTGTTTTGTGAGAATATAACACAAAATAGGCTGAAGCGCAAAGCCTCGAGCGCGCCCAAGGCTTAACAATTATGTTATCTAAGAAACGGCATCCACGAAGACGGAGAGCACATTCTTCGCGGCTCTGAGACCCGCAAGTTCGGCGTCTAACTGCACGGCTTGCACTTCGCGCGTCACGCTCACCACGCGGCCTGATAAATCAACGGCCTGTGTTGTGATGGTCAAAACTTTGGCCGTGGTATCTAAAGCTGCGTTCGTAATTTTAACGGGAACAGTTCCGATATAATAGACCCCTTTGCCTGTTGCCCAGAGCCCTTTGCCCACCATTTTCGTACCGCCAACTGCGGTTTTTCCAACGAATTTTGTCGTTCCAATAGCCGTGTTGCCGACAAATTTTGTGGTGCCAATGGCGGTATTTCCAACAAGTTTTGTTGTACCAACCGCGGCTTTACCTGCCATTTTTACGGGTGCCGTGACAACTTTTGTGACCGCACAAGACGATAAGCCAAGCCCTGTAAGAGCGATGACGATAGGAAGAAGTTTACTGCGCATCTCGAATAACCCTATTATTTTCGATCCCTTTAAGGGAGTATATACACAAAAATCTAAATGGTGTGTGAAATTAGACCGTTTTCTTTCAGGCTCGTGTTTCGAGACAAGCGAAAACGCTCGCAGGCCATCTGAGGACTTGCAGGAATATCGTCATAGGCGGCCGCGCCTGCATGGAAGGCACAGCCTTCGAAAGAAGGACTGCCCGTAAGGTCGGCCTCCACGACGGAGTACCGAAAAGAAATATATTTTACGCAAAAGCCGAAGTCGACTGATATTAAATCAATCAACCCCCGCATTTGACGTGTGCCAAATGCTAGGCCTTACGGCGGTGCTTACAGAAAACGGCCGTACTGGATTGCCCCCGTTTCAGGAGGTGCAGCTCTCGCCCTCTGGCCCCGACAAAGCGGCATCACTCACTTTGCCTAGACACACCGTCTTCCGAACCAGTAAGCGACGTCTCACCTGTCCTATGTCCGAAAGAACCCGTTTAGTGTGACACAGCTTTTGAAAGCGGGGATTATGTTTTTTGAAACTGCGGTTTTATGGAAGGTTTGAGCGCTTTAAAAACGGGATTGCGCTCCCAGCGAGACCTCTTCGCCCTGTCATGACTGTCCGAAACTCACCCCTTACCCATCAAGAAAAGCGTTGGAATATTGTCCGTATGGCTTTTAACCGTGAAGACCTGCGTGCCGGGTTTGCGGCCCGTTCTAATTTCAGAAAGGGTGACATTCTGCTGAGAGAGGCGTGCGTGATGGACAGCGATATTATCTACTTTCCAAGTGAGACCCCATAGCTCATCTGGTGCCAATAGGTCGTGTTCTTGATCCATGCGGTGAATAATTTCGAGTACGATGTCACCCAGTTTAAAAAAGAGAAATCTTGCGCCCCAATCCGTGTTCTTACGGTCCAGCGCAAAACGAATCCCGAGCCGCGCGCCGTAATGCGCAATCGCGCGGTCGGGGTTCGGCGTGTTTATCACTAAATGATCGAGGCCAATATTTTTCTCTCTGGGCAGGGCGTTCTCAGAGACGATAAAGGTTTTTACGCCTGCGCAGACCTCATCGGATAAACGAAAAGCGGATGATATGTCTGTGGGCTCTCCCCCGCGGCGTTTCAAAACTCTATGAACCTCTGTTAAATCGTGAGCGCCAAATGCGAGGGAGGTGAGTCTGGAGGGAGCTTTTCCTAAAATCTCGCCTGTCCTCGAAATGGCCGCCTCACTTTGCGGCGCCAAGATTTCCAGGCTTGTATTATTCGTTCGAAATAAAGCTGTTTGAAAACCGTGATGATTTGAAAATTCATCGGGCCCAAACCCAAAAAGAATTTCATAGTCATGAATCGCGCTTTGGAAATTTCGGGTTAGCAGGACAATATGATCAAGTTGGGATAGCATGAAGTAGCGTTTAAAGGACTATTCGCTTGGGTAAAGCGCCTCATGTGACATCCGCTTAGGGAGTTATTTCCCTGGGCGCCTATTGGCCCTCTCTCCGCCACGCCCAAATGAGGAAGAGGAAGAATAATATGAACAAAAATATGCTTGGGGCGAGGGGGGTGCGGCGGCTTTGCGTCACGGTATAGGCCTCATGCGAGACTAACCCCATCCAATTTTTGCCAGAGGTCGCGCGGCCAGCTTTTGGACGGCGAATTTCGGGCAGGCTTGCGCTGTCGATCCCAACCGATTTTATCAGCCCCTTGGAGGCCTCGGAAACAGGCGATAAAACCTCTTCTGTTGGCAGGAGGTTTTCAAATTCTTTGGGGTTCAAAGAGCCCACCGCAGCAATCGTTGTGAGGTCTCCATTTTTGAGACGGTATGCGCCGGGGCCAGACAGAGGTACGACACCGCGATATAGGCCATCCGCAACGCGGTCTAAGGTGACGCGGCTGCGCTTTACATTTGGCGCTATGACTTCAACGGGGTCCTCGACCCTATCCAATGACCGTCGGGTAATGACGAGGTTATCGCCGTCACGCACACCCGATAAGGTCTCGGCATCTAATTCGGGTTCTCCCATCAACCAATGGGCCGTTCTGCGGAAGATTTCTCGGTAGGGCCCCCCGCCTTCATGACCTTTGGCCCAAAGCCAAGCTTGATCACTCATGAGCATCGCAACGCGGCCCTCGCGGACCTTATCAATCACAAATAAAGGCACCCCATCAGGCCCGTCCATCAAGACATCACCGCCGATAGGGTCATTATCAATCACGCGGTACCAAGGTCCCCAAGCTTGATCTTCATTACCTTGAAAGTCTGATGTGATGGGATGGCGTTTGCCCTTTTCATTTAATTCTGGGCGGAAAGCTCCTGTTAGAATATCGCCCGTAGGGCGCGCAGGGAGTACGGAGACAAGGGGCGTTCGGTAAAGGCTGGCCTGTGTGGCAAAAGCAGGTCCTGCCGCGAGCAAGAGCGCGCCGCCGTCTTCAACATAGCGCGAAATATTTTGGAAATATTGCGGCGGGATGGTGGGCCGAGAGCGGCCCCGCCGTGTGGAGTTAGAGCGGCGTTCATACTGATCAAATATAATCAGATCGAACTCATCCAAACGTTCTTCAAAAAGCTGACGCGTTGGGAATTGTATCAGCGATAATTCTGCCTCTCCCGCTCTCGTTGTTTTGCTACTGCTGGTCAAAATTGTGAATTGCACCAAATCCAGAGCGGGGTCCGATTTTAAGAGATTCCGCCAGGCCCGGCCGCCGCTATGCGGCTCGCCCGTAATGAGCAAAACTCGCAAGCGGTCTCTAATGCCTTGAATTTCAGAGACGAAGAGATTGTTATTCTGCGTCAGTTCGCCCTCAACGCCTTGCACTAAAAGCTCCACGGTATTGCTGCCGCGGCGTTCAATCTCCAAAGGAACAGAAAGAGGTTTGCCAATGGTAATTGGAAAGCGCGCTTTCACAGTCCCATTGAGCTTTAATTCAATGCGGGCGCGTTCACCCTCAAAACCGGGATCTTCTACGAGAAGTTCATATTCCGCTTGCTCTCCAACTACGCCAAATTTAGGCGCTTTGGTCGCAAAAATACGGCGATCTCTGGCTTGAGGTTCGCCGATGATGAGGCTGTGGAAGGGCGTGTTTTCAGGCAAAAAACCTGGGACGGCTTCAGAAATATCATGAGCGCGCCCATCCGTTAGGGCGATGACGCCCGCGAGTCGTTCTGACGGCGCGCCAGCCAAAGCATCAGTCAATGCGGAGGCAATGAGTGTGCCGTCATTATCTTGCGGCACAGAAACCGTGATGACGTCTAGATTTCCATCGTCTCGAAATTTGGATTTCAACTCCGCAGTCATCTCAGCCAGAGCTTCACTCCGGCCTCCGAATTTCATGCTGTCACTGCGATCTTCGATTAGAATGACCGTATCGGAGAGGGTTTCCCGATCTTCCTCAACATTCTGCGGATTAAGCAACCCTATCAGCAGAAATAACCCCGCCGTTAGCCGCGTGAACTGGCTCCGTAATCGGCCAATACTCGCCGCGATGGAGGCAATAAAAATAAGCGCGCCCAGCACCAAAACCCAAGCCAAAGGCAGGAGCGGATCAAAGGCTAAATTTCCAAATAGCTGTTCCATTATTCGGTCTCACCTGGGAGCGCGCGTTTTCCAGCGCCAAGGCGTTCAACCAGCGCAGCCGCATGGACTTGGTCAGCTTTGTAATTCCCCGATAAGGCATACATGGCGATATTGACGCCAAAGCGTAGGGCAAACTCTCGCTGTCGCGGGATATCACTTTCAAGATCAACCAATGCGCCATCATCTGACGTCACAGCCCACCCTGCTGCCCAGTCATTTGACCCTATGATGACAGGCGATACGCCGTCTCGCCCGCTTGCGCCCGCCTCTGCGGCTTGGACATAGACGGGGCCATTGGCCCATCGGCCAGGAAAGACTTGTAAGAGATAAAATGATTTCGTTAGTACATGATCTTCTGGAACCTCGGCTAGGCGCGGGATATCCAAGCCTTCACTGATACGTTTTAATCCGGGGTGCGGCGCGCCCGCGCGCAAAACGCGGTCGCCTTCATCGCCTGTATCAAATACCACTGTGCCGCCCGCGGCCATATAGGCATTAATATTCAAGCGCTCAGCCGGAGTGAGGCTAGAGGTATCTCTACGAATGGGCCAATAGAGGAAAGGATACATTTCCAATCCGGCCATATCTGCCGCGACGCCGTGTACGCCTACGGGCTCAATCGTTGTACGGCGCGTAAGCTCTTCCCTCAGGCCTTCCATCGCAACCCGCGAGAGTTCATCCCGCCGCGCATCACCCGTCTCGATATAGGCCAGATGCAAGCCCGTCGCCGCTTCGACGATACGGTCGGTATCTTGCGCCATAGCCAGGGGGGTGAAAAAGAGCCCGATAATCAAAAGGGCCGCCGCGCCCCGTCCAAACCGGAAATAATTGAGGCGCCCTGAGGCGATCAGCGCGAAAAGCGCATCTAAGGCCAAGGCAATCAGAGCGAAGCCTAATATTTTCCCCATAAGGGAGCTATCGGTCGTTTCGCCGAAATTTCGGACGAGGGCGCTGGAGCCCATATCAATCTCCTTAATGGATGCCGTATCACGAATAGAGGGGAGCGCTCGCAGGCGCGTACCTTGGCGGTATATACCTGGCAGAGCCGAAGCGGAGGTCGAGACAATATCAAAATCTGCATTTGATAAATTCGGCAGGCCGGGCGGCGGTGAACTTAAACGTCCATAAGCATCAAGCTTGCGGTCCAATACCCAATCGGCAGCTGACTCGGTTTGCTCAATGGCGCGGCCCTTCGCCAGAGGCAGAAGGCGTTGCAACATATCGACGTAAAGACCGGAGAGCGCTAAATTTGACCAGTCAGGTCCCGCTGTCACATGGAAAAGAACCACGCGGCCTTGGCCTAGCGGCGCGCTCGTGACTACCGGGCTGCCGTCATCTAACCGCGCCCATGTGCGCGTATCGGTTTCAATGCCGGGTTCTGCCATGACCTGTTTGGAGACAGTCACATCATCTGGAATTTCTAGCCCCGAAAAGGGGGATTCAGCGGCGAAGGGCGCGAGCTTTTGTGGGCTCTCCCACGCCAAGGCCCCACCAATGGCCCTGTCCCCAATCCGCAAGGCGACAGGGAGCAGGGTATCAGGCCGTTTCGCGAGCCGCGGTCCCGCAAAGCGAATAAGAATGCCTCCGTCTTCGACAAAGGCTTTGACCGCGTCATCATCACTGCCTTGGCTATCTGGCATGACGAGGATGGAAGGCTTTAAATTCAGCAAGGTGGCCTGGTCGCCTTCGAATACATCCGCGAAGGGTAGAAGCGCTTGTTTGGCGTAAAAAGGCTCAGTTAACAGCGGGCTAGAGGTGTCCGCATTCGCCCGAAGAACGCCGACAAGGGGACGCCCAAAACTATCATCTAGCAATTTCAAACTGGCCGCCGAGCGAACGCCCGCAGCGCGAATCCGGGCCACACGCGCGCGTAACTGCGAGGGTAATATAAAGCTAACACTCGCCAGGTCTGCGCCCGGCGAAAATCGTAAAGTCTCTGAGGCGATAACGCCGCCACCCGCACCTAGGGCTTCGATAGTATGGGTTGTAGGCGTCGAGCTCGCGGGACGAAACCAATCTACATCAAAGCCTTGCGGAGTTTCTCTGATGTCGCCGGGGATAACAATGGTTTGAACCTCTGGCGTGAAAATCGTAGCGCCATCAGGGAAATTCCTATTTTTTGAGGTTTCAAGGCCAGAGGTGAGCACATAGACATCCGTTCCATCTTCCACCTCGGTCGTCTCAAAGAGGCTAACGTAGCTGACGGGTTGGAGGGACTTTAGAGTTTCTATCGCTTCGCGCGCGGGACGAAAGCCGAGCGCCTCATCCTCGGACGGTATCAAACTCACTTCGAGATTATTGCGCTGCGCTACCCGCGCGAGGCGTTCTGCTTCGTCAATTATATCTTCCCAAATTGGGGCAGAGAATACGCCTTGGTCGATGAAAATTGTGGGGCGGGATAGCGTTGTACTATTCGCGGATTTTATAATCGGTTGCGCCAAAGCGAAGGCGACAAGCGCGACCATAAGCAGCCGAAAAAGCAGCAGCCAAAGCGGCGTCCCTGACGGCGTTTCCTCATCCGATTGCACGCCTTCCAAAATACGCAGGGGCGGGAATATCTGCTCGCGCGGTTTGGGCGGACTAATGCGTAAAACCCACCACACTATCGGGAGCGTGAGCAGGCCCAATAAAACGAGGGGCGCTAAGAATGTTACACCAGCAAAACTCATTGGTCACCGCTCATGGCTTGATAAAGCGCATTAAGGGCAAGGGTCGCAGGCTCATTCGTGCGGTGCCGTATAAGCGTCCAGCCCAAGCGGCTCGCGGTATTTGCAATTTTCGTATTATGTTCGGCGAGGCGGGATTGATAGGCCTCTCTCGCCGACTCTGCGCGGCCCAAGAGCAACTGCCTCGCGCCGCCCGGGGCGCGAATATTTAGGCGGCCTTTATACGGGAAGGCTTCTTCGGCGGGATCAATAATTTGGACCATCACGCCCGTAACAGGGCGTCCCGATAGACGCGAGAGCCGCTTTCGCCATTCATCGATGGGGTCGAGAAAGTCGCTGACAATTATAAATCGTGAGTGCGCCGCAATATCTGTTTCCAAGGCCCGCTCATCTGTTTGGGCGCGCATCATGGACTCGGCAAGGCGCTCAAACCCAATACGGCCAGAGCGCGCTCGGTCTTGCAGCCCAATAAGCGCGCAGCGCTCGCCGCCTTTCATGAGCAGGTTGGCAATCGCCAGTGTCAGCACACGGCCACGATCCGCTTTGGTGGGCAAAGATTTATCGCTGCCCCACACCATACTGGGCCGAGTATCAGGCCAAAGATAAATCGTGTTTGCGGCTTCCCATTCATTGTCGCGCACAAAAATTTGGTCACCCCTCGCAGAACGCCGCCAATCAATCTGGCTGGCGGCATCTGTGTTTTGGTAATTGCGATATTGCCAAAAGGTCTCGCCTTGTCCCGCGCGCCGGCGGCCATGCACACCCGATGCGACAACGGCGGCCACGCGTTCGGCTTCGGCAAGTAGCGCGGGGTAGCCTTGCGAGAGCGCAAGAGCGCGCCGCCTGACGTCAGTTTTTCGGGCCAGAAGCGCCATTCTAACGAATGCGGTCCTTCAATATCTCAATAACACTATTGACGGTTTGTCCATCTGCGCGGGCGGCAAAATTCAAGGCCATACGATGTGAGAGAACAGGGCCTGCCAGCTCCAATACATCATCAATAGACGGGGAGAGGCGGCCATCAATCAAAGCGCGCGCCCGGGTGGCCAGCATCAGGGCTTGTCCTGCGCGCGGTCCTGGGCCCCAGCTAACTTGCTCGCGAATGCTCTCAATATCGCTTTGCGCGGGGCGGGCATTACGCACGAGTGTGAGAATAGCCTCGAGCACATTTTCTCCGACGGGCAGTTTGCGAACTAAGGCCTGCATATCGATAAGCTGTTTTGGCGTTATGGCTTTCTTGGCGCTAGCTTGATCTGCGCCAGTTGTGCGGACCAAAATGTCGCGCTCCGTTGCCAGCGTCGGGAAGTCGACGTCGATGCGAAGCAGAAAGCGGTCAAGCTGCGCTTCAGGTAGAGGATAAGTCCCTTCCTGTTCGATGGGGTTTTGTGTGGCAAGGACGTGGAAAGGTTTTGGCAAGTCGTGACGCACACCTGCGATTGTGACGAAGCGTTCTTGCATGGCTTGTAGCAAAGCCGATTGGGTACGCGGGCTGGCGCGGTTGATTTCGTCGGCCATCAAAAGCTGCGTGAAAATCGGGCCGGGGATGAAGCGGAACTCGCGTTTGCCTTTTGCGGTTTCCTCCAGAACTTCCGAGCCTAGAATGTCGCCAGGCATGAGGTCAGGTGTGAACTGAACGCGCTTGTCTTCTAGCCCCATAACTGTGCCGAGTGTTTCGACCAAAAGAGTTTTCGCTAGTCCCGGAACACCAACCAATAGAGCGTGACCGCCAGACAACAGGGCTGCAATTGCCAATTCGATGACTTTGTCTTGGCCGTAAACGACGCTGCCTATGTTCTCACGGGCTGTGCGAAGCCTGTCACTGGCCGTGCCTGCGGCTTTTTCTATGTTGGCGGGAATATCTTGCATCGAAATGATAGCCTATGGATAATATTAAAGAGACTCGTTTAAACTCTAGGAATGAAAGCTGTTAAAACCATTGTCCACCCCAAACACCTTAAATGGCAGTAACTCTGCGTTTTCTCTCGAAGACTTGATGTCAGCTTTGGCCGATACGTCGGATGAACGACGTCCGGTCGAGCGTTGGCATCCTGAGAATTGCGGCGAAATCGATATTGTTATCAAATCCGATGGGTCATGGTGGCATGAAGGGTCTCGAATCACGCGAAAAGGTCTTGTGAAATTATTCGCCTCAGTCTTGCGAAAAGATGCAGATGGGCAGACTTATCTCGTCACCCCTGTCGAAAAAATGATGATTACCGTGGAGCGCGCGCATTTCATTGCGGTGCGAATGGATGCGAAAGGCGAGGGAAAAACGCAAAGGCTCTTTTTCACAACCAATATGGATGATGTCATTGAAGTCAGCGAGGACACGCCTCTGCGGATTGAAACGGATGCAGTCACGGGCGAGCCTGACCCGTATGTTGGGGTATGGGGGCGGCTTGAGGCGTCACTGTCTCGTCCCGTGTTTTATGAGCTCGTCGATCTTGCGGTTGAACGCGAAACGCCCGACGGACCGCAGCTAGGGGTCTGGGCTGCGGGACAGTTTTATCCCTTAGGCCCTGCGGGGTCGCATGAGCTCTGACATCATTTTGAACAAAGTAAAACAGGCATTACTCCCCGTTGAAATTTCCGATGATACGGATGAAGTGAAACGAGAGGGTCAGCGCAGAGCCGCAGTTTTATTCCCATTGGTAAAGCGCGTTGGCTGGCACGTCATCCTAACGCAAAGACCGGAAACTATGCCGTCCCATGCGGGCCAAATTGCCTTTCCAGGCGGTAAAGCAGAAGGGGGCGAGACAATCGCACAAACCGCACTGCGGGAGACCCAAGAGGAAATTGGTGTGAAGGCGCGCGATATTAAGTTGCTTGGACGGCTGCCGAGTTTTAACGCCGTGAGCGAATATCGCGTAACGCCCTTTGTCGGTATTGTCTCGCCATCTGCGGAAATTATACCCGACCCCCGCGAGGTCGAGAGCGCCTTTGAAGTCCCGCTTAGTTTTTTGATGAATTCCGATAATCATGTCAGACGAGAGGTTTTTTTTGACGGCCAAGATCATGTGTTGTTTGATATGCCCTATGATGGTCCTGATGGGCGTCATCGGAATATTTGGGGGATGACAGCCATGACGATTTATCGACTGTGGCAGAGGGGATTTGACGCATGATGGATAGACGCTTATTTCTGGCAGGCTTAGCCGCGCTTCCCGCCTGTTCGGAAATTGGATTAGGCGCAAGGCCTCATAAGAAGCGCATGGCTATCACGCTGGATGATTTTCAATTAGAGTTTGATATTGGGCTTGATAAAGAAAGCCGCCATGAAAATATCTTAAACGCCTTCGATGCGGTGGGTCACAAGGCTGCAGGCTTTGTAACGGGCAGTTTCGTGACTTCTGATTGGGGTAGGCGGGTAGTTCAAAACTGGCTCGACCGAGGGCATCTAATTGCTAACCACACGTGGTCTCATCCGCATGCGAGTGAAACCGAGACAGCGAAATATCTGGCCGATATTCAGAAAAATAAATCCTATTTGGATGAGCTCTTGCGGCAGGTTGATTTTTTTCGTTTCCCCTATCTGGACGATGGGCGCGACCGCAGGCAGCAAACTGCACTATTTGATGGCTTGAAAGACTTAGGTCTTCGCAATGCCCCCGTCACGGTGGGCACCGTCGATTGGTTTACCTCTAATCGTTTAGAGGCCGCGTTGAAAATCAATCCTAATAAAGATCTAGGGCCCTATCGGGATTATTACGTAGAGATGTGCGTCACATTGGCCAATCATTGGGACGGCGTTGCACAAGCCGTAGGGTTTCAGTCTTTGCCGCATTTGACGCTTATGCATCACAATATTTTAAACGGTCATTTCTTGAAGGATGTGTTGCTGGCGTTGAAATCAGATGGGTGGGGATTTGTGGATGCCGCAGAGGCGCTTAATTTCTCCGCCTATCATGCCATGCCGCCAGAGCCGACATTAGGCCGAAATTGGCTGACGTTAAGACAGCGGGCGGCTAACGTAGAAATTGACCCCTATCCAGAACAATATCTAGAGTTCGGGCGCAAAGAGATGGACGCGCTTGGCCTATAGGTTATGAGGTGCGAATGAGCATGAAATTGAACGCCGCGGAAATGCCTTGGATGCAAAGTACGGCTGTCTTGGCGCTTTTTACGGCCATGCCTGAAGCTAGCCTACGATTTGTCGGCGGCTGTGTCAGGAATGCGTTATGGGGTGAACCTGTGGGGGATGTTGATTTGGCGTGTCAGTTGGAACCTAAAGCCGTCATCACGGCTTTAGATGCGGCCAGTATTCGCTTCGTTCCAACAGGTATTGATCACGGAACAGTGACGGCCGTGATTGACGGAACGCCCTATGAAATCACTAGCCTTCGCCGCGACGTCGAAACAGACGGCCGCCGCGCGACGGTGGCCTACACGACAGATTGGGCGGAGGATGCGCAGCGCCGCGACCTCACGATAAATGCGCTTTATGCGGATGTGTCAGGTCAGATATTTGATCCGACTGGGCAAGGCTTAGAGGATTTAAGCGCCCGCAAGTTTCGCTTTGTTGGCCAAGCAGATGAACGTGTACGGGAAGATTATTTGCGTATCTTGCGCTTCTTTCGATTTTTGGCATGGTATGGCGGACAAGAGAAAGTTGACGCGGCATCCTTAAAAGCCTGCCGGGAGCATAAAGCAGGCGTTAAATCCCTCTCGGTTGAACGTATATGGATGGAGATGAAGAAGCTCCTGTCTGCGCCCAATCCTGTTCGGGCTTGCCACATCATGCTGACGAATGGCGTGTTGGAAACCGTCTTCCCTGAAGCCAATAATGTTGACGGCCTTGAGGCCTTAGTGAAGCTCGAAACGCGCGAAGGGATTGAACCAGATCCGCTACTCAGGGTGATGGCCATGAGCGCGCGGGATTCCTTGCAAATCGCTTTACTCACGAAGCGGTTAAAAATGAGCAAAGCGGAGTCAACTCGGCTGCGCGACTGGGCGAATGATGGCGCGCAACTCTCTACCGATATGGCAGAGCGCGATAAGCTGGCCGCAATCTACACGTCGGGAAAGCCCGTCATCTTTGACCGCGCCCGCTTGCGCGCTGCGGGTGATGCAGACCCTATCCAATCGGTTCGCTGGATGGGACTGGCTAGGTTGGCGTCTGAGTGGGACATTCCAACTTTTCCCGTCACAGGTAAGGATTTGACGCAAGCAGGCCTGCCTAAGGGGCCAGCCATGGGTAAAGCGCTTAAGGCGCTAGAGGCGCTTTGGGTTAGATCAGGATTTACAACAGAGAAGCCGCAGCTTCTCGCAGCTCTAAAATTCATGGGATATTGATGTCTAACCTAACGCTTTATATTGGAAATTATAATTATTCCTCTTGGTCGCTTCGGGCCTGGCAGGTCTTACGCAAGACTGAACTGCCATTTCAGTCGGTTATGATAGATCTGGATGTGCCGGGCTATAAAGAGGCGCTTTTGAAGGTCAGTGACGCGGGGACTGTGCCTGTCCTCGAAGTCAACGGCGCAATGATTCCTGATAGCCTCGCTATAGCTGAATTTTGCGCGAAAGCCGTGCCTAATCTTTGGCCGAAGGATGACGCGACATGGGCCGAAGCAAAAGCCGTCGTCAAGAAAATGCATAGCGGATTTGAAGCCATTCGCCGCGAAGCCCCCATGAATCTGCGCCGCCGCACCCAAGGTCCAATGCCTGTGGATTGCCTGCAAGAAGCTGCTGAGATTTCGGCGATGTGGGATGATTTACTCGGCCGTCATGATGGCCCGTTTTTGTTCAATGATTGGACGATTTCGGACGCCTTTTATCTGCCTGTGGCGACGCGGTTTGAGAGCTATGGCCTGCCGCGCTCAACGCGCTCTGATGTGTACATTTCGGAGCTTATGAGCGACCCCCATTATCTAGAGTGGGAAGCTTTGGCTTTTTCCGAGACACATATTCTACCAGAGACGGATGCCGTAAATGCCTAGTTTGAATTTGAAAGACCACGTTCGCACTATCCCTGATTTTCCAGAAGCGGGGATTATGTACCGCGATATTACGACGCTCTTGTCGCATCCCGCCGCCTTGCAGCAGGCCGTGGATAATCTGGCCTTGCCGTTTAAAGACGCGAAGATTGATATCGTTGCGGGCATTGATGCGCGCGGATTTATTTTTGGCACGGCGGTGGCGTTGGCTTTAGGTGTGGGCTTTGTGCCTGTCCGGAAAGCAGGGAAGCTCCCGTTTGAGACATATGAGCAAGACTACGCCTTGGAATATGGGACGGATACGCTCCAAATTCATGCCGATGCCGTAGCCAAAGGCCAGCGCGTTCTTGTGATTGATGACTTAATCGCGACGGGCGGAACCGCAGAAGCCGCCATTAAATTATTGCAGCGCACAAATTGCGATGTGGTTGGCGCGGCTTTCGTTATTGACTTGCCAGACCTAGGCGGGGCAACGCGGATTGAAGCGTTAAACGTTCCTGTCACCGCCCTTGTTGAATTTGAGGGGCACTGATTACCGGGTAAGCTAAGGCTTTATTTGATACGGGCGCGGACTTCAATCTCTGCGGTTGTATTGGTCGCAATGTCGCCGCCAGAAAAGCGGATGACGCAGGGGGTAGCGCCACAATCCGTATTTGTTGCGGGCAGGTCGGGTGATCCAAAGGCCCCGCCTGTGAAACCTGTCGTCGTTGCAGAGACAAATTCGAGATTAGTCGGCAAGGTATCAGAAATATCGACATCTTCGGCTGCGGCGGTGGCGGTTGCAGAGTTCGTGACAGTGATTTTGTACAGCACCTCATTCCCGGGCGTCATATATAATCCGAGATTGGCGGGGTCATAGACGTCTACCGTTTTTACGGCATTCAAATCCGCTAATCGGCGTCCGCACATATTTATTGTATGCATGGCGATAATTTGAAAGGCGGGATTTGGGCCTGCGCTACTATCATTTCCGTAATCCCATTCGACGCGGTCAACGGGTTGGTTGAATGTAACTGTGATATTACCGGCACTTGATGTCTGAGCCGCATTTCCATTTTGGCCGATAGCTTCATTTCCTGAAATAAAGTTTTGACCGCTGGGCGTCAGCACTGGGGTGACTGCGGTCCCGTCGAGAAAGCCTCGAACTTGGATTCGATCCGTCCAGCCGCCTAAATCCACATCAAAAATAGAAAATTGAAGCGCCTCAACACCAATGCTCGCCAGCCCAATATCCATTTCCATCGTTACGAATTGCGCGGTTGTGTCAAAATCCGCTGCGATACCAACACTATGTTCTGCGGGGGAAATGCCGCCTGTATAGGTGGTTTGGGTGACGGGAGTATTCACTCCGCCGATTTGGCCAAGGAATCCCGTGTCCCCAGAGAGTAAGAAATCTAAGTTAATATTGGACTCACTGACGGGGTCGGCCGCAGTGAAGCTTTCCGTCAGGTTGGAAGCGGTCCAGCCATTTGTCGTTCCCGGCGCATCAAACGCGAGCTGGAATTGATCTGCTGCGGGACAATTTAATACGGGCGGCGTGGAGCTCGGCTGAACGTTGAGGGTCAGGTCAGAATAATCATCTTCAGTGGTCACTCCATTGTTGGGGGTGGAGTCCGGATCTGCCCGGTTGGAGGACAAAATTTCCGCAGTCACAAAGAAGCTACCAGACGAGGGTAACGAAATCACGACAGTGCGGGTCCGCGTCGTGTTGGGTAAAAATCCAGATAGGATATCCCATACGCCGGTGCTACTATTATAGGTTCCGTCCCCGTTCGAAGATAAAAAAGTCGCGCCAGAGGGCAAGTTTAGCTGCGCTGACGCGGTTGCGCTTTGTGGCCCTTCGGAGCTGGCAGTTAGGGTTAAAGTGACTGTATCGCCCGTGGCTGGGAAAGCAGTATCCGCTTCAACGATAAGGGATAAATCCGCGCCCGTACTGGGTAGGAATGTGAGCTCGCTACGGAGGAACGTGCCGTTCTCTCCTGTAAAATCATCGCATATTTTTAATGTCCATATTCCGTTTGGGTCTTCGCCGTCAAAGGCTGACAGGACATTATCCGGCCGGACGGAAAACTCATAAAAGGGTGGCGCGGTGTCATTTGCGGTGGCGTGCGTTCCCGTATTTACGAGCTCGGCATTTTCATCACTCAGATCAATATTATAATTGTCCAAATTTCCAGCGCCGCTGGTGTCGGGGATAATGAGTTGCACTTCGGTTCCAACGGGCGACTCGAGCCGCACATCCATATCTCCGCGCCACGTATGTGTGGCGACAAGACCAACATTCAAATCCGTGACTGATGCAAGCCCCGTAACGGTAAATGTTCGCTCCAAGTCATTTACGACGCCTTGGCCATTCGCATTGGTTCCGCCCGCACAAAATGTAGCGTCACCAATGGCGCCAGTGGTGGTATTTATAAATGATTGTGCGGCGGCGAGGGACGGACAGAGGAGGGCGAGTATAAATCCCACGCATCGTATGAAGTGGTAAATACCCCTCTTCATCGTTCTCACCCTAATTGCCGCAGGCTATCGTGCCTGCATTATCACACCCCAAAGCAAATAGGTTAAGTAAGATTAGAAAAGTCTTAATGCGGAACGGGTCTTTGCCTCTATTCTTGCGTTTAATCCCGCTCGAGGGCGCGCGGAACGACTTTTGACCTTTTGGCGCGGCCGATGGGAGGTGACTTAGGCGAGGGACGCTCCTGACCTTTCGCGGCTTTCGTAACGGCTTTTCCACGTCTGTCGGCGGAGATCCAAATGCCGCCCTCTTTATCTGGTCCGCACATGATGGTTGTGAATTTCGGCCCGTGTCCGGTTGTGTTTTTAACCTCCCAAACCTTCAATCCGCTGCGGTCGACTTTTGGCGCGCCGTAAATCTCGGAGATTTTTGCGTCAATGGATTTTGCATCTGTTATGTCAATTGCGCTCTGGAGTTTAATAAAGTTCTCTTGTTGCGTCTCAGCTGAATATTTCGCTAAGAGCTCAAAGGCAGCGTCCCCTGAATCCGTGGCAAGCGCTGGCGCCGCAAGGGCAGATAGGCAAAGGGCGAATAGAAATTTTTGCATATATGCAGCGCTCCAGTTACGTGGAGGCTTTATGGAACGGAAGACGTTAAATTCGCCTAAACGCCTGCGCCGGACTAAACGTTGAATTTAAATAACATTATGTCGCCGTCCTGCACGACATAGTCTTTGCCTTCTTGGCGGACTTTACCGGCTTCCTTCGCCCCTTGCTCGCCATGATTTGAGACATAGTCGTCATAGGCGGTGGTTTCCGCGCGGATAAAACCTTTTTCAAAATCACCGTGAATGACGCCGGCACAGCGCGGCGCCTTCCATCCTGTTTGGAAAGTCCAAGCGCGCGCTTCTTTGGGGCCCACTGTAAAATAAGTCCGCAGGTCGAGGAGCGCATAACCTTTATGGATAAGGCGGTTCAGCCCCGGTTCGGTTAGGCCTATCGCGTCTAAATACTCGGCCTGTTCCTCATCTTCCAATACGGCCATTTCAGACTCGATTTGCGCAGAGATAATTACGGCTTGCGCGCCTTCAGATTCGGCATGGTCGACAACTTTGGCGGAGAAATCATTACCCGTCGCCGCGCTGTCTTCATCGACATTGGCGACATAGAGCACGGGTTTCGACGTCAGGAGCTGCAGCATTTTCCAGGCCTTTTTGTCCTCCTCATCAATCTCAACGGTGCGGGCCGGTTTACCGTCTTCGAGGGCGGCAATGGCCATTTCAATTAAGCGCATGGTTTGGAGTGCATCAGCATCTTTTTGCTTGAGCTTTTTCTCAAGGCCCGGCTTGCGTTTCTCCAAGCTCTCAAGATCCGCGAGCATCAGCTCTGTTTCAATCGTTTCGAAATCGCTCATGGGGTCGATGCGGCCGTCGACATGGGTGATGTCTTCATCTTCAAAACAGCGCAGCACATATATGATAGCGTCTGTTTCCCGAATGTTTGCCAGAAATTGATTGCCCATACCTTCGCCTTGGGATGCGCCTTTGACGAGGCCCGCAATATCGACGAAATTCATGCGCGCAGGAATGATCTGCGCAGAGCCGCCAATCTTAGCAATCGTATCAAGGCGATGGTCAGGCACGGCCACGTCGCCCACATTGGGCTCAATCGTGCAGAAAGGATAATTCGCGGCTTGTGCATTGGCCGTTTTAGTCAGCGCATTAAACAAGGTAGATTTCCCTACATTTGGCAGACCAACAATACCGCATTTGAAACCCATGGGGGACTCCGAAACTAAACTTTTGAACTCGCGCGGCTCTTTTCAGTCCCGCCGCGCAGCGTCAAGACCTAACGGGCAGTGGGGCCTGTCAAATTGCCCCATTTTCATAGCGTGTTTTTGGCGCTATCCCTCGCGCATTATGACGCCAGAAACGCTCATTGCCGAATATCTTTCCTTGCGGATCTGGCTGCAACGTATTGTCCTGCCAACGATGTTTTGTCTTTTAGTCTTTCTCTATGTCGTGTCGGCTTTTGGGGACGGGGATGTGAATAAGGACCATGTGGCGACGGTGATCGGGTTCTTTGCGTTCTATTACACCCTTATTCGCGGCGGGCACATTGTGATGATACGCTCGCTCCACAAGGAGCTGATGAGGAAACATGAGGACGCCTATCGCTACGAGCTATCGGCGGTCGCGCCCATATTATTTCGGCGTAAGTCAATCGGTTTCACGCTCGCGCAAATCAAACGCCGCATATTGGAAGATGCGCGGCGACCTCATGGCGAGCGCTCCAAATATTAGACAGGGCCTTGCGGTAAATAGGGCGGCGTGGTTCTGTGATACGTTGACTCCCGAAACTATATCATGCTCTGAAACATTGAAGCCTGTTATTGGAGAACCTCATGGAACCTATCGACGTTTACTGGTCATTCCGCAGTCCTTATTCCTATCTGGCGACGCCGGGGCTTTTGAAGATTGCGGAGGATTATGATGTCGAAATGAATTTGCGCGTGGTGCTGCCTATTGCTGTGCGGTCGAAGGCGGCGCTTTTCGATAGTTCAAACCGCAAGCCCGCCTTTTATATTTTGATGGACAGCATGCGACGCGCGGAGTTTCTGGGCATGCCCTATGCGTTTCCGACAAACCCTGATCCTGTGACGCAAGACTATCAAACCTTCAAGGTCGCCGAAGAGCAGCCACTCATTAAACGCCTCGCGAAGTTAGGCGTAGAGGCGCAGCGGCGCGACAAAGGTTTGCCCTTTGCGAAGGAAGTTTCGCATGTAATTTTTGGGGGTATAGATAAGTGGGATGAAGGGGAGCATCTCGCCAATGCCGCCGCCGCCGCAGGCCTCGATTTGGCCCAGATGGAAGCGGCCATAAGTGACGGCGATCACCTCGAAGAAGTAGAGCGCAATCATCAGGCATTAGACGCCGTGGGCCATTGGGGCGTACCGACGATGGTGGTGCAGGGAGAGCCATTTTTTGGGCAAGATAGGATTGAGACGCTGCGTTGGCGGTTAGAGGGTTTGGGATTGCGGAAATCCTAAAACGCCTGAGCTATGCTCGGTATTTTGAAGAAATCTACTGTAATCGCCCCCGTCTGTTCGGGAACGAATAGAGTTTAATCGAAATAAGATGTCTCAACCAAGAATTTACAGAACCGTTTTCTAGCAACTTCTTTTTGTTCGGGTTGGGCAGCAAGATATTCTAACTTTAACACATAGCCTTTAACGGTAGCGGAATGGTTCATATGAGCTAACCATACATCACCCTGAAATAAGTTCTCGTAGGTTTCAGGGAATTTTTTGTTCTGCTGAAAAGCTGACTCCATCCATTCTGGGAGGGTTACCTCAAGCATTTGTTGCGAGAATTTATAATTATCTTGCGTAAAGTCAGTCTCTTTTCGTTGCATATCTGGTTCAATTTCAGATGAAAAATCGGGGCATATCGGTTGGGTTGCGTAGGCATCTGCGGCTTGCAGCATGACCCCAATGACCGAAATATGAATGAATTTAACGTGGCGCATAAGTGACCTAAAACGCACCGCCGCCATTGCCGCTACCAAAGTCCTCTTCGATCCAATTGCCGAATTTTGTGAGATTTGGCTGGAAGGAGAGGGCGACGGTTCCGATGGGACCATGACGTTGTTTGCCGATGATGACTTCGGCTTTGCCGTGGAGCTTTTCCATCTTCGCCATCCATTCTTCATGTTCGGCGACATTGTCCTCACTCGGTTCTGTCCGCGCGAGGTAATATTCTTCACGGAAGACGAACATCACCACATCGGCATCTTGCTCAATCGAGCCTGACTCCCGCAGGTCAGAGAGCTGCGGTCTCTTATCATCGCGCTGTTCAACCTGACGGGAGAGCTGGGCGAGGGCGAGGACAGGTACATCAAGTTCCTTGGCGAGGGCTTTGAGACCTTGCGTAATCATCGACACTTCTTGCACGCGGTTGGTAGAGCTATTCATGCCCGCACCGCCCGTAAGGAGCTGGAGATAGTCAACCACGATACAATCAAGGCCGCGCTGCCGTTTTAGCCGTCGCGCCCGCGCAGATAACGCCCCAATAGATAAGCCGCCCGTATCATCAATATGGAGCGGGATTTGGATTATCTCATCCGCCGCATCGCGAATATGCTCATATTGCGCGGTGGTTATATCACCGCGGCGAATATGGTGGGACGACACGCCCGATTGCTCGGCGAGCAAACGTGTGGCGAGCTGCTCGGAGCTCATTTCGAGAGAGAAGAAGCCGACAACACCGCCATCAATTGTTTTCTCAATCCCGTTTTCGTCTTTTTGTTTTTTGAAATGTTTCGCAACATGGAAAGCGATATTGGTCGCAAGCGATGTTTTCCCCATAGACGGACGCCCCGCGAGGATGATGAGATCTGATTTATGTAGCCCGCCGAGCTGTCGGTCGAGGTCAATTAAGCCTGTTGAAATACCAGAGAGATTGCCGTCCCGCGTAAAGGCGGCGGACATCATTTCGATGGACTCGACAAGGGCGGTTTCGAAATCAACAAAGCCTTGCTGTGTCCCGCCGAGCTCCGCGAGATTATAGAGCTGGCTTTCGGCTTCGATGATTTGCGCTTGGGCGTCGGCTTCGCTGTCGGGGTCTGTCGCGGTTTGCTTAATCAGGTCAGACAGACGGATAAGCTCGCGGCGCATAGCCAGGTCAAAGATGAGCTTGGCATATTCTGTCGCTGTCGATGTCGGCGGGGCATTATCCAGCAGCAGCGCGAGATATTCCACGCCGCCAATATCGACGAGCGTTTCATCTTGGGAGAAACGGTTCTTGAGAACAATCGCATCGGCGAGTTTACCTGTCTCAATTAGGCGCGCCACGGCATCGAAAATACGGACATGGACGGGGTTATAGAAATGTTTGGCCTGAACGATTTGGGAAATCTTGTGATAGACTTCATTGTCATAGAGCAAAACGCCGAGCAGGGCGGCTTCGGCCTCTTGGCTCTGCGGGGTCGTGTCGAGCTCTACACCCGAACCGGCCCCGTAACCGTCTGTCGAATCATTGTCTGCTTGAAAAACCATACGGGTGTGTGACTCGCTTTTGACAGGATGTCATTAATTCCAAATAGGAATACTATCCTAATTTCGTCACTAACCCTCTTATACAATTTTGTCCACATGAAAGCTGGGTATAACTACAGGCGCGGGAGGAGAGGACATTTTGAGCCATGCGGAATGTGCGACTGCCCATCTGGGGTACAGCGAATTGCGAAAGCCTTGGAATGAGGACTGCCCGCGTGGCCGATACTCCGATGGAGTACCAAATAGAAAAGTTGTTTTACGAGGCATCAGCCACGCGGCGACGGTTTTTGAAGAAGCGGCCCGTCTGTCCTACCAGTTAAGGCAACTTTGGCCTCAGGCATCGGCTCTCACTCCTAAAATCCCGGCACAGTCCGCGCTCTCACACGCAGATGCTCAGACCCATCGTCTCCAAATCCAGCAGATGAGCTCTACCTGTCCTGTGATC
>CALLBD010000044.1 GCA_938001915.1 uncultured Caulobacterales bacterium | reverse complement strand
GTCATCGGCTACCCAGATACCCACACCCCAGATAAAGCCGAAGTGCGGGCCGTGGTCGAAGATGACCCCATTTTCGCCGTTAAGCGCATCAGCCAAGGCCGAATTTTCCGCCATAGTACAGATACGCAAGACCCATTCGGTGTCGAAACCCCCGTGAGCGAAAGCAATGTTTCAGAATTCCTCATGCCCGCGATTTGTCACAACGCCTCCACCATGGGCGGCAATTCAGGCTCCCCGCTATTAGACATACACACAGGCCGTCTCGTGGGGGTTCATTTCGCAGGCTTTAAAGTGTTCAACCAAGAGGAAGCCGCCAATCTCGCCATGGCGATTGCGCAGTTAACCCAAAGCGAGGCCCTTAAAAATTTACCCGCCGTGACCCACATCACGACACAGGCTGACAACATAAGTTAACTACCAACCGAACCATAATATAGGGAGAGAAAAAATGGGTCGACCAACAAAAAGCGGAATACGCGCTAATGCAGAGTACTTAAAAAGCTGGGATATCTTTCACGATAACCACAAGAGTAAATTCCCAATTTTATTACCGCTTAACGTGAGTATCGAAGACGGGATTATCGCGCGGGACAGAATTAAATCGGGTGATCTTGCGAAGATGCGAGACGAGTTATTGGCCGATTTCAAAGAACATTGTCACAATCCGGACGGCTATTTGGAAGGTAAATATAATCCCAATCACTTCAAAAAAATGCTCGACGATTATATAAAATTCTTTGTCAGCGACAATCAAGAAAGCGCAGTCCCTCCAAATCCGCTCGATTTAAGCATGAATCGACCTGTCTGGATATTGTTTAGATTACCGCGAAAGAATTGGAAATTCACCAAGAGACGTCAATTTAGCACGGAAAATGACCGCGATGATTTTGCCCGCAATTTTGAGAAGATTACAACGCTTGATAATCGCAATATTTTGCTCCTGGCGAACCATTGCCGCTCTAGCCCGAAGAACTTGAAATATAATCTTCATGTCACGATTTCTCAGCGGCAGGATGGAAAAAGAGTCTACACGGATATTATAATTGATCCTGGTAGTACCAATGGCACCCGCGGCAACGATGAGGGTCAATCCCTTCCGTAAATTTATATCTTGTGGTGGTTTCAGTTATAAATGAACGTAGTCACTAACATATCGCTTTATTGAGTCGTGAATTCATCGCGTAACTCAATAAAGCGACGTCTTAGCTTTGTAGTCTGTATTTGAGGAATTTTGTCCTTATCTAATTGCTCCACTAATTCCTTCAAATAATAATAATATTCCTGCTTCCACGTCGTATTTTCAGGGTCATGGGTTAGAAGGTTTTCAAACTCATCGATTGAGCGCTCAAGCGTATGGCCAAATTTCCTTGAATCCATATCGACTAACCCATCGGTAATTAGTCGGGACAACGCCAATGTATAAGGATACCGAAACTCATAATCATCAGGCTCACGCAATAAAATCTGTTCATATATTGCTATTGCCCGTTCTTGAAACGCCAAGGCTTCAGACTTCAATCCCTTTTCAACTCTAATTCTTGTTAATCCCGTCAATGCATTTGCGAGCTCTCGTTGCGGTGTTGGATTATCAGGTTCAATATCTATCGCTTTTTCAAATATCGAAACCGCTTCTAAATAATATGGGTCGGCTTCCTCAAAATTTTTTTGAAACCGTTTGGCAAGACCTAAGTTATTTGCGCCCCAAGCTTTCTCCATCACCCAATCGAAATTCGTAGGATCAATTTCATAGAGCTTATCACTAAAGGCGGCATAATTTTCAAAATGCTTGGCCATCGCTACAAAGTCAGATCGTCTCTTATAAACTTCACCCACCCAAAACTCACTCTGAGAATGGGCAAATATAGCCTCCGTACTTGTCGGATTTCGATCATATATTTCCTTGGTAAGGCGGGCCGCAGATTGGGTCTCTTCAATCGCTTTCTCAAAATCCCTAGAGTCCAAAGCGACTTGTCCAAGAATATGCCGCGCGCGGGCTTGGCGGGCGAGGCTGTCATCGGGAAGTTTCGACACATCTTGCGCGTCATAATATTCGACGGCGCGCTCTCCAATACTATCGAGAAGGTCGAGTTTCCCCACAGATCCCAACTTCTCTTTCATATCCGTAATCATATATTCGACCAAACCTTCGGCCTGTGCGCGGTTCGCATCTGCTTCTTGCCGCGCGGTCACAGCCGATAAAGTTGTCGCGCCCATCAAACCCGAAAAGACCAATGCCCCCGCCGTCACAGCCTGAAGGCGGCGGCGTTTACGGCGGGCATCTCTTTGGATGAGCTCGTCTAGCCCCACGCCCAACATAGCCGCCGCGATTTGCGTCACGCCGAGCTGAAAACTCGTTTTCGACGCCCCTAAATTTGCCGCCAGCGGCTCTCGCCCCCCTTCGAGCAAAGCGGGCGGAAAGGCGGTTTCGGGCGTCCCTTCTGCCAAGACACAAAGCACCGCGGCCTCACCGTGCATCTTACGAAACAGACGGATTTCTTCATTGACCCAATGGGAGGCTTTGGCCGCGGGCGAACACAGCACAATCAGAACCCGAGACCCCTCCACGGCGCCCTGAATTTTCTCAGAAAGGCTATGATGCGCCGTTAATTCATTCGCATCTCGGAAAATAGGTGAGAGCGTTCCGCGATTACCTTTTGGAACTTTATAGGTCTCCAGCGCCTTATGCAGGCGCTCTGCCACAGCCTCATCGGCATGCGCATAAGATAAAAATCCAGCGTAAATATAGGTCATCGCCCGTTGCCCTTCCCCAAAGCAACAAAGACTATTTTACAAAAAAATTCAAGCCCGCAAGGGTCGAGGGTCTCTCATGGAAGCTAAACCCACGTTCGGCGGCGCGCGATTGGGAAATAGAAAATGCGAGAATATACTTCTATTGACCCTAGGCTAGCATTGCTCCGAACCTTGTATTGGGGTAGGTC
>CALLBD010000043.1 GCA_938001915.1 uncultured Caulobacterales bacterium | reverse complement strand
GCGGGATGAAGATTTTACGCCCGTGGGGTCGTGGGGCGCGACGCGGACCTATTTCTGGCCGACATTCGGCGCGGTCCTGACCGTGGGCGTTCTGGGCTATATTGGCCTTATGATTATATCTTCCCTCGCATTTGGGATTTTGGTTTCCACCAGTGGAATTTTCCAAGCTATCGGTACCATGGAATTTGAAAGTGATGCGGTGCCTGACTTCTCGCCCGTTTGGGAGGTTCTCTCATCGGCAGGTTTTGTCATTCCCGCGGCGATTTTAACGCTTCTCCTGATGATGTTGGGGTTATTATTTATGGCTGCCATATGGTCCATTTGGGGGTATGTCGCCAAACTCACAGATCCGCGCAATATGTCAGTTGAGGCAGATTAGGCCGTTGAGCTTTCATGCGTGGGGCGCGGTGAGGGGTATTTTGGTCCGTTGCACTTGAGTTTTTTTCGGGAATCTGCCAACTCTATTTCTACTCAAAGGGGATAAAATATGAAACGCACGCTTTTGGCTTTATTACTAGCTTCGGCATTGTCCACATCTGTTCAAGCGAAAACACCAAAAGAGGTCGCCGTACCTTACAAAGCCTATGTGGCCGCGTTGAAGGCGCAGAATAATAAAGAGGCTGCCGATTTCGCCTATAAGGCGTGGCAAGCGGCCGAGAAACAAATGGGCGATCACAAAACGACTGGCGACCTGGCCTCTAATTATGCAGCCGTGAGGTTTGACGATAAACGGTCCAAGGAGCAGATAAAGGCGGCTGTGCGAGCTATGGAGCTGTCTTCCTTCTATGGTGAAGATACAAACCAAATCTTTTTGGAGCGCGGCGTGTCTCTGCTTCAATATTATAATGAAAATGGAAGTCGGTCTAAAGTCCGCAAACAGGCCGATGATTTAATTGCGTTTGCGAAATCAAACGGACTGGACAGGTCTGTACTCTATGGTGATGTTCTAACCATAAAGGCGTCGTCATTGGTTGAATCTCGCAAAGGGAAAGCCATCATCGCCCTTACCGATGAAGCGGCTGATGTTTTCGCAAACCCGAGTGATGATCTTTATTCGTCTTATCCTTTATTTGCCAATCTTATCAATGGATTTGGCAATGAATATGAAGACAACACGCTGGAGGCCGCTTTAAGCTATCAGAAAGTTTTAAGTGCCATTGGGCGCTTGGACTATGCCGAATATCCCGTTGCTGGGCGGGCTTTGGGGCGATGGAGCCACATGCGGGCGCGCCTACGTGCGGCAGGTAAATATGAAGAAGCGCGTGAGGCGGGCCTTTGCGATTGCTGGCCCTATGATGTCGAACGCAATGAAAGCGTGAAGCCTCTCGAGCGTGTTCCTCCAAAAATTCCTCTGGCAGCGCGCAAGAGTTCAGTGTCGGGATATACAATTGTACAATTTGATCTCGATGATGAGGGAAAAACAATTAATCACAAGGTCGTCGTGTCTTGGCCGCCTGACACTTATGAAAAAGCAGCCCTAAAATCACTTGCGAAATGGGAGTATTCCCCGCGCGTAGAGGGTGAAACAGATGCTGATCGTTCCAACCTTATTTCTACAATCCGTTTTAATATAAATGATAGAAACGGAAACCCCGTTTACTAGGCAGTTTTAACCCACCTTCGCCCGCGCCTTATCCCGCTCTAGCATCGGTTTGAGGAAACGGCCCGTCCAGCTTTCCTTCACTTTGGCGATGTCTTCGGGCGTGCCTGTCGCGACGATTTGGCCGCCGCCATCTCCGCCTTCAGGGCCGATGTCGATGACGTGATCTGCGGTTTTTACGACGTCGAGATTATGCTCAATAATAATCATCGTATTGCCTGTGCCGACAAGTTCATTGAGCACGGTGAGCAGCTTATTCACATCTTCAAAATGTAGGCCTGTAGTAGGCTCATCGAGAATATAGAGCGTGCGGCCCGTCGCGCGTTTGGAGAGTTCCTTTGCGAGCTTCACGCGCTGCGCTTCACCGCCCGAGAGGGTGGTCGCTTGCTGGCCGACCTTCAGATAGCCTAGCCCGACACGTTGGAGCGTCACCATTTTATCGCGAATAGTTGGGACGGCTTTGAAAAAGCCCGCGCCTTCTTCGACGGTCATGGCGAGGACATCGGCGATGGATTTGCCTTTGAATTTAATCTCTAAGGTCTCGCGATTGTAGCGCGCGCCTTTGCAGACATCACATTCGACATAAATATCGGGCAGGAAGTGCATTTCGATTTTGATGACGCCGCCGCCTTGGCAAGCTTCGCAGCGGCCGCCTTTGACGTTGAATGAAAAGCGCCCCGGCTTGTAGCCGCGCGTTTTCGCTTCTGGCAGGCCTGCGAACCACTCGCGAATTGGGGTGAACGCCCCTGTATAAGTCGCAGGGTTAGAGCGCGGCGTGCGGCCAATCGGGGATTGGTCAATATTGATAATTTTGTCCAGCTGCTCGAGGCCCTCGATAGCGTCATGCGCCATAGGCTGCACAGAGGATTTATTTAGCGTCCGCGCCGCTTGCTTATAGAGCGTTTCCATGACGAGGGACGATTTGCCCCCGCCCGATACGCCCGTGACGCAAGTCATGAGGCCCAACGGGAAATCGACATCTACATCTTTGAGGTTATTTCCGCGCGCGCCTTTGACACTAATCAGGCGCTTAGGATTCACGCTGCGGCGTTTCGCGGGCAGGGCAATCTCGCGCTTGCCCGTCAGATATTGGCCCGTGATAGATTTCTTGGATTTCTTAATCTTGGCTGGCGTCCCAGCGGCGATAACTTCGCCGCCATGCACGCCCGCTTTGGGGCCCATATCGACGACATAATCGGCGGTCAGAATGGCGTCTTCATCATGTTCTACTACGATGACGGTATTGCCGAGATCGCGCAGATTTTGCAGCGTCTCCAGCAGGCGTTCATTATCGCGTTGATGCAGGCCAATGGACGGTTCATCCAAAACATAGAGAACACCCGTCAGGCCTGAACCGATTTGCGAGGCGAGGCGGATGCGCTGGCTTTCTCCGCCAGAGAGTGAACCCGACCCACGGCCAAGCGTAAGGTAATCAAGGCCCACCGCATTGAGGAATTTTAGGCGGTCCAAAATCTCTTTCAAAATCCGCTCAGCGATTTCCATATCTTTCGCCGACAGCGTGTTGCGCAAACGGTCAAAGCGCGCATAGGCATTTTTAATGGACAGCTCGCCGGGGATAGAAATATCCATATCGGCAACGCGCACGGACAGCGCTTCGGCGCGCAGGCGTTTGCCCTCGCAGGTCTCGCAGCGCGCATCCGACATATATTTCGCCAGCTCTTCGCGCATCCATGTGGAGTCCGTTTCGCGGTAACGGCGGTCGAGATTTGGGATAACGCCCTCGAAGCTCTTGGTCGTTTTATAGCTCCGCTTGCCGTCCTTATATTCGAACTTAATCTGCTCATTGCCTGTGCCGTAAAGCACGACGAATTTGGCATCATCAGAGAGGCTCGCCCAGGGCTTATCAACGCTGAATTTATAATGTTTCGACAGTGCCTTGAGCGTTTGCATGTAAAGGCTCGTCGGCGTTTTCGACCACGGCACAATCGCACCGCCAGACAGACTGCGGGAGGTGTCTTGTACCACCAGACCTTCGTCAAATTTTAGCTCCTTGCCCAAACCGTCACAGACGGGGCAGGCGCCTTGCGGGTTGTTAAAAGAGAACAGGCGCGGTTCAATCTCGGCTAAGGTAAAGCCAGAGACGGGGCAGGCGAATTTCTCAGAGAATAAAATGCGCTCACCCGTCGTCGCATCTTCTGCTACGGATAAACCATCAGCCAGGCGCAGGGCCTGCTCGATGGAATCAGCGAGGCGGGTCTCAAGGCCTTCGCGCACGACAACGCGGTCGACAACAACATCAATGTCATGTTTGAATTTCTTATCCAGATCTGGCGCGTCTTCGATGCGGACTAACTCGCCATTGATTTTGGCGCGTTGAAAGCCGAGGCGCATATATTCCGCGAGATCTTTTTTAAACTCGCCTTTTCGGTTCCGCACGACGGGCGCGAGGATATAGAGTTTCGTTCCTTCGGGGAGCGCCATGGTGCGGTCCACCATTTGCGAGACTGTCTGGCTTTCAATCGGCAGGCCCGTCGCAGGCGAATAGGGGATACCTACCCGCGCCCAGAGCAAGCGCATGTAATCATAAATTTCCGTCACAGTCCCCACCGTCGAGCGCGGGTTTTTGGAGGTAGTTTTCTGTTCAATCGAAATGGCGGGGGAGAGGCCCTCGATAGAATCCACATCTGGCTTGGATTGCAGCTCGAGGAATTGGCGCGCATAGGCCGAGAGGCTCTCCACGTAACGCCGCTGGCCTTCCGCATAAATCGTATCAAAAGCGAGTGAGGATTTCCCCGACCCCGACAGGCCCGTAATCACAATCAGCTTGTCACGCGGCAGGTCAACATCGACGCCCTTGAGATTGTGCTCGCGCGCGCCGCGGACTTCGATATTTTTTAACATGGCCATGTGGAGGAAATCCCGTTCTACACAGATTACTTACGCGAGGGCGTGGACTTACGTTTGACCCATCCGCAATACAAGTGCAGCTAAGTTATGTCTTGCACTGGATGATTCCAGAATATAGAACATAAAGAGAACAAAATTACAATAGGTGCTCCAATGGCAGGTTCAGTCAATAAGGTTATTCTCGTCGGCAATTTGGGAAATGACCCAGAGATCCGAACATTTGGAAATGGCGGCAAAGTCGCAAATTTCAGTTTGGCAACATCCGAAAGCTGGCGCGACCGCCAGTCGGGTGAAAAGCGCGAAAAAACAGAATGGCACCGCGTCGCCGTTTTCGGTGAAGGTCTCGTCGGTGTCGTCGAGCGCTATGTCAAAAAAGGCTCTAAGCTGTATATCGAAGGCAAGCTGCAAACCCGTAAGTGGCAAGACCGCGACGGCAATGACAAATACACAACGGAAATCGTCCTACAGGGTCCCGGTACAACGCTGACTATGCTCGATAGTGCAGGCAGCCAAGGCGGCGGCGGTGGACGTTCGGGCGGCGGAAATTACGGCGGCGGCGGGGGTGGCGGCTACAATCAAGACCGCGGCGGTTACGGCAATATGGACCAAGGCGGCTCTGGCGGCGGAAGCCGTAGCGCCTCCGCGCAAGAAGGCCCAGCAGGCGACTTCGACCTAGACGACGAAATCCCGTTCTAAAGGGGGGGTCTTTCAAATTAGGTCTGCAATTTAGCGGCTTAAAACGCCCAAAGAAGGTCGCTCGTGTATTATAAAGGCCACGAGGAATTGAGTTAAACACGTACCCAATTATGGTTCAGGTAATCATCATTGTGTTTATATTTATCCAAGAACTCTCGAGCAATCTTGATGGCGGTATCCATTGTCATCGAAGGTTCCGCGTTTAGGTCTTTTGACCACTTACCTCCGGACCAATGACGTAACAAACCAAAGGCAAACCCTAGAACCGTATCAGTATGTTTTCCTAAATAACCATCTGCAATAAAGCGAGGTATCAATTTCTTGTCCATGGTTTGAAGTACTGATAAAACTTCTTCGACTAAAGGCCGATAAACTCCGTCAGGATTAAAGTCATCTTCCGTCCAGTCATACCCGCTTATCATGGCGACAGAGATTTTATCTCTCCACACGTAGTTAAGTTCAGACCGTTCTGCATATCCAAATTCAACCAACACCTCCAAAGCTTGAGCCAAATCTGAATTTGGCGCGGAAAAGGGAGAATAACGATCTAGGCACAAGGACCCGCCAAAATCTGAGGCTAATTCTAAAAAAGAACGCAAAACTTTGAATATTGAAAGCGAAGGGTAAAAGTTGTGGAAGACAATTTTTTCATCAATTTCGTGTTTTGGCACAGGCTTGAAGACGACTGGAAAACTTAGATCCTGTGGATTGGCATATTTGTCCTTGTATTTGTCATAGGAGACGTCAAATAAACCATGAGTATGCCATCCCGCATTAGCGAGGCCTAATTTCCATAAAATATCTCCCGAATGCTCGAATGTGCTGTCATGATGATGATATACATAACCAGGCGGTTCCTGCTCATGTTTTTCATTCGGATGTGGGTCTTTCAAGCTGCAAGCCTCCCACCATATATGTACAACTTTCGCTAAGCTTGTCACGAGGCGCTTTTCGTCATCTGTGAGATGTTGCGGTGTTTTTATGCGCCAAATATCTTTGCCTCTATAACGCCAAGACTCATATTCTTTTAGAAAACTTGATGAAATACCAATGGCTGTCTCAAATGAAATTTTTGGCTCATCCAACGGATCGTCTTGCCAAGTCGTCCCGTCCCAATGTTTAAGCAGCGCAATAGATGCACCAAATGCCGTACAACTGGAGATATTCGGAGTTGAAAAATGCGGGAGTTTATTTCGAGAAGTAGAAATTAGGTTCTTTAGCGATTTCGAAATTAAGTTATTGTCAATTCTGTTTCTAATAATCTCATCTTGGGTCCAAAGATAGTTTTCTAACATGAAAGTGGCGACTTTATCTGTCCACTGAAATGCCTCCCCGCTGGGAATAGCATATCCATTCGCTACGAGCTCAAGCATTGCTACTCTAAGGGTTTGGTCTTTGACGATAAAATTTGACTTACGGCTAGCAGGGAGCTTTTCGGTTACACCTATTTTGACCATGCACAACAGAAATTGCTGAAGCAGTATTTTCGAATTTATGACCTCTCCCCAATGGGAGAAATCAATCTTAGACTCAATTTCATCTTCGGAAATAAACTTCGCCTTATGAGGGCCATCATGAAATATTCGAGACGATAACTGAGACAGCTCCTGATCATCGGCATTGGGATTAAAGGGAGGTAAAAAATTGGACTTTCCGTTACTAATTTGAGCAAGCCCCAGTTTCCACAATGAAATGCAAACGCTTGGATAAATTCTGAAATCGTAAGGGATTTCCCGAAGCCTCCAATCATCTGCGCGATTATGTGTCGTCACGCAAAGGAGCAGCCCGCGCGCAAGGCTCGTAGCAAAGGGTTTATCTAAGGCGAATAAATTCATATCTTTCCGGCTATAACTATAACGTAACTGTCGATGACATAAGGATCTTTTAGACTCATCGAGTTGTCAACGCCTGTCTAAGCGTCCCAAAATCGCATCAAAATAAGACATTCGCCGAGGTTCGCTATGGGGATGTTCACTCCCACTACAAAGACCCTCACTCTTCCTCCACGCACAAAATAGGCGCGGGTAGAGAGGGGGCGCCTGCTATCCGCGAACTGGGAGTGCCTTGCGGTCTCACTTACATAAAATGCATCCTCCCCCAAGGATGTCGCCGCGAGATACGTCTAATAGATAAGAGCGTCAATTGTGCCATGTTCATGTCACATTGATGTTACGATATGTAGACAAGGTTTCGAAAGGCGAGGATGTGACGGCTATTTCTGAACAGACGGGTTTTATACGCGCGTTGCTCGCGGACCCGCGCAATTACCAAATTTCTGTCCTCTCCAGCCTCATTCTCTTGGGACTCTTCCACGATAGCTTCCATCTGCCGTGGTGGCATGTGGTCGGTTGTGTCGGGGCGACGCTGACGACACAGGCGCTGGCCGACAGGTTTATCAAACGTCCCTTTGAT
>CALLBD010000042.1 GCA_938001915.1 uncultured Caulobacterales bacterium | reverse complement strand
TAATTAAATACATCTATGATACACGAAGGAGACACCGATGATGTGCACACAAATGAGAGAAACGATTAGAAGAGCAAGATAAAGCGAACCGCCCTTTTGGGGGCACTTCGACGCTAAAGCTCTGTTTTTGCTACGCGAGTTATGGTGGCACGTTTTGATCAACTCATGCGCGGTGCCTCCAAAATGGCTCTATCCCGCTAATACCTAGAAACTCCCTCTTCCCTTTAATTTCTAATCGCCTTCCTTCGAGACAAACACGCCTGTTTTGCCCGATTATAGGCGAATGTCAGATGAAGATGATTTTCGCCTAAGAGCCAAAGCCCGCAAAACGTCTAGCCGTTCTGCCGAGGTCAATATCCCCGCAAACTATAAGGGTTTCTTCCAAGAGGCCCGCATTGCGCTTGTGAGGGGTAAGGCCGTCTCTGGACGGCGAACTCTAACGGTTCCCTCCAAACCGCGCACAGGACGGTTTAATGCGAGAGGCAGAGGCCAAGCGGCGTTAGAGCGCGGTATTGGGCCAAAGCAAGGCTGGCGCGTTCACAAGGCGACGGGAGACCGCTACCGCGCTCGCCGTGCGATTGTGAAAGTCCGTGTCGTGAAGCTGCGCAATGCTAAGTCTTCTGTCTCTCGCGGCCACTTGGCTTACCTTCAGCGCGAAGGAGCGGGTGTGGAGCGAGCCGAGGGGCTGGAAGGCTCGGCAGAGTTAACCCCTACGCGAGGCCAGCTCTACGGCCCAGACGAAGGCGTCGAGATTGACGGGCGGGATTTTGTCGCCCGCTCACAAGAGAGCTTTGACGGACGCGGCGACCCGCACCAGTTTCGGATAATGATCTCGCCCGAAGATGGGGCGGAGCTGGCCCGCGTGAACGGCGACGGGACACCGAACCTCAAAGACACAACACGGGCGCTCATGGCGCAGATGGAAGAAGACTTGGGCACACGGCTGGATTGGGTGGCTGTTGACCATTTTGATACGGCCCATCCGCACACGCATATCATCGCGCGCGGCATCACTCATGACGGTAAAGGATTGAACATAGCTGGCGAATATATCTCGCGCGGCATACGCGGACGGCTGGAGGAAGAACTCACCCGCGAACTCGGCTGGAAATCCGAGCTAGCCATCCGGCAAGAGATGAAACGCGAGATGAGCGCAATGCGCGTCACGACAGCGGATAGGCATATCGCGGACAGCATGGATAAAATCACCAACACAATCGACTTACGCGCAGGGTCATCCGCCGCCGCCTTCCCTGCTAACTCATCTATGAACAGACATATCCTGATTGGGCGGATGAGACATTTGAAGTCTATGGGTCTTGCCACGCAAATTGAGTCTGGCCGCTGGCACATCGAAAAAGATGCGCTCAAGACCCTCGGACAGATAGAGCAGCGTGAGCAACTCAACAAAGATATTCACGCGGCGATGAAGAGGGCCAACATCAAAAGACCTGTTCGCCTACATGATGGCCGTCAGAGCTATGATGGAAGCCTTTCGACCCACCGCGTCATTGGCCGCGTAATCGCGAAATCTCACGGCTATGATGAAGGCATGGACGCAAGCCAAAAAGGCGGCGGTAAAGTCAGGTTCATCATCGACGGTAGTGATGGCTATGTCAGCACGGTTGAGACGGGCATGGATACGCGGGCGGGCGAAGCCGCTAAGGTCGGCTCTATCATCGAGGTCTCACCGCCGAGTTTGCGCAAAGTAGACCGCTCTATCCGCGACATTGCAACTGGCACAAATTATCGCGGAAAGCCGAATAATGGCGAGATCAACATCTTTGAAATCGACATGCGGGCTGGCAATGGATGGCAAGACCCAACAGACAGGCAGCTTGCAGCCCATCGGCGTTCTCATGAGTTGCGGCTCGCCAATCTAACAAAGGCAGGTGTGGTTACAGCCATTGAACACAGTCCCCGAGATGGCAAAGCCTTAGCATGGCAAGTGCCTGAAGACTTTGAAAGCCAAGCTATTGCACTCGACTTGAAACAAGGCCGCGCATCAGGTGTGAGGCTGCTATCTGTGCAGGACTTGGAGGCACAGCTTGCGAGTCCCGGTGCAACATGGCTTGACCGTGCCCAAGTCAGTTGGGGCAAAGGCGAGATTGCGGGCATCAGTACAAAGATGAGCGCGTTTAGGCGAGAATTAGACACCGCCTTCAATCAGCGCCGCACATGGCTCATTGAACGTGGCTATGCAGAGCTACGCCAAGACGAACAGAAGACCTCTATCATCTATAAACGAGGCTATCTGAAAGCCCTAGAGACGGAAGGTTTCAATGCCGCGACCGAAAAGCTAGAGGGCATGACGGGCAAAGCTCATGTTGCGGCACAGACGGGACGGTTAATTGAAGCCACGGTCGTGCAAAAATATGAACTCCCCCACGGCCCCCACGCCATGCTTGAGACGCAGCGAGCTTTCTATCTCGTGCCGTGGGAAAGTTCTCACACGCAGAAGTGGGGCAAACGCATCAAAGGCCGAGTGCTTAGTGGCGGAGGTATCGACTGGGATACGGGTCGGACGAGAGGAATTGGACGGTAGAACCCAGTTAAGAGACACGTTGCAACAAATAACACTTGAATCCGGATAGAATACATTTGCCTTACTCATTTTTTATCTCGTTGTTGCAAGTGCAAATAATGCCCTTAGCACAGACTGGGTAAGAAATTACTTATTTAGTTACAGACACTTATGCACTATTTTGAAATCTCAAAATATAGGAGAATGAAATGGGCCGTGCAAAAGATGAAATTATGAAGAGAGAAGAGGCATCTATTTACGAATGCTCATGGTGCCGAGAGCAAATTCCATACGATGAACTATCAGATTTTTTTGCTTCGAGCAGCTGCTGTAGATGCGACTGGTATCTAAATGAAAAGGACGATTAACTTACTTATCTTCGCGATAAAAGTTCGGCCCTAACCTCTCTGGTTAGAGTTTCTATATTAGCGTTTAATGTCAGCTCGTTCTTGGCCATGATTTCAGAATTATATTGCTTGGTATATTGCGCTGCAATTTCTGGAGCTGCAGCGTTGAACATTGCTCTTCGTTTTCGCAATTCGGTGAGCATGTCCATCTGTTTCAGTAGCTCTTGCGGAACAGGCATGTCCGCCAACAAGAAAAGATCAATAATATCTTTCCGCTCGCGCGAGTCCGCGTCAGTAACAGCTCTAATTTGTGCATTGACGGCAGCTGCCCCTCGACGGGATATTGCTAGTTGTATCCCATCTCTCAGGCCACGCTCGGCTGGAGAAAGTCTGGCGGGTTTGGTAAGTCTGACCTTATCAGAATTCTGAAAATTCTCAGAGTTCTTATCATTCGAAATATTTTTTAAGAGCAACGTTGCCTTTTCACTGCCTTGTTCAGAAGCCACTTGTAGCCAAGCAATTGATACTTCTGAACTTTGAGGCACGCCGATGCCATTAAAAAAAAGCTGCGCGACGATCACTTGGGCCTGTAAATCGCCTGCGTCTGCAGAGCTAATAAGTTGTTGAATGCCTGGGTGGATGTCAGCATTCTGGGCATATGCTGTGTTAGAGAACCCAAAACTTAATAACGTCGTAAAAAAACAAGTTTTGATAAATCGCATTCTGCTTGCCTCAAAGTTGTAGGGAATATTTACTATGGCCACCCTTTCAAATACACCGTTTTGTTAAATTCGTAAACTTGTATCTAAGTACAGGTAGGAGACATTCATTATTCGTTCACACACTTAAAAGCAGTGTATCTATAGGAGTTAAAATGCGAAATTTGAGACTACTTTCAGGGCTTTTGTTCATGGGGTTAGCGTTTGTCATAGCTCCTCACTCATTCGCTGAAATTGGATTTCTCAAAAAAGAAGTCACGCAAGGCTTAACCACGACTTGCTATTATGATGTGCTTGGAGATACTTTTGCTAAAAGTTATCCTAGTGTTCAAATTTGCCCTGTTTCTTTAAATTTCAATACCGCTTTAAGGCCAGCATCAGTATCAAAACCTCGAAAATCTCGTAAAACTCAACCCCAAAAGGCGACAAGCCCGTATCACTACGGGGCTTTAATGGGAAAGATAGGTCTTCTTACTGGAGAGAAATCCGGACATATGAACAAAGTTTGCTATTATGATGTCTTAGGAGATACTCGAACCAAAAACATTTCTGCCGTAAGTGTATGTCCCATAACTACGAGATTTTAAGTGCCAACTGTATCTAATCGGAAAAATCTGTCATATGTTAATTTATGCTTTCCAGCCCGCATAAAGAAGATAGACTTAATCACCTTGCGACAGATTATCATCCTGCCTCACAAACTGTTTACTTCTTGCCTCACAAATCACTTGCTATGCCCAATAAGTCATTGTAATGGTTAACTTATCAGGACGATAGTCACCCCAGGTTCGGGCACCATTTACTGGCATTGTGCACCTGCCCCAAAACAATTTATTTTACGGTAATCTCACCTGCCACTGGACCCATCATTCAAACTCCGAATCGTTTTCCAAGAATGGCTCATGGGATTATTTAGTTTCAGGGAAAAATAAGCGAATGGGCGAAGTTTCATGACGGTACGGGCGACATACAAAAATAACCTATGTAAGTTCGAAAGATAATGGGGCAGATATTTCTGGCGTAGTAGCGAGCTCAAATAAATTGAAGAAGCTTATCATTTCAATGATAACTTTTTTCAACATTATCATTGCCCGCGTCAGCAGTAGGAATATTTATGTCAGGTCCACTTTCGGGTTACAGAGTTATCGAGCTCGCAGGTATCGGCCCAGGTCCATATGCGAGCCAATTGCTGAGCGACCTCGGCGCCGACGTTGTTTGCGTAGAGCGTCCCAGTAAGAATAACCTCGCGCGGCTTTCACTCAAATCCATAGATAGTCGCGGTAAGCGATCTCTAGTTATTGACCTTCGAGCCGAGGGGGCCTCGGAGGTTGTCCTGAAACTTGTAGAAACTGCGGATATACTTATCGAAGGCAATCGCCCCGGCGTTACAGAGCGCCTCGGTGTGGGACCGGAAGATTGCCATAAGGTCAACCCAAAACTCATCTATGGGCGCATGACGGGTTGGGGCCAAACAGGCCCATGGGCAAAAATGGCTGGGCATGACATCAACTACATTTCGATAACGGGCGCTTTGCACGCCATGGGCAAAGACGGCGACCCACCTATGCCTCCGTTAAATTTTGTGGGCGATTATGGTGCTGGATCGATGGTGTTGGTCATGGGAATTTTATCTGCCTTGTTGCAGGCCGAAAAAACGGGAAAAGGCGACATTGTGGATGCCGCGATTGTCGACGGAACATCTTCATTGATGGGTGTATTATATACACTTTCTGGGTCAAAAGTTTGGACTACCCAACGAGAAAGCAACCTTTTTGACGGCGGGATGCCATATTATCGCTGCTATAAAACGGCTGATGAGAAATTTATGGCGATTGGATGTTTAGAGCCACAGTTCTTCAAACTTATGCTGGACACTTTGGGCCTCGACAAAGACAGTTATGGTCATCAGCATGATGTGACCAAACACGCGGACCAACATAAGATTTTAGAAAAAACATTTGCCTCCAAAACTCGTGATGAATGGGCGTCAGTATTCGACGGACTGGATGCCTGCGTCACGCCAGTACTGGATTATGAGGAAGCCACTTCCCACCCCCAAAATGTTGCGCGAGGCGGGCTAAAAAAACATGGAGCCCTCACCCACCCCAGAACCGTTCCAGTATTCAGCTCGAGAAAAACGGAGCCTGACTTTAAGATCCCAAATATGGGTGCTGATACAGAAAGCATTTTGATTGAAGCGGGGTTTAGTCCTGAACGCCTCTCACGCTTGCTTGAAAATAAGGTTGTTTTTTCTGAAGATTAGTTGGCGGTCGCTCCACACACTTTTAGAGGGTTATGAGCCCAATCCACTTAACCAATAATCTCATGGCGACTATTAGAACCAATATGCCCGTGACACGCCGTAAGGCCTTTGCGTCTAAAAATTTAACGCTCACAAAATTTCCAACCACGCCTCCGACAAAAACTGCGAGAACAAGCGGAAGATATGCGGTCACCTCTGGCAGTGAGTCCTGCCCGCTAATTTTTAAAGCCTGTCCGCCCAAGCCTGACAAAGAGTTCATCAGGATAAACACACTACATGCCGCTGCAATTTCCTGCGCGCGGCCCCATCGAAATTTATAGAGGATTGGCGCGAGAAAAATTCCGCCACCAATACCGACAATGCCTGAATAAAACCCAATCGCGCCGCCAATGAGCGAACAGTATAATATATTACCCCGCAGCCCGCCTTGCGGACGCTCGGCCTCACTCTGATTTGAAACCATTTTCACGCCCGCCGCAAATAAGGCAGCACATAATAATCCAATGAATATCGTCTCTGATATGTTTAATTTCCCGCCAATAAACGCAGCCGGGATAGACAGAATTAAAAAGGGCCAGATATCGGGGAGCGATAGAATTTTCTCTCTAAAGTACCGAACACAATTTCCAGATACGACGCAGATATTACATAAGAGGGAGACCAAAGGTATAATATAAAACGGCGCACCCGAGACAGCGAGCAATGCGGTATAGGTTGAGCCGCCACCAAACCCGACCGACGAATAAAGGGCCGCCGTTAAAAGAAACGCAATCGCCAGCCCTATCTTCATTGCCCTTCTCCCGCTGCGATGTTAGTCGAAATCCAATGGATAACTCTCAAAATTTTAGTCTCAAAGTTATTATGCCGAATGGGATCCGTTTTGGCCGGGGCAAAGCCGAGTTGATGTTGAATATATCTGAGCTCGGGTCGATTTCCGCAGCGGCCAAGAAAATGGGAATGAGCTATCCTCGGGCCTCTCGATTGACGCGAGAGATAAATACAATGTTCGGCGAACCAATTATTGAAACCTTTCAAGGCGGCCCCGACAAGGGCGGGGCTCGGTTGACGGAGAAAGGCCATAATATCTTGAAGGCTTACCAAAATTGGGCCCAAGATATCGCCGAAGGATCTGTAGCATTGAAAGCCCAATTCTTACCCTTTGATTAGTGCCGTTCACTTGCGCTCGATATAACCCATGTGTTATATCGAAAAAATGGAGCGGTGTAATCCCCTATATATCCTAAAGCAATTTTACTGCGGGTCTGGCCGTCATGCCTAACCTTATCGACAAATTTGGGCGCGAGATAAAATATCTGAGGGTCTCAGTGACAGATCGGTGCGATCTTCGATGTCAATATTGCATGTCCGAAAAAATGAGTTTCTTGCCCAAGCAGGATTTGCTTAGCCTTGCCGAACTTTCAAAAATAGCGCACCGTTTTATTGATTTCGGGATTGAGAAAATTCGAATTAGCGGTGGAGAGCCGTTGGTTCGAAAGGATATTGTTGAGCTGATTACGGAGCTCTCTTCTCGCCTTGGCCAAGATTTTGCCGAATTGACCCTCACGACAAATGGCACCCAATTGGCCAAATATGCCGACGCGCTCTCGTCCCTGGGCATGAAGCGGATAAACGTATCACTTGATAGCTTAAACCCGGCGATTTTTTCCAGTTTGGCGCGGCGCAACGCACTACCCCGAGTTTTAGAGGGCATTGAAGCCGCAAAGACCGCAGGGCTTCACATTAAAATAAACACCGTTCTTTTGCCCGAAAATCTTTCTGAGATTCCAGAGATGATGCGCTGGGCTCACGCACAAAGTTTTGACATGAGCCTGATTGAAATAATGCCAATGGGCCAAACAGATGTGTCTCGGCGCAAACAATTTGTTCCCATGACACATGCGAAAGACACCCTATCACAGCAATTCACCCTGAGCCCCATTCTAAGGCGCGACCCCCTTAGCGGTCCTGCGCGATATAGCTATGTGGCCGAAACAGGTGGCCGTATCGGTTTTATTTCCCCGCTGACCAATAATTTCTGCGCGAGCTGCAACCGCGTTCGCTTAACTTGCACAGGCCGAATCTACATGTGTCTGGGTCAGGAAGACCATATTGATTTGCGAAAGACTTTGCGAAGCGGCGGATGCATCGACACAGGTATTGCCAAAGCTGTAAATTTAAAGCCTGAGGCCCATGATTTTTCGATTGGTGACGCCCCAAGCCTGCCCCGTCACATGTCGGTCACGGGAGGGTAATATGGCAACAGTCGAATTTCTCGGGCAACTCTCAGACATTTGCGGACGTTCACACGACGTAACGCTCCCCAATGCCGTCCCGGATGTTGCTTCGTTACGCAGTTGGCTAAATGAGCGGTTTGACGGAAACCCTCTCGCCCCTGCTTCCATTCGCGCAATCGTTAATGGCGAAGTGGCGGCGGACCAACACAGAATATCCAATGCAGATAGAATTGCGTTCTTCCCCCCTGTCGGCGGCGGGTGATGATTACGACCGACCCTATACACCCGAATGAGGTTATGGCTCAGTTTAGGGACTCCAACCCCGACGCGGGCGCCATTTTGAGTTTTACCGGAAATGTGCGCGATGATAAAAACGACGGGAAAACCTGTGCCCTCATCTTACAGGCCTATGAGCCTGTTACGAGCCAGGGTATCGCGGAGGCCATAAAGACCGCTCAAACTCGCTGGAAAGTTACTGACATTACTGTTCGGCACCGTATCGGACGCATGACTCCTGGCGAAACAATCGTCTTCGTCGCGGCGGCGGCGAAACATCGACGTGACGCCTTTTTAGCAACAGATTATTTAATGGATTATCTGAAAACAGAAGCGTTTTTTTGGAAAAAGGAAGTTTTCGAAAATAGTGAAAAATGGATTGAACCCCGTGCACAAGATTATGATGATGCCAAACGATGGGACGCAAAGCGATGATTCATGGCATTGACGAAAATATTGCCTTTGTTCCGATTTCCATTGCCGTAGTGGTCATATCAGACACAAGGACGCTGGACACCGACACCTCTGGCAAAACGCTTGAGGAACGAATTAGGAACGCGGGGCATACCGTATTCGAACGCAAAATTGTTCAGGATGACATCGACGCTATCCGAGCTATCGTCACCGAATATATGGATAACCCAGATATCGACGCCGTTATAACGAGCGGCGGAACAGGCCTAACGGGTCGAGATGTGACCGTGGAAGCCATCAAACCCCTCTTGGATAAGGTCATCGATGGGTTTTCCGTGGTTTACCACCAGGTGAGTTTTGAATCCATAGGGCTATCCACCCTGCAATCACGCGCATTTGCAGGTTTGACCAAGAATACATTTATCTTCTGCCTACCTGGCTCGTACGGTGCTGTGAAAGATGGGTGGGATAAAGTTATCTCGGCCCAATTGGATATACGTCATCGTCCCTGCAATATGGTGGAACTTATCCCGCGACTGGCTGAAAAATGACGAAGCTAACCCACATAGACGGCTCGGGCCGTGCCCAAATGGTCGACGTATCTGATAAGGCTATCACCCCGCGCGCAGCTATCGCAGAAGGCAAGGTTCTCATGAGCCAAGAAGCCTTTGATTTGAGCGGTCCCAATAAAAAGGGCGACCCGATTGCTATTGCTGAACTCGCGGGGATAATGGGCGCAAAAAAGACATCTGATCTTATTCCGCTCTGCCATCCCCTGCCCTTGACCAAAGTCACCACCAAGATCGAACCGCTCTCTGGCGACATTGGATATCATGTCACGGCCACCGCTAAGACCGACGGAAAGACCGGCGTAGAAATGGAAGCCCTCAGCGCCGTCTCCATCGCCTGCCTAACCCTATACGACATGCTCAAAGCCATCGATAAGGCGATTGAGATTACAAATATTCGTCTTGTTTCAAAGACAGGCGGTAAATCGGGTGACTTTTCTCGATGATAAGCGTGGATGATGCGCTCGCCCTTTTGGATAAACATCGCCCCAATTGGGGCGAGCGCCGTGTGAAATTATCTGAAGCCAATGGTTTTGTCTTGGCGCAGGACATCATCGCGCCAACTGATTTTCCCGCCCATGCTGTCTCCATCATGGATGGCTATGCCCTTAAAAAAGCTGACCACGGAAATAAGCTCACGTTAATTGGTGAAAGCCGTGCGGGCGTTCCGTTCGCGGGAAGCCTCGGAGAGAATGAAACAGTGCGTATTTTCACAGGGGCGCTCATCCCGCAGGGTGCAGATCTGGTGGAAATTCAAGAAAACGCCTTTATCGCTAAAAATCAGACCGTTAGCTTAGTAACCTCACCTTCCAATCGAACCTATATCCGTCCCGCCGGCGCTGATATTAAACAAGGCGATAGATTATTCCGCGCAGGTACCCGCATCACAGCGGCGATGATATTAGCGCTCGCGACGTGCAATATAGCCGAGGTCTCAGTACGGGCGCGGCCGAAAATCGCGCTTCTGGCTAGCGGTGACGAATTGAAGCCCATTGGGTCCGAGTTAGGCAAAGGCGAAATCATCAACGCAATCACGCCCGCGCTGATAGCGCGGCTGAGCAGCTGGGGCTTTGATGTAGTTGATCTCGGAATTGCGCCCGACACGCCCGCTCTCATTCGTGAAAAATTTGAGACATGCGACGCCGATATCATTGTCCCGATTGGTGCTGCGTCTGTCGGTAAATATGACCTTATGCAGCCGACCGCGTATGATTTAGGCTACGCCTCAGTCTTCTCCAAAGTCGCAGTTAAACCAGGGAAACCCGTTTGGTTTTCGAAGAGCGGCAAAAAATGCCTATTGGGTCTTCCCGGAAATCCGTCATCTGCGTGGGTAACGGCCCACATATTCTTATATTATTTGCTCAACGGGGAGCTTCCATGGCGCAAGATGCGTTTAGCCCAACGCGTTTCAGATAACGGTCCTCGCGAAACATATTTGCGAGCAAAGATACTGCCTGATGGACGAGTTTCAACTTTGCGGCGTCAGGATAGCGGGCTGGTCACCCCTCTCTCTCAAGCAGGGTGCCTAATATGTCGGCCTGCAAATGACGGGCCTCGGGATGAGAATTATCCCGTGAAAGTTTTGATGCTTTGAAATTACTTCAGTTCATGTCGCCATTCTGAATTTGAAGGCGCGACTTAAATAATACATCAAAATCCTCCTGCACAGCGTCGAGAACCGCTTGGTGTATCTCATCAATAGCTGGGGGGGATTTCGGCGGTGGGGCGAAGCCCGTGGAACGCTGCACGGAGGCATACCAATAAGGCGCCCAAGCGCCATCCTCTGCCCTTGGCCCTGCATCCCATGAAAGCATGTTTGCGTCCCATTTGATGTCGATTGCGGAACAGAGCTTTTTAAGCATTACCTCTGGGTCCCGTAGAATATCTAAACTGTCTACGATGGGCGGGCGGCCCAAGGTTTCCCAAAGGCGGCGCTGCGACGCAAATCCTAAATCTTCAATTTCAAAATCGGCTCGCCCTAAAATATAGGAGGCAATTACTCGGCGCGGGTCGCGAATGAGAAAGAAATGTTTTGCCTCTTGCGCCCAATCCATCGGAAAACCGTCTAGCATATGTTGGGGCATGTGTTTTTGAAAATAATACGGGGTCGCGGGCGTAGCGAGACAGAGCTGTTCAGCTCGAAAAGGATCTGTTTCGTGGCTGGCTAAGGTTTCCTCGCGGCCCGGATGCGCCTTCCCCGTTACCTTCAAATATGGTGCAAAAAAAGGCTCATCAAAGACACTGCAATCCTCCCTCGCGCCGAAGCTTCGCATCATGGCCGTTGAGAGATTTCGAGGGCCAGACCACATAGCGATTATCATGCAGAGGTGTCCTTATGAATGAGGTCCAGATAGAGTCCCTGCAACCTCTCCACCATCGGGCCGCGTTTTCCGGCACCTATTTGGCGGCCATCAATACTGCCCACTGGAGCCAGACCTGCAAAGGTGCCAGTGGTGAAGGCTTCATCCGCGCCGTAACATTTTGCGAGACTGAAATTCTTCTCGAAAACAGGAATGTCATTCGCTTTGCAAAGGTCGATGATCTTCCCGCGCGTAATGCCGCCGAGACAATAATCTCCGCTCGACGTCCAAACTTCGTCCTTCCGAACGATGAAGAAATGCGTCGAGTTGCAGGTTGCGACAAAACCTTGCGGGTCCAGCATTAGCCCCTCATCGGCGCCAGCCTTAATCGCTTGAATACACGCCGTTATACAATTGATTTTAGAATGAGAATTTAGACCTGGGTCTTGAACATCTGCCCGTCCGCGCCGCACTGAAACCGTATAAAGCGATAAGGGGTTCTCCGCCGTTTTGGGATCGGATTTTTTAAATTCTGGCGCGATAACAATGGTGGCCTCCGAAATAACGACGCGTGGATCTTGATAGGGCGTACTGCGTAGACCCCGCGTGACCATAAGACGGATATGAACATCCTCATCCATCTTATTGGCGGCTAGCGTGTCATAGAGACGATTTTGCAATTGAGATTGCGATAGACCAATATCCAAATCGAGCGCCGCTGCACCTTCCCATAGCCTATCAAGGTGGTCCTTTAAAAAGGCAATTTTACCCTGATGCACCCGTAGGCCTTCCCAGACTCCATCTCCCAGCATGAAGCCAGAATCAAAGACATTTACAACGGCTTTATCTCTGGGAAGTAGCGTCCCATTTACATTGAAAAGAACCGTCTCATTGCGCGGGTCGGGGATATAGGCATGCGATCCATAGGACATAAGTAATCACCTTTTTATTTTGTGGGCTAAGCTTAACTTGAACGCGGCGTTAATCAACAAAATCCGATTATTTTTAGGGTCCCGACAACAAGGTCACATTCCCGCCCGCGGCGGTGGTATCAATGCTCACATGACGCTCGACCACACATCGCTCGAAAATATCTGTATCACCGAAAAATGGCAGAATGGCGCCGGGGCGTTGCGATAGGGCGCGGCGAATGCGCCTAGCATCCGGTGAGCCCCCCCAATAAGCCACGCCATGATAGCCTTGCAGGGCCGTAAGCGCCTCAAAATCAAGACGGCCGTTTAGGCCTTCATCTGCTGTCGCATCTACACATATAACCAAGGTTGCGCACCCTGCTCCACGCGCTATCTCGGCTTGCTTACGAGCGTCCTCCAAAGCGGGACCGAGACAAAGTATTTTTCCGCGTGGGTAAGTGGACAGCCGGTTGGACTCCCCCGTCGGCCCAGGCATATCTTCCGTCTTAAGGGCGGAATACCGTGTGTCATCAAGCGCTGTTAAGGCAGACTGAACGGTCTCCATTGAGAGGGCGTCACCAGCAATAATTCCGTTTGTCGTATCGCCTGCTATGACCTTTGTAAATCTTCTGAGATAATGCGGCCCGCCCGCTTTTGGCCCCGTCCCAGACAGGCCCTCACCGCCGAAAGGTTGACAGCCAACAATCGCGCCAATTTGATTGCGATTCACATAGATATTTCCAACCCGCAGAGACTTTGTTAACTCTTCCACCCGCTGATCAATGCGTGTGTGAAGGCCAAAAGTGAGACCATATCCGCTTTCATTGATATCCCGCGCAATCGCGCTCAGCTGATCTGATTTAAATGTCGCAACATGAAGAACAGGTCCGAAAATCTCTTCCTCCAAGTCCTTTATACCAGATACGGAAATAACAGCCGGCCCCACGAAATTTCCCGTTTTTGGGGCTGTCAAGGACTTGAGCAAACGCCCATCTCGATTGGCCGCAGCTATATGAGTTTCAATTTTGCGTTTGGCCGGCTGTGATATAACTGGCCCAATATCGGTTGAATATGTCCACGGGTCGCCGAGCTCTAGCTCATCCATTGCCCCAAATAGCATCTCCATGACGTCTTTGGCGACATCTTCTTGGAGATATAATATGCGCAGCGCTGAACATCTCTGCCCTGCGGATCGAAACGCCGAGTCTATAATATCTTGCACGGCCTGTTCGGGTAACGCGGTTGAATCGATAATCATCGCATTCAACCCCCCTGTCTCCGCAATCAAGGGCGCCGTCGGGTCGAGATTATCCGCCATGTTTTTATTTATATGTTGGGCCGTCACTGTGGAGCCCGTAAAACATACACCGTGAACATTGGGCGATGATGTTAATTGGGCGCCTACAGTTTGACCCTCCCCCGGCAAGAATTGGAGCGCGGATTTGGGCACGCCCGCCTTATGCAGGAGCTTTACCGCGAGATGCGCAATAATTGGCGTTGACTCCGCTGGCTTGGCCAAAACTGCATTCCCTGCGGCCAAAGCGGCAGCGATTTGCCCCGTGAAAATTGCCAAAGGGAAATTCCAAGGAGATATGCAGGTGAAAACGCCTCTAGCGCCGTGCAAAGTTCCGTCGCTATCCATCGAAACTTGCGCTGCGTAATATCTCAAGAAATCTACGGCCTCACGTAGTTCTGCTGTGGCATCTTTAGGAGTTTTGCCCGCTTCGCGGCTCAGAAGGGCAAATATTTCTCCAAAATTATCTTCAAATAAATCCGCCGCACGGCGCAACACGTCACGACGCCGAGAGGGCTTTACGGTCCAAGGTTTTGCCTTTGCTATTGCCTTCGCCGCATCCGCTTCACGCGCCTCCACGACCTTACCGACCACATCAGTTGCATCAGCGGGGTTTTTAAGGGGTTTGGCTGGCAAGCCCTTATATCTTCCCACGATAATTGGCCGCACCGTCCATTGGGTATCTTTAAACCTAGACCGCGCACGCTCTATGGTCTCAATATCGCTCACATTCTGCAAGTCCCATCCTTTAGAATTCTTTCGATGGGGCGCATACAGGTCTGCTGGCTTGCGAATATAGGAAGACTGCCCAGCCCTATCTTGCGCAAAAATTTCAAAGGGATCGCGCGCAATCGTCTCAACGCTAATGTCCGTATCGATGATTTGATTGACGAAGGAGGAATTGGCGCCATTTTCGAGTAGGCGGCGGACAAGATAGGCCAAGAGATTCTGATGCGCCCCGACGGGGGCATATATTCGGCACCGCATATCGCCTGCCACCATAAGCTGACGATACAGAACTTCGCCCATTCCATGCAGAGCTTGAAATTCAAATGCGGAACGGTCAGGCGAAAGCTCTAAAATACTCGCCACCGTATGCGCATTGTGGGTCGCAAATTGCGGATAAATCCGGTCCGTCATCCCCAAAAGTTTTTTCGCGCAACACAGGTAAGACACATCCGTTGCCGATTTATGACTAAAAACGGGAAAGCCCGATAGGCCTTCGATTTGCGCGCGTTTTATTTCCGTATCCCAATACGCCCCTTTGACAAGGCGCACCATAATTTTCCGGTCCAGTGTCTTGGACAGGGCGTAAAGCCAATCAATAACCGCCGATGCGCGTTTACTATAGGCTTGCACCACGACGCCAAACCCGTCCCAGCCCGCGAGACTTTCGTCCCGTAAACCAGTTTCAATGATGTCTAAAGATAAATCCAAACGGTCCATCTCTTCAGCATCAATATTCAACCCCATATTGGCCTGTTTGGCTTTCACCGACAGCTCTAAAACGCGCGGGACTAATTCTGTCATGACGCGGTCTTTTTGAGCGATCTCATAGCGGGGATGCAGCGCCGAGAGCTTTATCGAAACCCCGGGATTTGTTCGAATATCTTGTGAGTGTGCCTGCGTGGACAAAAACGCGATAGACTGTTCATAGGCCTGAAAGAAGCGCTGCGCATCCTTTGAGGTGAGCGCCGCCTCGCCCAGCATATCATAGGAGTAGGTAAAACCCTTTGCGTGTTTAGCCTGTCCGCGCCTGACCGCTTCCTCTATCGTTTCCCCCAAAACAAATTGGCTGCCCATTTCCTTCATAGCCCGCGACACGGCCGCGCGAATAATCGGCTCGCCTAAGCGTTTTACGGCCCCGTGTAAGACAGAGGCGAGGCCCTTGGATTTATCAGTTTCCAGCACCTTTCCCGTTAGCATCAATCCCCATGTTGAAGCATTCACAAGCGAGGAAGCTGATTTCCCCAAATGCTGTCCCCAAGACGACGGCGCGATCTTATCTTCGATTAATTCATCAATCGTTTCAGAGTCGGGAACGCGCAGTAAGGCTTCCGCGAGACACATCAGCGCGACGCCTTCATCTGTCGATAGACCATATTCGGCTAGGAACAATTCCATAAGGCCCGGGCTGTCGTCTTCCCGAATTCTTGTGATCACAGTTTCGGCCCGGCGACAGAAACTCGCGCGCTGGGCAAGACTAATAGGATTCTGATTTATCAGCGCCTCAATAACGGCGCTATCCTCGGCCAGGTGCATCTGCCGAACATTGTCTCGGAGTAGAGCCAGCTTATCCATCGTCGCTCACCCGTTCAGCCTTCTTGGAAAGCTCACTATCACCTGTGGGTCTCTCACTCAAAAATAACGTCAGCTTCTGTTTTAGCTTTCACCTCATCTAGGGTCACTTTGGGCGCGAGCTCTTGGAGGCGAAACTGATTATGCGCCTTATCTCGCTCGAATACGCCTAAATCCGTAATCACCATATCAATACAGTTTTGACCGGTTAGCGGCAGGGTACAGGCTTTGATAAACTTACTCTCGCCGCGTTTATTCGTGTGATCAAATAGCGCGATACAGCGCTTCACACCCGCAACAAGGTCCATTGCTCCGCCCATACCTTTGACCATTTTGCCAGGAATCATCCAGTTCGCGATGTCGCCATTTTCTGCAACTTCCATTGCGCCCAAAATTGACAAATCAATATGACCGCCGCGTATCATGGCGAAGCTTGTCGCGCTGTCGAAGAAGCTTGATTTAGGTAAGGTCGTTATGGTTTGCTTTCCCGCATTTATGAGGTCCGCATCCTCTTCGCCCGCAATCGGGAAAGGCCCCATGCCCAGCATGCCATTTTCACTTTGTAGGGTCACAGACATGCCATCTGGAATGTGGTTTGCGACCAAGGTCGGAATACCAATGCCTAGATTGACATAAAACCCGTCTTCTAATTCTTGCGCCGCACGCGCGGCCATCTCGTTACGTGTCCAGCTCATTTTACGCCTCCCGCACCGTCAACTGTTCAATCCGTTTTTCGCATTTTGCTTCGACAATACGCTGGACGAAAATTCCCGGGGTATGGATAAAATTTGGATCAAGGGCGCCCACGGGGACAATTTCATCAACTTCTGCAACGGTAATTTGGCCCGCCATAGCCATCATGGGCGAGAAATTTCGCGCGGTGGCTTTGAATATCAAATTACCTTCTGCATCGCCCTTCCACGCTTTGACGATAGCGATATCGGCCTTGAGACCCGTCTCTAAGATGAAAGTCTCGCCCTCAAAATCTTTATGTTCTTTGCCTTCCGCGATGAGCGTTCCAACGCCTGTCTTTGTATAGAAACCTGGAATGCCAGCGCCGCCCGCCCGAATACGTTCTGCCAATGTGCCTTGTGGGTTAAACTCTAGCTCTAATTCACCGCCAAGATATTGGCGCTCGAACTCTTTGTTCTCGCCCACATATGAACTAATCATTTTCTTGATTTGGCGCGTCTCTAATAGCTGTCCCAGACCAAACCCATCTACGCCGGCATTATTGGAAATCACGGTCAAATCAGAAGCGCCGCTATCGCGCAAAGCAGCGATAAGGTTTTCAGGAATACCGCAAAGTCCAAACCCGCCCGACATAATGGTCAGGCCGTCGTGGCATAGGCCGCCGAGCGCCTCACCTGCCGTCGAAAAGACTTTACTCATGACATCCTCATCGCTCTTACGCCGCTTATGTTTCGTCTTAGCGCGCTGAATTGAAAAATTATACACCAATAGAGACCGGAAATTAGGAAAACAGTTCAAGAGTTGACAGGCGAACACAAAAATATCCCCGCACTGATGCCTGGAGACTAATTCCCAACGCAGCCATAGTGACCTATAGCTCGGGATGTTCCGTCCCAGAATCAGAAAAGCCTTCGCTTTGAAACGAAGGCTTATCAAATCTGACCATTTCAAAAGAAAATGGCGCGAGTGACGGGACTCGAACCCGCGGCCTCTGGCGTGACAGGCCAGCGCTCTAACCAACTGAGCTACACCCGCTAAGATGTGAAGCGCTATTAGCCATGAGCTATCCCTTGGTCAACGCGCAAATGCCGTAAATTGCAGATTATTTTAAAGCGGCCCTATTAATTACCGAACACGCTTTGGCAAGCCCTGAAATACCATTTGAAATGATGCGTTTAGGCGCTCGACAACATCGTCTGTGTCAAGTTTTTCGAGCCGTAACACCATCCAATTACCGCGCGGTAAGTGGGAGTGTGCCTCTGCGGCACCAACCTCAATCAACATGGCCCGAATCTCTGGATTTGGTGCCTTTACCGTCAGGCGGTTCTCGCCGGGACGCAGAATTGCGAACATTTTGAAGTCTGCCCGCGTTCCGATTTTAAAGACATGGGCGCCGCCCCATTGCTCGGTCATAAAACAGCTCGGCAGATTTAATGCAGCTTCAGTCAAAATTTTGTCCATGAAAACAGCATAGAGTAATTGCACCGCCGCGCAAAAGCCGTATAAGCCCTTTCACTCGCATGAATGCGACGGGCGGTTAGCTCAGCTGGTAGAGCATCTCGTTTACACCGAGAGGGTCAGCGGTTCGAACCCGTTACCGCCCACCATTCCCTTACTAGGCCCCTAAATCCGATTGCTTGGTCTTGGAGTCACTGGGGCAAGATGTGCGCCAAGCCGTTCTGCCAAGGCCATAATCGTGACGGTCGGATTGGCCCAACCGCCCGTTGGAAACACACTGCTGCTGGCGATGTAAAGATTCGGGCTCTCGTGAAGCTTAGAATTCGCGTCCACAACACTTGTCTTTATATTCGTGCCCATACGCGCACCGCCCATATGGTGATATCCGCCAATTGAATGCGCCGAGATCAAGGGATCAAAGCTCCAGCCTTGCTCTGGGTCATTCAACCAAGGTGCCGGGAAAACTTCCCCCCATCCAAGTCGTTTAAATTCCGAATCCAGTGTCTCCATCAAAACCCGAACACTGCGTTTATCTAGGTCACTCAATCGCCAGTGAAAATCTAACTTGCGCATTCCCAATGCGTCGGTTTCATTGGACACCGTCAACCGGCTATCGGGATTGGGCGCCTGCTCAGCGCGAATAACGGCGTAAAGACCAAATTTATCAGACTTGCGGCGGAGCTTATCGACAGTCGGCCAGGGGTCCGTCCATTCTCGGCCTTTAATCCCAACCCCTTTGAGGTTTTTATAAAATGAACGCCAAAACTTTGTACTTGGCAAATCATGCTTGAGCTTGTCTTTGGTGGCGCGGAACGCTCCCATTTGCAGGCCTTCATGGCGTCTCGGCGCGAAACTGAGTGAAGAGTTCAAAATCCCCGCCTCTCGCTGCAACGCTTCTGATGGCCGCAAATAGGCCGCATATCTTAAGCCTTTGACCCGCAACGCACGCGGAACGGCGCGGATGGCTCTCGCCATATTTGTGGGTACGATTTGCCCGCCACGCGCATGGGGGTGCTCCATAAAATATCGACCGAGCTGGTCATGGGCATTGCCAAAGCCGTCGGGACGCGCAGGAACGGCGCCTCTCAATAAACGAACAGTTTCCATAGCCCCTGCCGCCAAAACGAATCTCTTCGCCTTAACCAGAAGCGTTTTACCTGCGAGGTTTTTAAACATGGCCGTTCGCACCTTCCCGCTGTCAGAGACATCTAACTCAACCAGTGTCGCCTCTAATAGCGTTCTAACCTTGTCGAGCTCGCCGCGGCGCGGATTGGTGAACCGCTCCCCATTCTCATCGAAACACCAAAGACCTGCATCCAGTTTTTGCGTGTCAAAAGGCGGTTTAGCCTTGTTCAATTCCCCCCAAATGCGTCCGTTAGCGGGGCGTTTCAAACCCAGCGTAGCGAAAGCTAAATCATAATAAGGATCCAAATCTGCTTTGGAAATGGGCCAGCCACTATGCGGCACGAAATCGCGAGTTTCAAAATCGATGGGATCGAGCTCCGCACAGCGCCCGCCCCAAATCGCAGCCGTTCCGCCGTAGAGACGAAGCCGTGCCGTATCTAAATCATAATAGGTTTCACCAGAGTTTTGACCGCGCGCCAATTGCTGTATCTCGAGATCAAAATCGCGTTTCCCGCTCTCACATAGCAGAACATCTAATCCCCGCTTTGATAAGGACATGGCAAGTGTTTGTCCGGCGACACCGGCCCCAATCACGCATATTTCGGAC
>CALLBD010000041.1 GCA_938001915.1 uncultured Caulobacterales bacterium | reverse complement strand
CCCTCGGGATGCGGGCCACCTGAGGAGTCTTTCAAGCAATCCCCCGTAATACGGGTACGTTCCACCACAATCAGGCCGCCGCGCTGCCCATTTGATTCCGCGAAAGGGAAATATTTATCGCCCGCAGCCACACGATGCGGTGGTTCCATCGCTACAAGCATGGCTTGCTCATTCGTCGAGTCTTTTTCGTTCACGAGATGAAAGGAGAGGTTTGCGGACTTATTGATACGATCTTTGATTTCATCGATATTCTGCGCGCCTGGAACTTGTAGGAGAATACGCTTGTCTCCCTCCGGCGCCAAAAGCAGCTCCAAATTACCATTTGGGTCAATACGTCGACCCAGCACGCCGATGGATTTTTCAATCGTTTGCTTTCGGATATATTCGATATTTTCGTCGGTAATCGTAACACGGATATTTTTATCGGACTCGCGGGTGACACGCGTCGTCTTGGATGACCCGATTTGGCTTGGGTCAATCGGTTGGGACAAGCCCTGCAAAAGCGGCATAGCTTTATCGGCATCTTCCTTTGTCCGAAGCCTAACGAGAATAGAGCCATCATCTACGCGTACAAATTCGGTCCGAGGACGGTCTTCCGCGCGCCGGAAACTATCATTAATCGCGGTCCGCTCATTGACCAAGGCCTGGGTTAATATAGAAGAAAGATCGACCTCGAGCAGCATATGTGCGCCGCCCTGCAAATCGAGTCCCAGATTAATCGTCCGCGAGAAAGCAGCTGGCATTGACTCACGCGCCTTCTCCGGGAGCGCATTTGGAATGGCGAGGAGCAGCCCCAGAAAGACAGCACCAAGAATCATGATTATTTTTGAACGGGAGAAAAACAGCATACACTCAAGCCTTCAGGCAAGGGTTTAAAAGAAATTAGCCAGCGTCATTCGCAGGTGTTTTTTCATGTTTGGCGGCGACCATTCCGCGCGCAACTTTTAGCTCTGATTGGCCAGAGGTGATGACGAGCTCATCATCATTCACCTTCTTGATTTTCCCAATCAAACCACCTCGTGTGATGATTTCATCGCCGCGCTGAAGAGAAGCCACCATAGCTTTGTGCTTTTTGGCTTGCTGACTCTGAGGGCGTAAAATGAGGAAATAGAAAATCAAAATCAACGGACCAAATAGGAGCAAAGAGTTCATGATTGAACCGCCTGCACTTGGCGCGGATTGTTGAATGAGCGTAATTAACATGTGGTCCCCGCCTAAAGCTTTATGGGTGGCGGGATTCCCCGCTCGGTTGAATTAGAACGGTATATAGGGAGGCAGACCGCCATTGCAACGCGCAATGGCGGGTATTTGCAAGGCCTAACGTGTCAAACAATGTCCGATAGGCAGTGTAATGCGCTGTCCTGGCTTCAAATCATTCGGATTTACTAGCGCGTTTCTGGAAACAATATCCGCAACCCGAACACAGCTACGGCGTGAAATTGAATATAGCGTATCTTTTGGCAGAATCGCATAGACCGCCTCTGTTGCGCCCACGGTTTCAACACGAGGTGCAATTGTGGTTGGCGCAGGCTGAACTACTCGGCGCGTTGTGTACTGGTTCTGAGCAAGCGTGTTTGCATAAACGGGCTGAGCCGTTGCATTTACGCTCTCGACGATGATGCCAGGAATGCGAATACGCTGCCCGATAGAGAGCGTTGTCCCAGACAAACCGTTTTCCGCCTGAATAGAAGATACTGTAGCGCCATAGCGCTTTGAAATATTATACAACGTATCGCCTTTTGAGACCGTATGCGTCTTCGCACTACTCGTTGTTGTCGTCGTTTGCGGCTCGAACAGATCAATCTGATACAAAGGTGCGGGCTCTTGATAATTTGACGTAAATCCAATCGTCGAAGACGTGCTTGAAGCCTCACTCGGATAGATATACTCGCTTTCAAAGTTCAGCCCATTTGCGTCGCGATAAGCGCGAACGCGGTTGGCTTCATCCAAAACAGCCTGATATTCTTCTTCGGTGAGGTTATCCGCATTAAAATGTTGCGCTTTCACGATACCATTTTCGTCATATTCAATAGGCGCGTTGATTATGGCGTCAATTGTGTGCGTTGTGGGTTCCACCACAACATTATAGCTGGACTGCGCAAAAGCTGCGGAGCTGCTGAGCGCCAAAGCTATAGTCAATGAAAGTGTTGTTGCACGCATGTTACGGTCCCATCGCAAACGTTAAAAGTTTGCCGCTTTATGAAGGAACGTGATTAACGAAAACCTAAGCCATATCAGTTTTTTGGCGTAGTAGTCGGATCAAACTCAAACTATAAAATCAGGCCTCAGGCTCGGGTTTTGGGCGCTGCAATATCCCAACGGCCACTATTGAGACCTCATAGAGGAGATATATCGCGCCGCCCAATATGAACTGAGTAATGGGATCGGGCGGGGTCGCAAAGGCCGCAAAAACCGCAATCCCGAGGACGGCATATTTGCGTTTTGCCCGCAGCCCATCTGCTGTGACAATGCCAATTCTGCCCAATAAAGAGAGAATAACAGGGAGCTGAAACGCTAGTCCAAAGGCTAAAAACAACACCATAGACAGGGACAGGTAATCACTCACCTTGGTCATAAGCTCAATGGTTTCCCCTGCTCCAAGATTTTGTTGGTTCAGGGCAAATTCCATAACGAAGGGGAAAACGAAAAGAAAAACCAAGGTCGCCCCCAGCACAAAAAGTACGGGCGACAATATCAAATAGGGCAAAAACGCCGAACGCTCAGATTTGTATAAGCCTGGCGCGACAAACCGGTAAAGCTGATAGGCGATAACCGGAAAGGCGATAACAACCCCGCCAAAAAGGGCTATTTTCATTTTCACAAAAAAGGTTTCCAAAGGGTGCGTTGCAATCAACCCCAAATCGATAGGATCAATCCCCCTCTCAACGAGACCCACATTATACCGGATAAGAGCGACCTCAAATGGCCGCATTAGGAAGGCGATGATTTGCTTCAGGAATGGCGCGCAAATGATGCAGCCAACGGCTAGAGCTATACACATTTTTATCAGACGGGCGCGCAACTCAATTAGGTGGTCCAGCAGCGGGGCTTCACTCGCCGCAACTTCATCTTGATGTTCTAGCTTCTCACTCATCTGACGGCGTGTCATTTTTGGGCTTGGGTTTATGCGGGGATGACATGTCAGTTGCCTCGCGAATATCTTTATTCAGCGCGCGCATTTCGTCATCTAGATCGGAGGGCAATTTTCCGAGGGATTTCATCTCCTCAATCTCTCGGCGTATGGCGGCGACATCCTCATCCATATCCATGTCATCAAAAGCGGACTTAAACTCATTACCCATAGCTCGAATACGGGCCATCCACTGACCAATGGTACGCATGAGTTTCGGCAAGTCTTTTGGCCCGACAAAAATAATCGCCAATAGAACGATTACAAGCATTTCCGGAAAACCAATGGATGGGAGCATGGGTCAAAGCCCTTAAGGAAGATGTTGAATTACTTCTTCTTGACCTTGATATCTTCTGCTTTCGGCGTGACGTCCAATGCGTCGTCAGCCGCATCTTTCATATCGTCAACATTGTCCTTTAGGCCTTTACGGAAAGAGCTAATGCCTTTCCCCATATCGCCCATAATGGAAGAGATTTTCCCGCGCCCGCCAAAAACGAGCAATACGATTACACCGATAATCAGCAGTCCGGACCAATGTGGCATAGGATATTCCTTTGAATTACGACGACAAGGATAGAGAGCTAAGGGGCTGGCTTCAACCCGCTTTAGGCATCATCCTCGTCATCCGACAAAAAATCTTCGAAAAATTCGGTATCCGCATCATCTTCAAGCGGATCTTCATCCCCAGACAAATCATCCACCATCATAGGTTCTGGCATTTCAAAGTCCTTCGGCAAGCGCGGATCCAGCAAACCCGCAGCCTTTAAGTCTTCACGGCCTGGCAGGTCAGATATCGTTTCGAGATTGAAATGCGCCAAAAACCCATTTGTTGTGCCATAGGTGACGGGACGGCCGGGCGTTCTCCGGCGGCCGCGAAGGCGTAACCACCCCAACTCCATCAATACATCCAGCGTGCCTTTGGACACCGCGACGCCTCGCACATCCTCGATTTCCGCACGCGTTACGGGTTGATGGTAGGCGACAATTGCCAGTGTCTCTAAAGCTGCATTTGAGAGCTTCCGACGGGATTCTTTGACATCGGTCAAATGATGCTCGAGATCTGGCGCTGTCTGAAACCGCCACCGACCGGCTACGCGCACAAGATTTACTCCGCGCCCCTCATAGTCTCGCACAAGACGCGCGAGCAGCGCGCCCACATCTGCCTCTTCGGGCATACGTTCTCGCAAAGTCTGGACATCAATAGGCTCTACAGCCGCGAATAGGAGGGCTTCTAGTTGACGCAAATCACCATCGATATCGCCATCCGTCTTCAGGCGTTCGGTCAGGTTAACCACATCTGCTTCAATGCCTGCTGCGGCTTTGTTAATTCGGTCAGATGTTTTACTCATAACTTACTCTCTTCCGCCGCAGGCGTATCAGCCTCTTCGGCGGTTTTTCCACGCAAATAAATCGGGGCAAACGCTTTTAACTGACGCAATTCAATCTGCCCCTCTTTCGCCAGCTCCAGCCCTGCAAGTAGCGAGCTAGCTCTTACCGAGGCTTGCGGCACCCCATCCACACCGATTTCTGCGCCGTCTGGAAGCATATCATCCAACGACACCCAGTCTGACAAGTCAACGCCAACCGATTTAAGGGCGCGGCGCAAACGATTTCGAGCATCATCCAAGCTCATGATCCTGGGCTTTGGAAGCTTATGATTTCGAATCGCGGCCCGTGACCGCGTGGTGCCGTAGGCTTTCAACACATCAAAAATTTCGGCCTCAAAAATCGGCGAAGTTCGGCTCCGAAGGCCCTCTGGCGCCCCTCGGACATGCACGGCTTCTCCCGTGAGAGGCAACCGCATCAGCCCATCGACGGCCCGGCGCATAGCCTCTAATCTTTCCAAACGAAACGCAAGATGTGCCGCAAGTTCCTCGACTTCGGGTTCGGCTTCACCTGCGTCACGCGGCAAAATTAATCGCGACTTCAAATAGGCCAGCCACGCCGCCATGACCAGATAATCTGCCGCAAGTTCTATTCGCAAATCCTGCGCAGATTTGATGAAGGCGATATATTGCTCGGCCAATTCAAGAATAGACAGACGGGCCAAGTCCACTTTTTGCTTTCGTGCGAGTTCAAGCAACAAATGGAGTGGGCCGCCATAGCCATCCATATCAAGGACCAATCCTTCGCCGTCATCTGCAGCCTCAGAAGCGGCGTCAAACGTCATGTCTTCTTGGAAGTCTTCGGTCATTTCGGTGCTATTGCCATGAGCTCGTCAAATTCAGCTTCTGCGGCATGACGATCAAAATTTGCAACATGCTCAGCGCAGTTTTCAGCGATTATCGCACGTTCCAAAGCCCGCCCACCCAGATATTTCGCGCCCTTTGCAACCTTCACACTATCCGCCAAAGAGCCAGAGCATTGTAAAGCAATATCACAGCCAGCGCGCAAAGCCCGCTCTGTTTTCTTTGTCAAATCGCCAGTCAGGGCTTTCATATCCAAATCATCCGTCATCAACAGGCCGTTAAACCCAATTGCAGCCCGAATGAGCTCTGTCAAAGATTTGCGAGAAATTGTCACGGCTGAACGCGTATTATGTGTGTAGACGGCATGCGCGGTCATCGCCATGGGGGCATCATTGAGTTTTCGGAAAGGTAAAAAGTCTGAGGCCTCCAAGGTTGAGCGGCTCGCATCGATTTTTGGCAACGCCTTGTGACTGTCAACTTTTGCGCGTCCGTGACCTGGGATGTGCTTGATAACGGGGGCGACGCCGCCGGACATTAAACCCGCCATAGCGGAATGCGCCATCTCTACGATATCTTCGACGCTTGTTCCCAAAGCGCGGTCTGAAATAATCGGGTCTGCCCCTGGTTGCGGTAAATCAAGGACAGGCGCGCAATCCGACGTAATACCAACATCCCGCAAATCATCTGCAATCAACCGATGCCCCAAATAACACGCGCGGCGTCCAGCTTCGCGGTCTCGTCTATAAACACTGGCGTAAGCCTCCCCCGACGGGAACGATCTCCAATTTGGTGCGCGCATACGCTGAACGCGACCGCCTTCTTGGTCAATAAAAATGAGCGTATTTCGCCCAGTGGCCGCTCGAATATCTCGTGTGAGTGCGCGCAGCTGATTTCGGTCTTTAACATTTCGGGCAAATAAAATTACGCCCCAAGGGTTCGCATCCCGCAGAAAAACAGACTCAGTTTTTTTGAGGCGCAGCCCCGACAATCCAATAATGCAGGAAAGCGGCGTTGTCATACCCTATCGCTTTGTCACAAAACAGGCTTGCCCTGCGGATTTGAAAGCATTGCACAATGAACTCGCGGCAGATTTGTCGGCCAGCCCTGCAATCCTAGTGCGATAGTAAATACCTTTCTCATTCAGATCCACACGCCTGACATCCGCATATCTACCCTCAACCAACTGCGGGTATTTCTGCTTCAACGTCATCCACATCTGGGCGGCATCACTCTCTGACCGCGTTGACGAAACTTGCACAACCCATTCACTACCCCTGACGGCCACAGCGGGGCGCTGTGCGGGTTTCGGGGCGGGATTTGGCGTGACAGCTGGCGGCTGGACGTCTTGTACAACAGGTCTCTTCACGACGGGCTCTGGGGGCTGCATTTTTATGGGCGTCTCAGGGCGCGGATTTGGATTCGCCTGCGTCGACGGAGAGTTCCCGTCCATAACGTCAAAAACAACTTTGTCCTGATTGGGGGTTTGAACGCCGCCAACCTCTTCGGGTTTAACTTTGAAAGGCGTATTGTCGGCGGTAATACGCGGTGGATCTGCACGGTCACGCACGCCCGGCGTATAAAGCTTCAACACAATAAATGCAGCCAAGAGCAACATGCCGACCAAGATGGCCAGTTTTATCATAGGGCTTAAACCCTCCCGTTCCCGCGCATCGAAGGGACGCAAGGTCTCTTGCGCGACGGCAAGGTCGGGTGAAAATTCTGTGGGCGTATTAGACATATAATCTCATTTTTATGGCCTATGACTACCCCAAGGCCAGCTCGGAAAACAGTCCAGACCACAGCATAGTGAGTAAGGTTAAAAAAACCTTACGCCCGCTTAAAAATAGCCAGCAGGCTGATAGAGTTTTTTATGTTCTGAAATCGCAAAACTATCCGTCATAGAGGCGATATAATCACAGACGACCCGCGCCGTTTCAAACGTCTCGGACCCATTTGTCTGCACGTAAAGATGTTTCGGCAGCAAATCCGGCTCGACAATGAAAAGCGCGAAAAGCTCGCGCACTACCCGCCCCGCCGTACTCATCATGCGGTTCACTTTAAAATGCTTATACATATTATCGTATAAAAATTCCCGCAAAGGCTTTTCCTTCGCCCGAAACTCCTGCGAAAAGTCTACGACGGCATGGTCTAAGTTACGAATATCATCGGGACTTTTTGGACCGGCTGCCTCTAGGCGGCGGCGCGTTTCAGACAGCACATCCGCTACCATATACCCAATCATGTCGCGAACAGACTCATGTATCAGGCGGCTTTCAGGAATATTTGGATAACGGCGACGAACATCCTCGAACATCTCGCCGACGAATGGCACCTGGGTCACATCTGCAACCGAAAACAATCCCGCACTCAAACCATCATCTAAATCATGATTATTATAGGCAATATCATCCGCCAGCGCGGCGACCTGCGCTTCCGGTCCCGCGAATGTGTCTAACTCCAAAGCTTCCCAGTTCTCAATGGCGGTCAACGCCCAAGGTAATTTCGCAACATCAGATTTTTTCGTCACAAGCGGACCATTATGCTTGGCTATTCCCTCCAATGTTTCCCATGTCAGGTTAAGCCCATCAAATTCCGCGTAGCGCCCTTCTAAATGGGTCACAATTCGTAGGGTCTGTGCATTATGGTCAAAACCGCCATAGGGCTTCATACATTCCGCCAGCGCATCTTCGCCAGAATGGCCGAAAGGCGGATGACCCAAATCATGCGCCAGTGCCAGACACTCCGCGAGGTCCTCATCCAGGCCCAGAACCCGCGCAATAGACCGCGCGATTTGCGAAACTTCCAGGCTGTGGGTCAAGCGCGTGCGGTAGTAATCCCCTTCATGGGACACAAAAACCTGCGTTTTCCCCTTGAGGCGGCGGAAAGCAGAGGAGTGGATAATACGGTCCTTATCCCGCTGGAACGGACTGCGCTCAGATTTACTCGGCTGAGAAATGGACCGCCCCCTGGCTTTATTTGGGTCGGACGCATAGATAGCGAGCGGACGTATAGATGGATATTTGACCACAGTGTTGGTTTCCAAATTAAGAATTCACCCCTATATAGAATCTATGTCAGATATTGCTACCGAAACTCCCGTCACCCTGAGCGCTTCCGCAGCGAAGCAAATCAATGCGATTATGGCCAAGATGGGCAAGCAAGATTTCCTGCGCGTCGCCGTCGAGGGCGGAGGCTGTTCTGGCTTTTCTTATAAGTTTGATTTCGCAGAAAGCGCCAATGAAGATGACCTCGTCATCACCCGCGACGGCGCGACGGTGGTGATTGATGAAATGAGCCTAGAGTTTTTGAGCGGGTCAGAAATTGACTACGCCAATGAGCTTATTGGCTCAGCGTTCAAGATCGTGAATCCGAATGCGACAGCAAATTGTGGGTGTGGTACGAGCTTTAGTATATGAAGAAGACGATAGAAGCTCTGATTATATCGATTAAATTATTCAGAACTCGTCAGCTTTCGTTTACACAACAACCTCGCTCCGACCCAACAAGCGACGCGCCAGTACATGAACCACAGCTGGGGATATCCATACCTGTTGGTTCAATACTGGGACCTATTCATCCTTTTAACGAAAAGGCGCCAACAGGCGCTAACTCACTGAGTGACACGCTTGGAATATACTTTATCGCCAGCAATGATGATGTCTAGACAATCCAAATGCGACAGCGAATTGTGACTGCTGTACGAGCCTTTCGGTTTAGAAAGTTTGATCTCCTAAATCATCTTGTTCAGACTGTAGGTCTTCAGTGATATTTCTGAAATAGGTTTTCATCACCCTGAAGAAAATATTCAAAACCAAATACCCAGGAATTACAAAGTACCAAGGATAGCCTTTAAACAATAAGTAAATCCCAGCAATAAAAACCAATACTCCGCACCCAACCATGGTCCATCGTAAAACGTTGAATATTTTTATCGCTAAAGGATATTCAGTTTCGTCAAGTTCTACTTCGTCCGATGCCATAATCTTTCCTAAACCAATCGACTCTGCGTGACCGCCGCGCCGATGAACCCTTTAAACAAAGGATGCGGGTCAAACGGTCTACTCTTTAGCTCTGGATGATATTGCACGCCGATGAACCAGGGGTGGCCCGGGATTTCTACGATTTCTGGGAGGACGCCATCTGGTGAGAGGCCGGAGAATTTGAGACCTGCGGCTTCGAGCTTATCTTTAAAATCAATGTTCACTTCATAGCGGTGACGGTGGCGTTCGCTGATTTCTGTTGCGCCATATTGCTTGGCAACGAGACTGCCTTTTTCGAGCGCCGCAGGGTAAGCGCCAAGCCGCATTGTCCCGCCAAGGTCTGTTTCCTTTGTGCGCTCCAAGCGTTCATTGCCTTTGGTCCATTCCGTCATCAGGCCCACAACATTCTCGCCGCCTTCGCCAAATTCAGAACTGCTCGCGCCTTTGATTCCTGCAAGATTGCGCGCGGCTTCTACCACGGCCATTTGCATGCCGAGGCAAATCCCAAAATAGGGTATATCATTTTCGCGCGCATAACGGACAGCTTTGATTTTCCCTTCGGTGCCGCGTTCCCCAAATCCTCCTGGAACGAGAATAGCGTTCATGCCTTTCATGACATCCACAGCTTCGGAAGTTTCAAAATCTTCGGCTTCGACCCAGTTGATTTTGACCTTCACATCATTGGCGATACCACCATGGACTAGGGCCTCTGTGATAGATTTATAGGCGTCGGGCAGGACAGTATATTTTCCGACGACCGCAATATTCACTGTGCCATTTTCTGGATTATGCAAGGTCTCAGAAATCTGATTCCATTTCGACAAATCCGCATCAGGTGGGTTCTCTATGCCGAAATGGGCCAGAACTTCGCGGTCGAGGCCTTCTTCATAATAGGCCAAAGGCACGTCATAAATCGATTTGGCATCAAGGCCTTGGATAACCGAGCTTTCGCGCACATTGGTAAAGCGCGCAATTTTCTTACGGTCTCCGATGTCGATTTCGCGGTCTGCACGGCAGAGCAAAATATCAGGCTGAATACCAATTGAGCGCAATTCTTTAACACTGTGCTGGGTCGGTTTTGTCTTCATTTCACCCGCGGCTTTGATGAAAGGCATCAGAGTCACATGGAGGAAACAGGTATTATTGCGGGGCTGTTCTTGGCTGAACTGACGTAAGGCCTCGAAGAACGGTAGGCCTTCGATATCTCCCACGGTTCCGCCAACTTCGCAAAGGACAAAGTCCACATTTCCCGCGTCGGAGCCAATGAAGTCTTTAATCTCATTGGTGACATGCGGGATGACCTGCACGGTCGCGCCGAGATAATCCCCTCGCCGCTCTTTCGCGATGATATTAGAATAGATGCGGCCCGTCGTGATGTTATCAGTTTGCGCGGCACTCACGCCGGTAAAGCGTTCATAATGCCCAAGATCGAGATCCGTTTCTGCCCCGTCATCGGTCACATAAACTTCGCCGTGCTGATAGGGACTCATCGTGCCGGGGTCGACGTTCAGATAAGGGTCAAGCTTACGCAAGCGCACCTTATACCCGCGTGATTGCAGCAAAGCCCCCAGCGCAGCAGAGGCCAAGCCTTTACCGAGCGAAGACACAACTCCGCCAGTGATAAAAATGTAACGTGGCATAAGGCCCGCCTTAAAAATATTGACGGGCAACCCGCACAAAATTGTACAAGATTACGATGTTCGTCCTATGGGGAACCCGTTGTTACTAACGGGACCGTTCAATCCTCTGAATCGCATAGTCGCGTCAAGCCCTGCTCAGAGATTGATGTGACTAGAATGCAGCGAAATAGACTTATCGGCGTTCATCCGGCTGTGCGGGCGGCGTCTCGGCGGGTCTCTCAGCTGGCTGAGAGGCAACGGCTGCATCGTCGATAATCAGGTTATCCCGATTTTCGATTTGATAAACGACAGAGAGCGCAAGACAATTGGCGATAAAGACCGCGCCCAAAATCCCTGTCATACGGGCAATTGATGTCGTCGCGGAGCGGCCAGACATAAGTCCGCCGCCGCCACCGCCGCCAATTCCCAACGCGCCGCCTTCGGAGCGCTGAATCAAAATCAAGCCCGTAAGGATGATAGAGATGATGAGCTGTATAATAAGCAATACGTTCGACATGAGATATATCCAGTAAATTCAAGCGGGCCGATTAGACGAAACAGGTTGGCATGACTAGCCCTTATTGCAAGGGCGGACTTTACGTTCAATCAGAAGACCCAATCATTCCGCTAAGCGGCGAGCTTGCCACGGCATATGCTTTGCGCTC
>CALLBD010000040.1 GCA_938001915.1 uncultured Caulobacterales bacterium | reverse complement strand
GGCCCAATCCAGCGCTTCGCCGTCGATATTTTCTTTCAGCAAACCTTCGCGCATCATCAGGCCGAGATTTCGCTTCGCGCGCCGCCACGGCATATCGGCGGCTTTATATATAATGTGGCGCAAATCATTGAGGCGACCCGGGCGAGAGGGTTTGCCCGCGGCCATCCAATCTTGGAAACTCTTGCCGCCTTTCCAGGCCCGGGTTGTAAAGCCGAGAATTTCGGCCTTCACCCCGCAGCGCTCAAGCGTGCGGGCCATGATATCGGCTGTGACGGCGGCCACCATGATTGGCCGCCCGCGCATAGACCCCGAATTATCAATCAAGATCGTGACAACCGTATCGCGGAAATCTGTTTCTTTTTCTTCTTTAAAGGTCAGGCTGGACAGCGGGTCGATAATCACCCGCGATAGGCGCGCCGTATCCAGCATGCCTTCTTCGAGATCAAAGGTCCAAGAGCGTTGTTGCTGCGCCAGCAGGCGGCGCTGCAAGCGGTTGGCAAGGCGGGAAATCGCGCCGCTCAGGCCTTTCATATGACCATCTAAATATCCGCGCAGACGTTCCAGCTCCTCGACGTCGCACAGCTCTTCGGCTTTGATGGTTTCATCATGCGCGCTGGTGTAGATATCATAAGGGTCCGGCATATTGACGGGGTTGGGCTGCTGTGCATTCGCATCTGGCGTTTGGTCCGCTTCGTCCTGATCCCCTTCAATATTTTCTGCATCGACCATATCTTGCGGATCGGCATTTTCGTCGTCCATTGCGTCCGCGTCAGAGACTTCGGTTGTGCCGGGCTCGTCGTCTTGCTCGCTATCTGGATTTTGGTCCTGATCTTGCTGTTCGTTTTCATTTTCTTGGGATTCGTCATTTTGATCCTCCTCTTCTTCGGAAGAGGCAGGGTCATCTCCGAGGTCAAAATCTGCAATTAAATCTTGTACGAATTTCCCAAAAGCGTCTTGGTCAGACAGGGCCGTTTTCAAATCGTCAAATCGGCCCGCGGCTTTCAGCATAATCTCTTGCCGCCACGCATGCATAATTCCGTCGGTTGATGAAGGCAGGCTTCGGCCCGTCAGCTGCTCTCGTGCATAAAGACCAACAGCTTCGGCGAAGCTCGTATCATCCTTGGCAATATCAGGATCATCAAATCCGCGGCGTTTCGCACGCGCATCAAGGGCCGCCATGAGATTATCGCTGAGCCCAGACAGATGCCGCCCGCCGAGGGTTTCAATGCGCACCTGTTCCATGGCTTCAAAGACTTGGCGCGCGGGGCCGGATTGCGGCATGTTCTCCGCGTGAATATCTTTGTCATGTAAGGCCACTCGCAACGCAAGCGCATCGGCCTCGCCGCGGGCTTTTGCGATAACGTCCGGTTTGGGTTTGGGCGGCAGAGCGGGCAGCATGACCTGATCACGCACAATACCGGCGACATCCCCGCCATAGGACACCTCAAGTTCAGGCTCACCCGCGATGGCTTTGGTCGACGCAGAAAGCACGCGTTTAAAGTTATCAATCGGAGTAGCGCTCATAAGCGGCGGGTGTAGATAAGGCGGCGGCACAGGTAAAGCCTTTCGCGCCGACATATTGCGGTGAAGACGCCGCAGAGCTCAGCTGGAGCTCACCGAAGCTTCACTCTCATGTGAGATAAAATCCGGCTTTTGTGAAATGCACACGCGGACATTTTCGCGCAACCTGCCAGCATGAAACATGCATTTCTTCTCTCTGGTCTTTTGCTTTCCGCCGCAGGGGTTTCTGCGCTACTATTTAATGCCAATGCGCAGGTGCCCTCTGTCACAGATGCGCCGCCGACGCCCCCGGCTTCACAGGCGTCATTGGCGGCCGTTGATCTCAATGCGGAAGACCGGCGTCTCTTATTGTCCTTGCTAGATGGCGATCAAGCCTATGGGGACCCAGAAATTCGCGCCGAGATTTCTCAGCGCTTTGACGCGGCCTGGGTCGCGCCGACCCTCGAAGTTTTCAATTTCGTCTTCGACCCTTCTGTTCGCGTGTATTTGCTCAATGAGCTTAAGCGCGAAACAGGTCAGGATTTTGGCCGCGATATAAATGCTTGGTTCCGTTGGATGTGGAACCAACCCGAGGTCAAAGCTGCTGGCTATGATCAATTCAAAGCCGATTTTTACAAAGCCATCGATAGGCGCTTCGAACGCTATTTCGCAGGCCGCGGACCGAGCGCAAATATTCGTCTGGACGAAGTGCGCTGGGGCGGTGTGCATCAAGACGGAATCCCGCCGCTGCGCAATCCGAAAATGCTTGATGTGGCTGAAGCTGTTTATCTCGATGATGATGATGTCGTCTTTGGTATTGAAGTGAACGGAGATGTACGCGCCTATCCGAAACGTATTTTGGCGTGGCATGAAATGTTCACGGATACGGTCGGCGGTGTCGATGTGGCGGGCGTCTATTGTACGCTTTGCGGGACGGTGGTGCTTTATGACACCGTGCTGGACGGAAAGAAATATAACCTCGGCACATCAGGATTTTTGCTGCGCTCTAATAAGCTCATGTATGACCAAGCCACGCAAAGCTTGTGGAATACGCTGAAAGGCGAACCTGTTGTCGGGCCATTGGTCGGCAAAGGCATCGCGCTGGATCACCGCAGCGTTGTGACGACAAATTGGGGCAAATGGAAAAAGCTACACCCCAACACCAAAGTCCTCTCACTCGAGACGGGTCACCGACGCAATTATGATGAAGGCGTGGCCTATCATGATTATTTCGCCACGGATGAGCTGATGTTTAACACGCCTTATCAAGACTCGCGCCTTGCGAATAAGCAAGAAGTCCTCGCCCTGCGCTTTAAAGGACAGCCGGGTTCAATCGCAATTGATACGGATTACCTCAATAAAAATCCTGTCTATTCAGGCCAGCTTGGCTCTCAGAAATTTGTCGTGCTGACGGATGAAACAGGCGCGAACCGCGTCTATAATCCGGGCGGCGTGACAATTGTAAAATCAGACGGCGTCACGGCCGTGGATAGCCAAGGCGGCAGATGGAAAATCACCGAAGCCCGCCTAACGTCAGATGATGGCCAAGAATTAAAACGCCTCCCCTATCACCGCGCCTTCTGGTTCGGCTGGCAAGCGGCCTTTCCGAGCACGACCTTGGTGAAGTAGGATGTTAATTTGGGTTTGCTTCGCGAATCCAATTTTTCACTTGGACCACACTGACATCGATACTGCCATTTTCATTCGGTAAGATGGTGATATGAGAGAGAATATCATTGGTGTCGATGTTTCCGTTTTCTATCTTAATATAGCGGTGCTTGGGGGCTCTGTCTCCTGTAAGCCATTGCCCTCGGTCTATTTCTTCGGAGTGTTTATCTAGAACAAGATATTGACCGCCATCCTCGCACACCCATTTTTCCTTTTTTAGTGTTTTTTGATAGGCGTCAAAATCTATGATTTTAAGATTTTCAATTTCGCTATTATGAGCGTCATATTGTCGAAAAACATTGACTGAACGTAAGAGCCCCGGGTCTACCCCTTTGCCTGCCCAGCCATAGGAAATTTCGTCAAGCGCTTCCTCTGTGGGACATATTTCTATTTCTATTTCCTGATATCCAGAAATTTCCGTAAAATAGGATTTGGCTGTTCGTTTAATTTTAGATGTCGGGGCATCTGAATAGATTCTTCGCCAATCTTCGACAAAAGGGTCCTCTGGACCGGTAACAATTTCCATCCCAATCGTTTTTCCGTCCTTTTTGAACTGAAGATAAAATTGGCCAGGCAAATGTGTTGGCACGGGACTCAACCCACAACTGGTATCCCCCGCATATCCATAGACAAAAGGTGCACCCAAATCCCGTAAATCCCAATAGGCGAAGTCTCGACTTGTCGTTTTGAGTTCTAATTCACGGTCAATCTCAAGCTCACTTAATGCGGGAATCCATTGTTTTTTATCAAGACTGAAATCGCCTGAAATATCTTCGATGAGTTCATACTCAACTTTGACAAAGGGCTTTTTCTCTTGGCTTTCATCGAAATAAATACGAGGTACATTACGGTTTTTTCGCTTTTTCTCTATGGAATAAATAAGGCCAACAGAAAGCGTAGACGTATCCCAATTTGTGTAATCATTAGGCGATAAGGAATAATACCATTGCGTTGTTGACGGTTCTATCGAGCAAGCACTTGCAGAAGACCATCCTGCCAGAGAGAGCGTGACTGCCAGAGCGAAAAATCTAATCATGGTTCAACCTTTCACTATGGGTTGTACCATGATTTATCAAACTAATGCTAGAGTGTCTGCCGAAACCTATTTGAGTTCGGTGAAATAACAGACTGTTTCCCTAAACCGCCAACATCGTCACGGCGCTTTCTTCCAAATCACTGCCAAAGGCGCGTTGGAAAAATTCGCTGATGATGGGGCGTTCTAGCTCGTCGCACTTGTTCAGGAACGTTAGGCGGAACGCTTGCGCGATATCGCCGTCGAAAATACGCGCGTTCTCGGCCCAGTTCATCACCGTCCGCGGCGACATAACGGTGGAGATATCGCCTGCCATAAAGCTCTTCCGTGTCATATCGGCGACGCGCACCATAGAGGCGAGCAGGTCCCGGCCTTCCGCATTGTCATAGGCGTGGCTTTTCGCGAGGACGATTTTTTCTTCTTCGTCATTCGGCAGATAATTTAGCTGGCAGACAACGGACCAACGGTCCATCTGACCTTGGTTGATTTGCTGCGTGCCGTGATAGAGGCCCGTTGTATCGCCGAGGCCCACCGTGTTAGTCGTGGCAAAAATACGAAACGCTTTATGCGGCGTGATGACTTTATTTTGGTCGAGCAATGTCAGGCGGCCTTGCGCTTCGAGGATACGCTGGATGACGAACATAACATCAGGCCGGCCCGCATCTTATTCGTCAAAGGTCAGGGCGACAGGATTTTGCAGCGCCCAGGGTAGCAGGCCTTCGCGGAACTCTGTGACTTGCTTGCCGTCTTTGAGGACAATCGCGTCTTTGCCGATCAAATCAATGCGGCTGACATGGCTATCGAGGTTGATGCGCACAAGCGGCCAGTTAAGGCGCGCGGCGACTTGTTCAATATGGGTGGATTTCCCCGTCCCGTGATAGCCTTGTATCATGACGCGGCGGTCATAGGCAAAGCCTGCGCAAATGGCTTGGGTCGTGCGGTTATCAAAGCGGTAGGCGTCGTCAATTTCCGGCACATGCTCGCTGCGCTGGGAAAAGGCGGGAATCTTCATGTCGAAATCTACGCCAAAAACATCGCGCGCATTGACGCTCGTGTCGGGCGCGGTGAGGGGGAATTGCGAGTCAGTCATGAAATTTTCCGATTTTATAAAGTCTAGGTCAGCTATAGTGCCA
>CALLBD010000039.1 GCA_938001915.1 uncultured Caulobacterales bacterium | reverse complement strand
AAACACCCCATATCAGCACCCTACGAGGCGCAAACATTGGAGATTATCATGCGTGTATCACTTAGAGGGCTTCTCGCCATCGGATTTATGTCAGCGACCCTATCCGCCTGCGCCGTTGTTCCCGTTGTTGAAGAACCCGTCATTCAAGCCCCAGTTGTTGTCGAAGTCCCGCCTGCGCCGACTTGCTATGAAGTGACCGCTCTACAACGCGTTGAAATCCCTGCCGAGACCAAAACTGTTGTCGGCATTGGGCTCATCGAAAACCCACCTTACGAGCCGATTGAGCAACGGACAGAAACCTTGATTGTCACGAAACAAGCTGAAGTCTTTTATGTGTTGAACAACCCTGAAACTGGCGTTCAATCCGAAGTCACGAATTTTTGCAGCGACAATGTCGTGGTCGGCCCCGTCGGTCCAGCCCCAGGCGAAATTTTAGCCAATTAGCGGCAGCTGAAATGGCCTAAATTGGTCCCGTTCCGCGCGGGACCGCTGTCCCGTAACGCTGCGACCAATAGCGACCAATGTCGCGGGCATTATTGATAAAACGCTCTCCGCGCCGCGTCATAATTCCGCAATTTTCAAAATCAGGACTGCCCTGCGCCAAAACAAGCGTGGGGCAGTTTTGATTCTTATCCCCTAAACGCTCGACCAAATCGGCGCGCGGACGTTCAATCGGTTGATAAATTATCTCGGCGCTCTGCTGGATAGCGGGATAATAAGACAGCACGCCCCATATCTCGGCGCATTCAGGGCAATATTCCCGGCGATTATTATCTGCGAATCCCGGGGGGAGGAGAAAGAGTGTGTCTTTTTGGACGGTCGTGGTGGTCATCAGAAATATTCCTTCAAGACACCATCCAGCCTGCGCCGCACGAGGGCTGTGAGTTTTTGTAGCCCGTAATGATCTAGCACGCTGCGGTAAATATCTTCGCGGCCTGCAAATTCATCACCGCTACGGATTTCGAGCACCAGCGCCGCCAGCTCACTCATGGGAATTTCTGCAAAACCGCGCGGACCGAGATCGCGCAAAGAGACAGGCTCTTGATCGGGCAAGCGTAAAATCCAGCCGACACTATCTTCTGGACCCTCAGCTTCAGGGTCGGGTTCGCGCTCGACGAGAATGTCGCCTGAATTCTCAGCGAGCATAATTGCACGCTCGAACTTACGGCGTACGGGGGCAGCAATTTTCATGAGGCCAGAGGCTTTGGCATATGTCTGAAACAAAGCCAGCCCTTGCATCGGCGCTTGATATTGCAGGATTTCGGTCAAGCCATGCACAAATTGCGCCTGCGTCGCCGCACGCGGATCGGCGGTCTTACGGGTTGGCCAGAGGGTGTAGGGTGTGTAGGTGATTTGGGTCATGGATGAATCCAAAGCTTGTGAATTTTTTCGGCTTTCTCCCAACTAATTCCATTCCGTTGATCAAAAACTAATTCGTGGTCACTATCATGTAAATATAATCTAGGACGATGACCTCCACTTTGACCAACCACATCGCAACCAAGGCGAGTCATAAAGCCATCCGCATCGAAAGACTGATAATGTGGTTGATTCACATGCAACCAACCGAAGCTAGAAAAATCACTTTGATCATCGTCAAATGTCTCAAAATATTTTTGAAAAGAGTCGTGAGACTGTGAAACCCAAACTCCCAATAACATGGGCTCTTCTACATTCGTTATCGGAATTTCCAAAATTGTTCGTATAAAATAACTAGCGTCTTCTTTATTTTTGTCTGAAGTTTTGTAAATGATGCATAAATCATCAGAAGTGACTGTTAAGTCATCTCGTTCAGACTTTGGAACATTCAAATAATGAATAGGTCGTTTTTGATATACTGAAGGCGAACCTTTGTGAATGTCTCCACAATCCGAACACTTATAAGAAAAGACTCTCTTTTTCTTTCTAAAAAACACAACCTCACTCCCCCTCCAAATAAGGCTTCAGCCCTTCCAACATAAATTTCGGCGTACGTTTTGGGCGGCCTTCTGGGGTTATGCAAGCGGCTTCGGATACAGCTGTGACGAGAAGTTCATCCCCCCGATAGCAAGCTTGGCTGACCCAGAGGCGCGCGCCTTTTATGCGGTCATATGTTGTCACAATCGTCAGATGATCATCCACCCGCGCGGGCTTTTTATAATCCAGTTCTATCTTGCGAATAGCAAAGGCGAGCGGGTCCTCCGCATCCCAGAGCTTAGCATGTTCAAAGCCAACTAAGCGAAAAAAACTACTCCGCGCCCGTTCAAAAAACCGTAGGTAATTGGCGTAATAGACTATGCCTGAAAAATCTGTGTCTTCATAAAAGACGCGCAAGGGATAGTGATGCTCTCGCCCTTGAAACCAGCCGATATTGGGTTGTTCGGTCATCATTCCCCCTCAAATAAAAGCGGCGCAGGCGGGGCGTCGGGTGGGTTTAATCCAATATGCGCATAGGCGCGCGGCGTGGCCAATCTCCCGCGCGGTGTGCGTTGCAGAAAACCTTGCTGAATGAGGTAAGGCTCGATCACATCTTCCAGCGCATCGCGCGCTTCGGACAGCGCCGCTGCCAAAGTATCTGCGCCAGTCGGACCACCGCCAAACATTTCGCATAGTGCATGAAGATAGCGCCTGTCTTGTTTATCGAGGCCAATATCATCTACGCCCAGCCGTTTGAGCGCCGCATCGGCTGCGGCGGCATCCACGACGCTATGGCCTTCATGTTCAGACAAATCCCGCACACGGCGCAGTAACCGCCCCGCCACACGCGGGGTCCCGCGTGCACGCCGCGCGATCTCGCGCGAACCATCGGGCGTCATGTCTAGTCCGAGCTTCCCTGCCGCGCGGGCCACAATGCTAGTGAGGTCATCAACATCATAAAATTCGAGCCGCACGGGAATGCCAAAACGGTCGCGCAATGGCGTGGCGAGAAGCCCTGCCCGCGTCGTCGCCCCAATGAGGGTAAAGGGCGCAATATCAATCTTGATAGACCGCGCCGCAGGACCGTCACCGATAATTAAATCTAGCTCAAAATCTTCCATCGCGGGATAAAGAACTTCTTCTACGGCTGGGCTGAGGCGGTGAATTTCATCAATAAAGAGCACATCATTCGGCTCAAGATTCGTCAGTAGCGCGGCAAGGTCACCCGCCTTTGAAATAATCGGCCCAGAGGTGGATTTGAAATTCACGCCCAATTCGCGCGCCACAATTTGCGACAGGGTTGTTTTACCCAGGCCCGGCGGCCCAGACAGTAAGAGATGATCGAGCGCCTCCCCTCTTCGCCGCGCGGCCTCGACATAGACTTTCAGATTAGCAATCGCGGCAGCTTGCCCCACGAAATCGCCAAAGGACAATGGCCGCAAAGCGCGGTCGCGCACATCCCCGACTTGAGGCTCGGCAGATATGAGGCGCTCTTCGCTCACGAGGAACCTAGCTCTTTCAAGGAGACTTTAATTAAATCATCAAGGCTGGGGTTATCTGTGAATGTATTAAAGGCGGCGGCCACAGCCCGCAGCGCTTCGCTCTGGGCGATGCCTAGGTTCTCAAGCGCGCTGACCGCGTCATTGCGCAGGCGCATATCGGACAGGCCTTCATTGCGCGCGCGCTCGCCAGCGGCGGCCGTGACGGGCGGCGTGAAGGCGGCTTGGAAACCGCGCCCCATTGGCGGGGCCTTGCCCGACAGCTCTGTCGCGATACGGGTCGCGAGTTTTGGCCCCACCCCAGAGGCGCGCGCAAAAGCCGTTTTATCCTCTAGCGCCGCCGCGCTCATAATTTCACCGGGAGACAAGATATCCAAAATAGCCAGTGCCGCTTTTGGGCCGACCCCTTGCACGGATTGCAAGCGCACGAACCACGCCCGCGATTCCTCAGACGCGAACCCGAACAGGGTAATCGATTGCTCGCGAACAATGGTCTCAATATGCAGACGCGCGGGGCTACCTTCTGAGAGTTTAGCCAACGTCTTTGAGCCGCATTGCACGAGATACCCCACGCCGCCGCAATCAATAATCGCCTCTCCTGTTCCCGCCATTAAGCATATGCCGCTAACCATCCCAATCATGAGAAAACCTGCGTGAAAGAGGAAGAATCAAAGTGAAACATCATAGCCATGGTCTAGGGCCTCCTCGGCGAAAGGCAATTCTCTCTTTATTAAGCTTCATTAGTAACTCGTTAACCGACTCGATTTAGCGCGAAATCATGGTCGAGACGGTCAAAAATATAAAACTCGGATTGCTGAGCGGACTCTGTGCGGTAGCTATCGCGGCGTGTGCGCCGTCTCATCAATACACATCTGCTGATAATCAATTGGGACATGGATATAATACCGCCGAATATGGTTATGATTATGTCTCTGGCCAATCTGCCTATGGGTATAATGGGGGATATGCTTACGGCGGAAACCAAGACGTTTCGGTGCTCGCGCGTTCGCGTTACGGCATGGTCTCTAGTGGATATGGCTTGAGAGGCGCTTGCGGACATGCGGAGCACAGCTGCGGCATGATGCGCGTTGTTCCTGTTTACCCTGTCTATCAAATTGCAACAGTTCCGCAGGTTCAGACTGTGGAAACGCCAACAATTACGCTGCCTGAACCTGCGCCTGTTGAAATCTATGAGCCCGCGCCCGTTTACGAGCCAGCCCCGGTTTACGAGCCCGTTAAGGACTATTGGCCTGAGCCAGATACGCCCGTAGATACGTGGAAACCTCTTCGAAAATAGCGGTTTACCCAACACGGCGCGCTATATCTACATTCGCAAGATTTAGATTTGATACCGCATGATTGCCATGGGTTATAGCGATTGCCAGAGCATCCGCCGCGTCGCCAGATTTTACATTTGCACCTGATAACAACAGATTGACCATATGGGCGACCTGCGCCTTATCCGCCGCGCCCGTTCCAACAACGGATTTTTTCACAAGCCGCGCCGCATATTCGCCCACATTCAGACCATTACTTGTCGCCGCCAAAATGCAAGCCGCCCGCGCCTGACCGAGTTTCAACGCACTCATCGCATTATCTTTCATGAAGGCGTCTTCAACCCCCGCTTCCGACGGTTGATGTTCGATGATTAGACCGCTCAAACTATCGAAAAGAAAATGGAGTCGTGACGCCAGAGGCTCTTTGCGGGGCGGACGTATCACCCCATGCGCAACATGGATGATTTTATTCCCGGATTTATCAATCACGCCCCACCCGCAGGCAACGAGCGAAGGATCTATCCCAATGATACGTGTAACAACCATAAAAGAACGTTACGTGAACAAATGCCATTTGCCAAGGATTGATTTGATTTTCTGAGCCTGTCAGCTTTCCCGCCAGTATTGTGCGGCGGCCTAACCCCTCACGTTTTCGCGAGTGAAACTCACGTAAAATGCACCGTCACTTGTTTTGTATGTGATAGCTTAATCGCAGATAGGGTTATCAACGTCAGTTTTACCCCTTCTTGACGTTGAACTATATGATGGCATTGCTCCCCTGGAGCCTTGATATCCAACCCGGCCTGTCTTTTACCCCCTTTTGAGACGGCCGGGTTTTTCTTTGCGCGCAGCTCAACCCTGAGCACTGAATATATAGGTCTTGTCTCGAACGCTCACATTGGGCGGCTGGTTTTCGCGCTCGAACCACTCCCAGCCCGTTTTCAAATTTTCCCAGAAGTCATGGTTCTTATGACCGCGCTGCGCCTCTAGATTTTCGGCCGTCATCTCGAAGGGGAAAATATGCACGCGAATAAAAGCCTGTCCGCCTGCAAAGGCCGCTTCCACATCTGCATAAATCTCTTCAATCCCCGCATTGGTCATGGCGTAACATCCGATAGACACGCAGTCCCCATGCACCATGAGGAAGCTCCCCGTACGGCCATGCGCGCGGTCATAGGCATTAGGGAAGCCAAGATTGAATGACAGATGATAGCTAGAGTTTGGATTCAGCGAAGACGGCTTTATAAAGTAAAACCCTTCAGGCGATTGTCCGTCCCCTTCTTTTAGCTTCGGCCCTAATTCCCCTGACCACGTGCAAATATCGAAACGGCGGTCCAGGGCGAACTTATCATCGGCTCCCCGTTTCCAGAGTTGCAGCTCGCCTTTGTCCCGTGTGTCGGTTGTTTTTATAATGCGGATGAATAGCTCTGGTCCTGGGATAACATCCATCTGCGCAGCAGAAACGGCAGGCCGGCAGGCCCCCAGCGCAATAAACGCCATCAGTAGACAGACTCTCAGCCTCATCAATACGCTCATATCCTACCGTCCTCTGCGCGCCCGTTCATAATAGGCTCACCTCTAAGCCTAACCTTGGCCACATTTGGACCGTTTCGCCGTAATCTCTGCCATAATCTGAAAAAAATGCCTCAAAATAAGCACAAGGGCGTCCAATCCCTGCCCTTTCTGCCGCTCATATAGGTTTCATCAACACAACTGAGAGGGCTTTGACCATGACTAGACTTTTAAAAACCGCCGCAATCGCCGCTTTAATCACAGGCTTTGCGAACACCGCACACGCCGGATCACCTTATGCATTCCAAAGCGACGCCGAGCTCGCCCTTACCGAGCCCGTAAAACTTATCACGCCGCATGGCGGATCGGCTGAATTGCGTCAGCTCGCCGTTCTTGAAGAGGACCGCAAAGCCGAAATGACCCGCATTGCCGTGGCGCGTATCGACGGCGGGCGCTTGATTCCAACGCCATATGGCGAAGAATTCGATTGGAAGTTACTCGATAATCGCGTCGACCAAAGTATCGAAGTTATGAATGCGGGTGACTATCTTAAATATATTCCAGAGATCCCGTTCCACGGTATTGATACGGATAATAAGATTGATGAAATTCGCCTGACCGCCGCCAATGAAGGATATTCCCATGTAATCCTCTACGGCATGGGCACGGATGCTTACTGGTCCAGCTTTGGCGGGAAAGCCCTCGTCGAGACAGGCCTGACGGTTCACGAAGACTGCGATAGCTGGAAAGCCGCCAAAGCCAAAGCGCTGCTCGTCGACACCCATACAGGCGAAGTCCTGGGCGCGGCCAAAGCGGATGATGTGACCTATAATATCGGCGAGCTGGCCGATGACATGGAGCGCGTTCTGAACACGCTCGCATAGGTATCAGCTAACAGAAAACCGCCGACCGACCTCCCGCCTCCCCAAGGCACTCCCAGTTCGGCGGATAGCAGGCGCGGGCCCCTCTCCTCCCGCGCCTGTTTTATGCGTGTTGGGAGGAGTGAATATCTCCAAACTGGACATTAGCGAGCGTCTCACTCGCAAGCGAGTTTAGGACATTCCCATAAGCCTAAAAAGGCCCCCTTCCTCCATTGCATTCCCCTATACGCCTATTGTATCTCGGGATAAGACTGGGGAAATAGTATGAACAAGATCATTACATTTCAGGATCTACGGGTATTTGATTTTCGAAATTTGTGGGAGCTGCAAAATCCAAAATTTGCTCAGGCGCCGGAAGGTAGCCAGGAGGCTATGCTGCAATTCAAATTGCGTCATAGCGGATCAGCCTTAAGCTTTTTGCATAACTATCTGACCCCGTCTCGGCTCTACGGTATTCGTAAATTCTTCGCGGTATTACTCTGGCTGTTTATCATGGTTTTGACCTTCGGGACCGTTTACGCCTACCGGACGGGCAGCGGCGAAATGGGACAGGTTTATTTCACCGGGTTTTTTATCGTGACCTATCTGCTCTTATTCATCAAAGCGGGAAAGTCGCGCCTGCGCCGCTGGGACGGGTTATATACCAAAGCTGTCAAAACTGATTTTGGCACACATACAAAACCCGCCATAATTTTTGATGGTCAGGATATGCTTCTCGCCAATGAGCGCATGTTCGAACTCATCGGAGAGCGTCCTATTGGGGCTTTCGTTGACGACTATCAGGGGCAGTTCAAGCTCCAAGAGAAAGAAACGATGCAGGCCAAAAAGGCAGAGGCAAAAGAAAAGGCGCGGCTTAAGAGGGAAAAGGAGGATCGCGAGTTCAAAGAAGCTCTTGCAGAGGTTGGCCCTCTCATAGGCAGCGGTTTAAAGAGTTTAGTTCAAGAGGGCGGTGTCGCTTCCCGCGCGGCACAATCGGCCAGAGGAACTCTCAAAACGGACTCGCTCGCCTCCCGGGCGGCCAAAGCGGCCAGAGGCACCCCGCCTGCAACGAATGAGCCTAATAACCGCTCCTCGTCAGGATCTAACAATATCAAAATTGAAGGCTTTACAGGCTCTTATTGGGAGACCTGCGCCACAGGACTTGAAAACAATGCCAATTATATAGCCACCCGGATGCAGCAGATTCGCAAATCAAACCCTCGATTCACAAAACTCCGCGCCGTCGACAACCAAGGACACGTCATTGATGTGGGATAAGCTGGGATGTGGGATAGGCTGGGTCGCTAAAAGGCCAATCGCGCCGGACAGTTAAACCTTTCCGTCCCCCTCGGCCTACTGTGTCGTTTAAGTTGAAACGACGAACCGAGGGTCCATGTTGCGGACCCTCAGCATATGTCGTTTGCTCACAAACGACGAACCGAGGATAACGGAGAGTCTGAGCAACTCATTCGGCTTTACAAACTTAATCCCGTTTTCCGCATCATCATTCC
>CALLBD010000038.1 GCA_938001915.1 uncultured Caulobacterales bacterium | reverse complement strand
ACGCTCAACCTTGTGGGGGAAATCAAGGAAGAACGCGGCGGTGCCTCCCAAGAATGTGTGGCCCAAGGTATCGCTAATACGGTCACGGGTTTCTTTGGCGGCATGGGCGGGTGCGCCATGATTGGTCAGTCGATGATCAATGTAAAATCAGGGGGCCGCACGCGCCTGTCTGGCATTAGCGCCGCGCTCTTCCTCCTCGCCTTCATTCTCTTCGGCTCTAAATTTATCGGGCTTATCCCTTTGGCCGCCTTAGTCGGCGTGATGTTCATGGTCGTGATTGGCACCTTTGCGTGGCAGTCCTTCACGATCATGCGCCGTATCCCTTTGATTGACGCGCTTGTCATTGTCTTGGTCACAGTCGTCACGGTCTATCATGACCTCGCCGTTGCCGTGATTGTTGGCGTTATCGTCTCGGCGCTGGCCTATGCGTGGAATGCCGCCAAGCGCATTGACGCACAAATGGAAACCGAGGCCGACACGAAAATCTATAAGCTCGAAGGGCCGCTTTTCTTCGGCTCCATCGAAGGCTTTAACGAGCTATTCGATCCGAAAAATGACCCCGACATCGTCATTGTCGATTTCGCAGGTTCGCGCGTGGTCGACCAATCTGCGCTGCAAGCCATTGAAGCTTTGGCGGCCAAATATATCCAAGCGGGCAAGACCATCCGCCTGCGTCACCTCACCCGCGATTGTCATAAACTCCTCAACCGCGCGGGTCAGCTCATGATAGATTCCGATGATGATCCAAAATATGAAATCGCAACAGATTATAAAGTGCGCACAGGCGTCTTTGGGGGCGGCCACTAACGCCGCATATGACGGTTGCGTTTCACTCCGTGAAGCCACAACGGGGCGGCCACTAACGCCGCATATGACGGTTGCGTTTCACTCCGTGAAGCCACAACGGGGAGGCCACTAACGCTGCCTAGATCAAAGTTGCGTTTCACTGCGTGAAGCCACAACGGGGTGGTCACTAACGCTGCCGTAGTCAAAGTTGCGTTTCACTGCGTGAAGCCACAACGGGGCGGTCACTAACGCTACCAACTTAATCGTGATTGCGTTGGTCTTGCCGATTTAATTAATCTCGCCTAACCTCTCTAAAAATTAGGTTGCGTTTCACTTCGTGAAGCCACAACGGGGAAAAACACATGTGCGACGATATTACGGAATTTGAGAACCAAGGCTTTTACGAGAAAAGAATCACACGCCGTGAGTTTAACCTCATGGCGGGCGGCGCGGCCATCTCCCTCGCCTTTGCGGGCTGCGCCCCCGGCGAAGCCGCCGCAGGCATCACCGAAAATGACGTCATGATTGAAACGCCAGACGGCACCGCCGATGCCTATTTCGCGCACCCGTCGACGGGCGCACATGCCGCTGTTCTGATTTGGCCAGATATTGTTGGCCTGCGTCCCGCCTTTAAAATGATGGCAAAACGCCTTGCGGGCGATGGCTATGCCGCCCTCATCATCAACCCCTATTACCGCCAAGTCAAAGCCCCGCTTGTTGAGGTCGGGCAGAATTTCCGCGACCCAGAGGTACGCACGAAAATCATCCCCTTCGCCCGCGCCCTCTCACAGGATACCAACCGCACAGACGCCAAAGCCTTTGTCGCGTGGCTGGATAAACAAGCCGCCGTCGATACGTCTCGCCAAATCGGGACAACGGGCTATTGCATGGGCGGCCCCATGACGATGATTACGGCGGCAACGGTCCCCGATAGAATTGGCGCAGGCGCAAGCTTTCACGGCGGCCGCCTCGCGACGGATAAGCCCGACAGTCCGCATCTCCTCATCCCGCAAATGACAGCTGATTATCTGATTGCAGTGGCGGAAAATGATGATGAGCGCTCGCCTGAAACCAAGGACATTCTGCGCGCCGCCTTTGATGCCACGGATAATAAAGCCGAGATTGAAGTCTATGCAGGCGCGCAACATGGCTGGTGCCCCCCAGATAGTGCCGTCTATAACGAAGCGGCCGCAGAGAAAGCCTGGGCGCGCAAATTGACTTTGTTCGAAACCGCGCTGGCGTAGGGCACGGCAACATAATCTCTAAACATCTTACAAACATGCGTCATTCCTGACTGCCCTCGTTGAAACTGTGGTTTCAACATGTGGGGTAGCTAAATCTTATCGTAGGCAATTAGGACTGCCCGCGTGGCGGCCCCCGCGATGGAGACCAGAATAGAGTTTTGTTTTACGCGAGTTTCACCACGCGGCAGCAGTTTTTGATGCAACGGTTCGTGCAATTCGCGTCCGCGAAATGCACAAGGTCCCACAGTTAATCCGTTCCGGTCATGCAAATCGTGACACCGCCTCATCTGGTTAGGATGATGTGGCATGCCCATCTTGAATGTTTCCTACCATCCAAAACAAGCCCCATCTTACGATGGTCACGAAAGCCCCGGCTAACGCCCAGTGGTCGACTCTCGCCGCAAAAGGTCCGGCACACACTTGGCTCTCGTCGTGCATTTCGCGAATGCGATTTGCACTAACCAAACCGCTCAACCCTGCTGCCCCCCAGACGGCAAGCGAGGCCTCACCTGTCCCATGTCTGAGAGAACAGTTTAAATATGACACAGCTTTTCGAAACGTGGATTATGTTTCTGCATTTGAGGGATAGGCAAGCTTATGCTGCGGAAAGATAGAAAGTTTTTTCGGGACAAAAAATCACGTTTTTAGGGACGACGGCTATTTTCAGGGCTTAGTAGATATTAAATGCGCAGCTTAAATCGCCCATAATAGGCCGCTCGTGAAACTCACATATTTCTTTATTCCTGAGCATAGCTTGCTAATTTATATAAGACTTGATTTAAGTATCTCATGAAAAATAGACTCATATACGTTGAACTAAAATCAGGTGGGGCGGACTGTGGTCTTGCTTGGATTGGAATAGCAGGTGCTTCCAAAACGGGAGCAACGGTTTACTCCAACGGGAAGGCCTTCAAGAGCCTCAAGGGCAGTGGGATTGGTGCAAATTATTTTGATATAGAGACAGGAGAAGAATACTGGATTTCAGGAATAAAAAAGAACAACCAAGACCGTCATTGGGCGGGTGGAGGTGATATCCTGATAGACCAAACTGCTATCAAAACGTATCTAGAAGAGACTGGTTTTCGTTCCTTACCTTCTAACTTAATTCCCACAACGCTCGCGCTGTCAAAACAGCAAAGTCAACACTCAAGACTTGAACATAGATCTCACGGAGAACGATCTAAAGAGTATCAGGATACAATTGCTTGGGGGCGTAGCGGTGCGATAAAACGAAAAATATAACGTATCCATGACTGATAGATATCGATAAACGAACGATTTAAAATCGCCCAAAAAAAAGACACTCGCTTACGGCAGCAAATCCCCTAAAAGCGAACATTAGGAACGTGTTGTTGGAATTGTTGGAATGATGTAGTTAAATCTCAATGGCACTAAAAAACATTTTTAAAACACGCTACAATAGGTACGTAATTGCAGGTTTTTATTTGCCTGCTTGGTTATTAATAATCTTTATTATTATTAGTCACATTAGGGGTGGTCCGCTCACAACAAAGCAGATTTTTATCGGATTATTTGTGGTTCTTATGATTTACTTTTTCCTATTCTTATTTCGATGTCCTCAGTGCGGTTGGAAGACCATGAGAAAAACTAACGGTAAGGATGACCCATTCATCATGCCGAAAGAATGTAGGATTTGTAAATTTAAGTACGCATAAAATATTAGGTCTAAGCCGCTAAAAGCGGACATGCGCCAGCGTATTAAAATCGCCTGCGGGTTCAACTGGTCGCTGCAACACATTGGCTGAATCGTTCAGCCGGTGTTACGCTCTCGGCAATGACACGCCCGCAAGCCCCAACCTAATCCCGCTTTAAACACACCGCTGTGGCCTCGCCGCCGCCGATGCAGAGACTGGCCACGCCCGTTTTTGCGTCTCGCTTTTCCATTTCCGCGATAAGGGTGGCCATGATGCGGGCGCCTGATGCGCCAATGGGATGGCCGAGGACACAGCCGCCGCCATTCACATTGACCTTAGCGTGATCCAGGCCGAGCTCTTGCATGGCAATCATGGGGACCACAGCAAAGGCTTCGTTGATTTCCCAGAGCTCCACATCCTCTGCTTTCCAGGCCGCTTTTTTGAGGGCCTTTTGAATCGCATTGACCGGGGCCGTTGTGAATTTGGCAGGCTCATGGGCGTGGGCGGCGTGAGAGACGATTTCGGCGAGCACCTTATGTCCGCCTTTTTCCGCATCCGAGCGGCGCATGAGAACCAGCGCCGCTGCGCCGTCATTAATAGAGCTGGCATTGGCCGCTGTGACCGTGCCGTCTTTGGTAAAGACCGCGCGCAAGCTCGGGATTTTCTCGGGCCGCGCGTTTGACGGGCCTTCGTCTTTATCAACGATAGTATCGCCCTTGCGGCCCTTTACGGTCACTGGCGTTAGCTCGCGGTCAAATTTTCCGCCCGCTTCGGCGGCTTGTGCGCGGCGGACGGATTCAATTGCATAGGCGTCCTGCTGCTCGCGGGTGAATTGATATTCGCTGGCGATTTGATCGGCGAAGACTCCCATCGCCCCGCCCTCATAGGCATCGGTCAGGCCGTCATGCATCATGGAGTCAACGACGGCCTGATTGCCCATGCGCATACCCGCGCGCGCCTTGGGCAGGATAAAGGGCGCATTGGTCATGCTTTCCATACCGCCCGCAACGGCCACATCTATAGAGCCCGCCTTAATCGCATCATGCGCCATAATCGCGGCCTGCATGCCCGAGCCGCACATTTTATTGATCGTGGTGGCCTCGGTTGAGAGCGGCAGCTCCGCCCCCAGAGCGGCTTGGCGGGCAGGGGCTTGGCCCTGACCCGCAGGCAAGACACAGCCCATGAGCACTTGGTCCACTGCGTCGGCGGCAACATTGGCTTCATCCATGGCGGCTTTGATGGCGGCGGAGCCGAGTTGCGGGGCCGTGACCGAGGAAAAGGCCCCTTGAAACGCGCCCATGGGCGTTCTGGCAAGACCAACAATAACAACGGAGTCAGCAGACATAGGAAAGCCTTTCAATGTGTTTGGCCTCAAACCTATCTATGACACGGCGGAATTACCAGCGAGAGTTCGAGCCGATTGCGGGTTTAATTTTGCGTCTCTGTTTGTGTTTCGGCGCCCTGATTCGCCGCCTCTTGGGCCTCAGCTTTTCGCTTCGCCATAAGCTGCGCGCGTTTACGCTGCACATCGGCGCGCTTTTGTTCGGTCAGAGAGCGCGAGGAGCTGGAGCGCATAAACAGGATTACGGTGACTATCGCCACAATAGCTGTCACGACGAAAACAGTTGTATCGGTCATTGCGACTTCCTTTCCTAACAAAAAACCACGCAAACTAACTGCGCGGCTTCCGAATAATATTCAAGATATTAGGCTGCAAATTATTCGCTGACTTCAAAGGTAATTTTCACATTAACGCGAAACTTATCAATCTTCGTGCCCTTGATGGATGTCGACATTTCATTGACATAAGCAGAGCGAATGTTTTTCACAGTTTTACCGGTTCGCGCCACAGCGTGCTCAATCGCGGCTTCGAATGACTCGCTGCTCTCGCTCATCACTTCAATTGTTTTCATTACGGCCATAGGGTCCTCCATTTAGGGTTAGGTGTTCCCCATAGGCAATCGCGGCATGACGCGCTAGTTACGTGGTCGTAATTTATGTATTGTCACGCAGTCCGCGTGATCCAGCCGCCGCCTAAGGTGCGCGCCGCGTCGTTTCGGTCTTCATAAAAGACGCAGGCCTGCCCGGGCGAGAGGCCGACATCTGGCGCGTCTAGGACCACCACCAATTCATTTCCAATCAGTTTAATCGTAGCCAGCGCAGGCGGACGGGTTGAGCGCACTTTCACGCGGATTGGCGTGCCGTCCAAATGCGCGCCAAATGTGCCCTCACCCAGCCAGTTCATATCTTCGAGCCAGAGCGTATTTCGTTCCAGCGCTTCGCGCGGGCCGACGATGACTTGCCGCGTGTCCGCCTCTATCGCGACAACAAATAACGGGTCCGTACCCGAGCCGTCTTTGAGGCCAAGGCCGCGCCGCTGTCCGATGGTGTAATACATGACGCCGCGATGCTGCCCGAGGACGCTACCGTCCATATGAACAATATCGCCGGGCTGGGCCGCATGGGGACGGATTTTCTCTATGACATCCGTATATTTCCCGGTCGGCACAAAGCATATGTCCTGACTGTCAGGTTTAGCTGCAACATTCAGGCCAAGCTCCACGGCCAGACGCCGCGTTTCTGTCTTATCCATATGACCCAGCGGGAAGCGCAGGAAGTCTAATTGCTCCCGCGTGGTGGCGAAGAGGAAATAGGACTGATCTTTCCCGCCATCATAGGCGCGGTGAAGTTCGGGACCGTTTTCGCCTTCCACCCGTTTGATGTAATGCCCGGTCGCCATACAATCTGCGCCCAAATCCCGTGCCACTTGTAGCAGATCCTTGAATTTAACGGTCTGATTACAGCGTACGCAAGGAATGGGCGTCGCGCCTTTCAGGTAGGTATCCGCAAAATCCTCAATGACCTTCTCGCGGAAATTGCTCTCATAATCCAAAACATAATGCGGGAAGTCGTGCATCTCCGCGACGCGTTTCGCGTCATATATATCTTGGCCCGCACAGCAGGCCTTGGCTTTTTGGATAGCAGCCCCGTGATCATAGAGCTGTAAGGTTACGCCAATGACGTCATACCCCTCTTTCGCGAGCAGCGCCGCGCAAACAGAGCTATCTACCCCGCCGCTCATGGCGACGACAACGCGCGTTTCCGCCTCGGATTTTGCGAATCCGAGCGAATTTTTTCGATTTTTCGCGTTTTCTGTCATGAATTCCAAAAAATATTTAGGGTTGTTCAAGGGGCATATAGGCCGCGTTTTGTCCCAAGTCGATACAGGGGCCGCAAGCACGCCTGCAAAAAGACTCAATAGAATCAAGTCGGTGCCGATACGTGTAAACCATTATTAACAATAATCGCGATTCCATTAACCTTCGTAAACGACTGTATTTAAACGTTTTTTTGGACCTCGATTAAACTGTTTTTAAGACCCTTAGGGCATAAGGGTCGTCATAACAAAAAGGGTCTTTGAAGAGAGGCCTCTAAAACGGGCACAAAGTGGGCACATTGAGTAATGATTGAACGAAAAATAAAACGCGAAAATGTCGTCATCGGACCAGAGGGAACCCCCCTCACTCTGGCTGATCTTCCAAAGCCAAATACGGTACGTTGGGTGATAAGACGCAAAGCAGAAGTTGTTGCCGCTGTACGCGGTGGCCTGCTGACTTTGGATGGGGCTTTAGAGCGCTATGGCCTCTCTGCTGAAGAATTTATGTCTTGGCAGCGCTCAATAGAGAGCCACGGTATTGCGGGTCTACGAACAACACGCGTCCAACAATATCGCTAAGACGGCGCCTACACAAAAGATCTAAGAAACCGCCTTTGAGTTACCCGCTCAAGGCGGTTTTTTTATGTTTAATGCCTTTGCAGATGCGGCGTTTAAGGATTTCGAAATCCAGAATTAACCGACATTTACCACCTTTCTTCGCCAAACCTTAGGACGCGACCTCTACAAGGAATTTAATCGGGCAAAGACCCGATGTGTATTAGGCGAAGGGAAAAGGCGCGATGTCCCCCATCAATTTAAAACCCACCGTGTCCCGAAAAGACCGGCTTGAAAAAACATCCTACGAGCCAGCTTGCCGGCTGGTTAGCTTATTCACGGCCAGTGGCGAGATTGAGTCGACAAATGCCCTTGCCTTAAAATTAGGCCGTAAAGCCGCCAGCCTAGGCGAAACCGTGTTGATATTGGATGCGGTTGACGGACGATTGCTGGATCAAGCGGGCATTATTTATGCCCGAACATTATCAGACGTCCTTAAAGGCATGGCCCGCCCCAAGGATGCCCTTTATGTGACATCTAATGAACATTTCACGGCTGCCAGTGTGGGTGAGGCTGGGCTGGGGAAAGCCATGGGCTTACTGGCGGCTCTGTCTCTCTCTTATGATTGGGTTTTTATTGTCCCCTCCGCAGGTTGTGAAACAGGTCATGTTCAGCTGGGCCATGCGTCAGATATATCTGTGATGTCTTATGACGCGACGGGCGATCAATTTATGCGCGCCTATTGGATGGTCGATGCCATTCGCCGCCGCGTGCCGACCTACGACCCACTTATCCTTTCGACAGGAAAGAAATCCGATGCCGATGAAACGGCAAATATGCTTTCGGAAACGATCCGAGAATATTTAGGCGCGCCCCCGCCCTATGTCGGCCATTTTGATGACTTACATCTAGAGACAAGACTCCTTGATAAGATGCGAATTGACGTCACAACTCGGGCGGTAGGATAAAATTACAGAATTCTGCGAAGGATTTCTCTAAGCTGGCCGTGTATATTGGTGTAACCCCTCATAATGGAGACACCTTATGACACGTAAAATACTAAAGACCGCATTACTCGTTTCTGCCGCAGCTTGTCTTATAGCCGCTAGCCCCAAGGCTGACTTAAACCAAGATGGTGAAGTCTCGAAAGCCGAGTTTACGCAAGCCGCTGAAGCACGTTTTGTTGAAACAGACACGAATAATGATGGTTTCTTGAGCGAAGAAGAGCGCAAGGCCCATAAAGCCGCAAAACGTGACGCCCGTAAAGACAAACGCTTTGCGAGATTAGACGCGAATAATGACGGCGCCTTGACCCGTGAAGAAATTGACGCGGCTGGCGAGGCGCGCAAAGCGAAAAGAGAGGCACGCCGTAAAGAAAAATTGGAAAAATATGATACCAATCTCGACGGCTCTTTGAGCGACGCCGAACGCACGGTGATGAAAGCGGAGCTGGGTGATAAACGCAAAGGCCGAAAGGACAAAGGCCAGCGCGCGGAACGACCAAAAATGGACGCAAATGGCGACGGCTTTGTTTCGCGACAAGAATATATGAGCGTCTCAGAACAGCTGTTCACCCGGATGGATGCGAATGCTGATGGTGTTTTGACCAAAGGTGAAGGCCGCAAGCGTAAAGGCAAACGCCGCGGAAAGCGCGGGGGTTAAGCCCTGAGCCAAGATCCAGATATTGACCTTCTGCCCGGTTTACGGGCGGGAGATTCTAAGGCTTTATCGGCCTTAATGGATCGTCATTTGAACGGGCTTCATGGATTGGCGTGGCATATGACCGGGGATCGCGCGCAGGCAGAAGACATCGCCCAAGAGACGTTTTTGCGGTTCTGGCAGGCGGCTCCCAAATGGGACGAAAGCGGAAATGCGACGATTTTAACCTGGATGCGCCGTGTCGCGACCCGGCTTTGCATTGACGACAAGAGACGCAAGCGGCCCGTTTACACGGATTTTGTGCCTGAAAAAGTCGACCCGGCACCGCGAGCTGATATTGAGCTTGTTCGAAGCGAGACTTCAAAACGTGTGCAAGACGCTATTCTTGACTTACCGGAGCGGCAACGTGCGGCGCTGGTTTTATCTTATTACCAGCATCAAAGTCAGAAAGAGGGGGCGGCCATTTTAGGAATCGGTGAGAAAGCCTTTGAAAGCCTTCTCTCTCGCGCCAAATCCGCCCTGAAATTTAGTTTATTGCCTGAGAAAGAAACGATTAGACAATGACCGATCTCGATACACTCTTAGAGTCTAACCCAGCACCGTCTGTCCGAGGCAACCTATCCACGCGGATTTTAGCCGCCGCCAATCAGGCCGAGCCTGCCAATGACACGCGCTCGCGTAGGCCCTGGTGGTCTCTTGGCGGGATTGCGGCCATGGCGATTATGGCCACACTCTTTGTTGTGCAGCCATCTTCGCATTCGGTTTTGGACGACGACGCCGCCGAGGCCTGGGAACAAATCGCAGATGGGTCTGGTTTTTCCGACCTCTATGACTGGGTCGAAGGTGAAGACAGCTAGGTCAACAAAACCAATGCTGCGATGATTCCAACAAAAACGACGATAATGAAGACGGCGCTGATCCATCGAGGTTTGCCGCCAATCTCTGGCGGTTGTCCAGATATGCGGGAAGCATGATTATCAACCATTTGGAACTCCTTTTACGTTGAGTGGTTAATCCTCCAACGCATGAGGGAACAAAATGGATCAAATTATTCTCGAAAATAAGGGTGCGTTTTATTACTCACTCATTGGCCTTTCGCTCATGATCATGTCCATGCGCCCAGCCTTTAAGAACAAACGGTTCATCAACATCCCCGTTCTCTATATTTTGGTAGGGGTTGGTATGGCCCGTATCGGCCTGCCCCTATTCACCCCGTCCAGCGGGGATTTAGCCGTGTTGGTTATTGAACGCGTGTCGGAGATAATTGTTATTATCAGTCTCGCTGGCGCGGGACTGGCTATTGATGCGGAAATAAGCTGGAGGCGCTGGACTCCCAGTTGGTGCCTGATTGGCATTGCTATGCCTCTGACTATAGGCGCGATTTTTCTACTGGGGTGGCAAGTCGCCGGGCTTGGGATTGCAGCATCGGTCTTGCTGGGCGCATCTTTGGCACCAACGGACCCAGTTCTTGCACGCGCCGTTCAAGTCGGCGGCCCTGGCGCAGACCAAGACGGCGCACGGGTTGCGCTCACATCCGAGGCCGGACTGAATGATGGATTGGCGTTCCCCTTTGTTTGGTTGGCCATCGGGCTGGCAGGCGTGGTCAGTATTGGTGATTTTGATTGGACGCGTTGGGTGCTTTACGATGCGATTTACCGAACATTCGCCGGTATCATCGTGGGTGTGGCCTGCGGTTGGGTCGTCACGAAAGTCTTATTCGGGCCACTGGGCGACGCCACAAATGAGCGCGGAAATCCAGTCATCGTATTACTTTCGGCCACCTTCATGGCTTATGGCTTTGCCGAATTCGTCCACGGCTATGGCTTCCTTTCCGTCTTTGTCGCTGCGCGGGCAGGTCTGGAATTTGCCCAAAATACGAGCGCCGAACCCTATGAACATATGGCCCATAATTCAGCAGATCAGATAGAAGCGGTTTTAATGGCAATTTTGCTTCTTTGGTTCGGCGCTTATGTCGGCGCGGAACTCTGGTCTCAATGGACTTGGTCCGATCTGGCTATTGCCTTGGCCATATTATTTGTTGTGCGCCCGTTCATCGCATTCGCCTCAATGATAGGCACATGCGGAAATTGGCACGACCGCTTAAAAGTGAGTTTTTTCGGGATTCGCGGGATGGGCTCGATTTTCTACATCGCCTTTGCACAGAGTCACGCGGACATTGCGGGAATAGACTCGGTTTGGCGGATAGCGGGACTAACTATCCTATTATCTGTTATTATTCACGGCACACTGGCTGACCATTTTATGGAATTAGGCGAAGAGACTACCCCATAAAAAAGGCGGCTTCCTTAAAGCCGCCTGTTCCCAAAAACCTAATACGCCAGCAAGCTCCAGCTTAACCCGCTCTTCGCTTGAGCGCCTTCTCTGCTTTGGCCGCCATACGGCGGGCCTTTATCCGCTCAAAACTATCTAGCGCATCCAAAGAAACCTTCAATTGCTCCGCCAATTGGCCGCTTTGCGCGCCAATATCGCCTAATGTGCGGCGTAAGTTTTCTTTGCGAGCAATGACGGATTGCGCATAGCTTCCATAAGCGACATAGCCCTCTTTCTGCGCGTTCGCATCAACTTCATCTTCGGGAACGCTGTCATTCAACTTCCGAATTTGACGCTCAAGATCTTCGCGTGTGGCCTCCAATACGGCAGCACGTCTTTGAAGGTCTTCAATCTGGAACTTCGTCTTCGCGATGTTCCGCTCGCTGGAATGCGCCATGTTTATCTCCACCTAGTTAGGTATCACCCAATACCTTACAAACTCATTTGAGAGGATATTCCAGAGTGTTCTCCGTGAACGCCCTCGCCATTCAAAGACCCTCTTAATCCATTAAGTTTACGTTTAAGTGAAAAAGCGTGGTTAAGCAGATATGAAGCTAAATTTATCCGCCAAGAGATTTCGTTTCGGACCCGAGTCTGAAAAGGCGCGCTGTAAGTTCCTGGTAGATTGGTTAATGCCGTTAACACTTGATTTACGGAATGCAACTACTCCAGAGGTTCCATTAACTATGTTTCGGGTTATCCGAGACGATGATTCGCCTGGGAGGGGACAATAATGCGGGTTCTTCTAATTGAAGACGATATGGCCACGGCGCAAGGTATCGAATTGATGCTCAAGTCTGAAGGCTTTAACGTCTATACAACTGACCTCGGCGAAGAAGGTGTCGATCTCGGTAAACTTTATGATTATGATATCATTCTGCTAGACCTAAACTTACCTGACATGCCGGGATTTGACGTTTTGAAGACTTTGCGCATGGCAAAGGTCAACACGCCAATCTTCATTCTATCGGGTACATCCGATATTGACAGTAAAGTTCGGGGCTTAGGTACCGGTGCTGACGACTTTATGACGAAGCCTTTCCACAAAGATGAGCTTGTTGCGCGCATTCACGCGGTCGTTCGCCGCTCAAAGGGTCACAGCCAGTCAATTATCACGACAGGCGACATCAAAGTGAACCTAGACGCCAAAACAGTTGAAGTTGGCGACCACCGCGTTCACCTAACTGGCAAAGAATACCAAATGCTCGAGCTGCTCTCTTTGCGCAAGGGCACGACCCTCACCAAAGAAATGTTCCTCAACCACCTATATGGCGGTATGGACGAGCCAGAACTTAAGATTATCGACGTCTTCATCTGTAAATTGCGCAAAAAACTCGCAGCCGCGACACAAGGCGAACATTACATCGAAACAGTTTGGGGCCGAGGCTATGTCCTTCGCGACCCATCTAAGAATAAGATGACCGCATAAGCCGCATAAAATATAGGGTAGCCTCCCCTACCCAAAAGACCCCTGCCTAGCGCCTTTCGCTTAAAGCGAGCCGCGCAGAGCAGGGTTTTTTATTGCCCGCGCATCACACTCTTAAGCATCCTAAACGACGGCTAAACGTTAAGACAGGCTTAATTTAGGGTTATAAAATCGTCAACCATCAGGGTTTAGAAAGGATTACATGAGGGGCTAAGGCTTAGGGCCAGCGGTAGTTACGCCCCAAAAAATGGAGATTTTCTCATGTTTAAACCCAGTTTCACCTTTGCACCTAATTTCACCCTTGTAATGACAGCGTTTTGTCTCACGCTAGGCGTCTCGCCATCCGCATTTGCGCAGAGCACAAATGGACCCCAAGTGATTGGCGAGGCGACCCCGGTTAAGAGAGTCGTTAGAAAACGCATCAAAAGAGACGTTCAACCCGTTCCCTATTGGGTCGAGGCCGCTTCCTTGAAACTTAGAGACAACCCAGTTGCAGGCAGAATTATTGGCAATTTGAGCTATGGGCAAAAGGTCATGGCCTATGACCAATATGAAAATTGGATACGCACATCTAAATTAGATGCTAAACAGCAGTGGGTGAATTCTGATTTCTTATCAAACACCAGCTTATCATGGGCCAATTATAATCGCCCCACAGCACGGGCCGCCACAGACTTCGTGCCTGTTCGGATTAAAGACCCAGAAGATCGAAAGAATAGACTTTTCGGCGTTCGCTTGAAAAAATCGGAAACGGGCAACGCTCTGATTACGACGCAAAAGCAATCCGAGCAGGGTCGTTTTTTTCAAAACCGGTTTGTCTCCTGCGACGGCCAAGAAGTTGTCGGCGTAAGATTGATCGGTGAAGGCAGCACATTCCTACGGGCGCAAAATGATCCGCGCAATCTAGGCTTGGATATTTACGCCCCAGAGCAAGTTGACCATGAAGCCAATAATTCAGGTGAAGCCGCAATCGCAAAATTTGCCTGTAAATCTCAGGCTTTTTAAGTACGAGTAAACCGACTCAAGCCGAACGGCGATGCGGTTCGGAGCAAATTTACGTCTGAATTTCCTTGCTTTATAGCCTTCGAAGTGAGTCGATAATTCTGGGCATTTCCGTAAAGCGATACGTCTGTTACGCTTAACTTAGTTTGCCACTCTAAAAACGTCATCAGATATTTCTTCTCCGATTGATGTATTGCTCCGAATAATTGTAGCCAAAGACGTATCTTCAATAATCAGTTGATCTTCAAGAGATAGGTAATTTTCGTACCAGAAACGATCCGCATCTCTAATTTCAGTAAATTGTCTTACCACAATAGTTTGGAACAATTCCCCCATTTGAGAGCCAGACACCGCGTCTTCTGCTAACCCCCCTGTCCATAAGTCAATGTCATCCACGCTATCATATGTTGCCTCTAAGCTTGCAACAACGTCCGCATCACTGGAGACTTCACTAAATGACGTTAATGTCGTTAGACCCAAAGCGGTCCGCATAGCATTATATGACGGTACACCATGATCACGTCCGCGTTGAATATTAAAGGACGCCAAATCAAGTCCCCCTGCCCCAGGAGGGCCGAATAAAAAATTACGAAGGTCAGTCACAATTTTTACATCAAACTTTTGATGAACCTGACTGGCGAACCCCCTCAAAATCGGATCGAGATCATCTTCTTCTGTTAATTCGCGCGGTCCCGTGAAAAACGCCTGAGCAAGCGGAAGTGGACCACCATCCACATTATTCCCCTCGGCATCCAACCGCTGGAAGTCCTCACTCAACAAAGTATGACCTAGGCGGAATGCCGCTACGCTAAATTCATTATAAATCGTTGGATTCAAACTCACGTCATATCCCGTGTAACGTGGGATAGCATTTGCACCAATCAAAGCCGGCAACCACTCATTATAGGTAATATATTGAATTTTACCGACAAGAATACGGCGAGTTGTTTCAAATATATCATCCGCATCAGCATCAGGGTTGCTACCCATCAAAAGCTCAGCAATCCGATTATGCTCACGAACAAATAAGGTATGCATAACCGTCAGACCAAGCTGTTCATTAGCGCGAACATCGCCTGCGAGGAATAATACATCACTTCCCGGATTCGCATTGGCTAAACCCGCCGTGTTGAACGGCAGCATATTCCCCTCACTCGTAGCGAGAAGATGCCGTTTTGTCGTATCCCGCAAAGCCTCAGCACGTTCGTTATCCGATCCATAAACCATCGATCCATCAATCCACGATGTTATTTCATTTTCTTGCTCTCTGGGATTACTTGTATCCGTGCCTGTGCTCGGATCAAAGAGTGCTCTGTTAAAGGTAAAGACAGCTGACCCTGTATTTGTTGGATCGAAAAAGGCATCCCCACTCGGAATTTCAATATCAGCGGATTCTTCAGAACCATCTGTTAAGCCTAAATCATGGTCAATAAATTGCCCCCATTGCCAAACAAAGTCCGAAGCATTGAGGGGGTTTGGAACCGACTCGCCTTCAGCCTGATTATGAACTTGATTAGACACGACCCGTGCACTTACGCGATTAGCCCCAGCGAGTTTAGAGATTTTATCGGCGTAATCATTGGGTGCGAGGCGTTGTAAGTGCTGGAAAGCAGCGCCCCATTTTATATTATTCAAATTATTTGATGATCCATCATAAGTCCGCACTTCAACACCGCCAACCACTATTCGTTCAACAGCGGCATTACGACGACTCATTCTGCTATCATCGTCAATACCCTGCGGGGACGTGCCATCTCGGGGTGTATCTAAAACTGTAATCGTCACATCTGAAGACGATGTCTGTATGCCATCTGATACCGTGAAGCGAAGTACAATCTCTTCTGTGGCTGTCGTATTTGGAGCTTGAAATGTGGGGTTGGTAATAGAAGCATTGCTTAATGAGACCATAGGGCCCGATATTTGAGACCATTGAAACGTCAAAGCATCTCCGTCAGCATCAGCTGCAATACCTGATAGCGTGACCATTTGCATTTCTTGCACGGATATGTCCGCCCCTGCTGACACCGTTGGAGCAGAATTTGAAGCTACCTCAGTCACAATTGAGTCGCCCCCACCACAGCCACTCAATAAAATTGCCAAGCAACCAACAGATAAACTTAAAGTTGCACGCATAAAAATACCCTTGGTTCAAATCACATTTTCGTGATTTCAGGTAGAATACAGCTCTTAATATATGCTGAACTAGGTCAAGGAATGGACAGGTCGGTAGGCACACAGCTTCTTTATAGACAAGCTCTCCCGTCAAACCTCCTTGCTCTGCCCGTATAAAAGCGTATTTTCAGCCTATGTCCGTAGTTTCTGAACCCAATATGTCCATGTGGCAGCCGCATCGCCCTGCGCGGCCGGAGAAAATTGAAGGCGGCAAGACCTTCCGCCTTGTTAGTGAGTTCGAACCCAAAGGCGATCAAGTCAAAGCCATTCCCGAACTTGTTGCAGGCGTAAACTCCATTGACCGCGACCAAGTCCTTTTGGGTGTTACAGGATCAGGTAAGACATTCACAATGGCGAAGGTGATTGAGCAAACCCAGCGCCCTGCCCTCATCATGGCGCCCAATAAGACGCTTGCGGCGCAGCTTTACTCCGAATTTAAGAGCTTCTTCCCCGATAATGCTGTCGAATATTTCGTTTCTTATTACGATTATTATCAGCCCGAAGCCTATGTTGCGCGCACGGACACATTTATCGAAAAAGACTCTAGCGTGAATGAGCAAATTGACCGCATGCGCCATGCGGCGACCCGTGCTATTTTGGAGCGTGATGATTGTATCATTGTCGCCTCCGTGTCTTGCATTTACGGTATTGGGTCGGTTGAAACCTATACGGAAATGACGATTGATCTTTCGCGTGGTCAAGAAATCGACCAGCGCACGCTAATGGAACAAATTGTCCAGCTACAATATACTCGCAATGACCTCGCCTTTCAGCGCGGATGTTTCCGCGTGCGCGGCGACACGGTCGAACTTTTCCCCGCCCATTATGATGACACCGCATGGCGGTTTGAATTTTTCGGCGAAGAAATAGAGGCTATAACCGAATTTGACCCGCTGACAGGACGGTCAATGGCGGACAAACAAAGCGTAAGGGTTTACGCCAATTCTCATTACGTGACGCCGCGGCCTACCGTCCAATCCGCTATGAAGGGCATCAAGCAGGAATTGAAAGAAACGTTGAAAATTTTTGAAAGCGAAGGCAAATTAGTTGAGGCCCAACGCCTCGCACAGCGCACTGAATTTGATTTGGAAATGATGGCTGCGTCTGGATTTTGCAACGGGATTGAAAATTATTCACGCTATCTAACGGGCCGTGCGCCCGGTGAGCCGCCGCCGACACTTTTTGAATATCTCCCCGAAAACGCGCTTCTTTTTATGGACGAAAGCCATGTCTCTGTGCCGCAAATTGGCGCCATGAGTAAAGGCGATGCCAACCGAAAAGGCACGCTCGCCGAACATGGGTTCCGCCTCCCCTCTTGTATTGATAACCGTCCGCTCAAATTTGAAGAGTGGGATGCGATGCGTCCGCAAACCATCCATGTCTCCGCCACACCTTCCGATTGGGAGATGCAGCGCACGGGCGGGATTTTCGTTGAACAAGTTATTCGGCCGACAGGCCTGCTCGACCCGCCCGTGGAAATTCGGCCTGTCTCTGGCAAAACACATAATCAAGTCGACGACATTATTGATGAAGTCCAAAAAGTCGCCGCAAAGGGCTTTCGTTCACTTGTGACAACTCTGACCAAAAAAATGGCCGAAGACCTGACCGAATATATGACGGACCAAGGTATCAAAGTCCGCTATATGCATAGCGACGTGGACACGCTGGAGCGCATAGAAATTATTCGCGATTTACGTCTTGGCGTGTTTGATGTGCTCATTGGCATTAACCTGCTGCGCGAAGGATTAGATATTCCCGAATGCGCCTTTGTCGGTATTCTTGATGCTGACAAGGAAGGCTTCCTACGCTCCGAAACATCGCTTGTGCAAACCATCGGCCGCGCGGCGCGAAATGCGGACGCCAAAGTCGTGCTTTATGCGGATAAAGTCACAGGCTCAATGAAACGCGCCATGGATGAAACTGAGCGGCGCCGGAAACGGCAAATGGCACATAACCTCGAGCATGGTATTACGCCGCAAACTGTCATGCGCGGCGTCGCGGACATTGTTGGTGACAGCGAGGCCTCTCAGAAAATCAAAGACGAAGCCAATAGCTATACCCCATCGGGCCGCAAGAAAGGCGCGCGCGGAAAATCCCGCGCCCTGGAAATGGCAGAGGATGCAGAGCCCTATATGGGCGGCAATATGCAGGCGGCCATGGCAAACCTAGAGAAACGTATGTTTGAGGCGGCTGAAAATCTTGAATTTGAAGAGGCCGCCCGTCTGCGCGACGAGATGCACCGTCTAAAAGCGCAAGCCGCAAGCGCCTAAGCCAAGGTGAACAATCATTAAAAAAGATATAGATTATGAAGAGAATCTTTGACCTATTTCTGTGGTTCGCTACCTATTCGAAGAGTCTTTCGTAAAGGAAGGTCTGTCCTGGAGGGATCATTGATATGACAATCGAAAACGCCATTTCTATGGCTACGCCTTACGTTGTGCCTGCGGTTCTGGCTTTGGTCGTTATCTTCATCGGATTTCGCATCGCACGCGCCATCGCATCGCGCGCCGAGAGAGGATTTAACAAAGCTCCCAATTCCGACGCTTCGCTCTCTCGTTTTTTTGCGAACCTAGTTCGTTATTTACTCATCGTCATCGTGCTGATGGCGGCGCTCGCTATTCTTGGCGTCGATACGTCCCCTATTCTCGGCCTAATTATTGCCTCGGGTGCGGCGCTTGGATTTGTCTTGCAAGGCGCCCTTGGCAATGTCGCTGCGGGCGTCATGCTGATGATTTTTCGCCCCTTCAAAATCGGGGATGAAATTGAAGCTGGCGGCGTAGCCGGCGTCGTGACGAGCATCGAATTAACCGCCACACGATTCAAGACCAAAGATAATGTTGAAGTCATCGTCGCAAATGGCGGTATCTGGGGCGGGACAATTAAAAACCGCACAGCTTTGGGTGCGCGCCGTCTCGATAAGAATTTCGGTATTAGCTATGACAGCGACATCGATACGGCCATTAAAGCTATCACGGAGGCAGCGGCAGCTAACCCCCGCGTACATGCAGACCCAGCCCCTTGGGCGAAGGTCGTCAATCTCGGTGATAGCTCAGTGGATATACAGCTTCGCGCGTGGTGTGATGCAGGTGACTATAAAGCACTCTCAACAGAAATTTCACAGCCTGTGAAACAAGCCTTAGATGCCGCGGGAATTGGCATTCCTTATCCGCGCGAAATCAAAATCAAACAACATGTCAAAGAGTCTAAAGGCCGCAATAGAATAGCTAAGCTCAAAGCTTTGAAACAGAAAAAAGCATAAATTAAACCGCTTTCGCCAAAATTACTTAAACTCTGGAGGAATAGATCATGGCAGCACAAGACGCAGTCACAAACGCGGCGGCAGATGCCGCTGGAACAGTGGGAGAAGCCGGCGGCTTCGCAACGTCAGCGATGAATTGGCTTGTGACGAACGGACCCGGCTACGCCATTAAGTTCATCGGTTTCTTGCTCATCCTAATTATTGGTTTTTGGATAGCCAAGAAACTATCTGCCTTCGCCAAAAAAGCCATAATGAAGAGTCCAAATGTTGACGAAACGCTTGGCAATTTCTTGTCATCTATTGTTGGCTATGTGATAAAAATTATGGTCATCATCGCGGCCATTGGACAATTCGGCGTTGAAGCCACATCACTTGTCGCCGTTCTCGGTGCCGCAACATTGGCCATTGGTCTGGCCCTACAAGGCACACTCGGTAACGTCGCGGCTGGCGTCATGCTCATGCTTTTCCGCCCGTATAAGCTCGGCGATTACGTCGAAGTTGCAGGAAATGAAGGCGTTGTGGACGATATCAACATCTTCACAACAAACCTAGCAACCGTCGATAATGTAAAGACAATCATCGCGAATGGCGAAGCGTGGGGTTCAACAATCAAGAACTTCACATCCCTTGGCCTACGCCGCGTCGATGTTGATTACGGCATCCATTATGATGACGATATTGATAAAGCTATTCGCGTTATCAACGAAGTCGCTGCCGCCCATCCAAATGTGTTGTCTGAGCCGCACGGCCCATGGGCGAAAGTTGTCACGCTGAATGAAAGTTCCGTCGACATCCAAAGCCGCGTATGGTGTAAGCCAGAGCATTATTGGGACGTTATGTTCGACCTTAAGAAGTCTATCAAAGAAGCTTTCGATAAGAACGACATCACCATTCCCTACCCAACCTCTATCGAGTTGGACGGATAACCGAATTAAGTTATTCGCAAAACACTTTGCGAATTAAAAAATTGAGGCTAGGTTTTGCGGATGCGAAACCTAGCCTTTTTTATTGCCGTAATTTCTAGCACCCTGGTTGGCTGTAAGGCGGGTAATGAAGGCCTAGCCGCTATCCATGCCGATATCGTCACGGATTATAAAAACGTGGCGCAACTCTCCCCCGAAGACTATCTCAAACGCGACAAAACAAACGTCCTCCTGCTCGATATAAGAGAGCCCGAAGAATATGCCGTCAGCCGCATCCCGGGCGCAGTCTGGGTCAATCCAAACGCCAGCGCCGAAACAGCGCTCATCCAGATGGGCGATGTGAGAGGCAAAGAGATTATCGTCTATTGCTCCGTAGGGCGCAGGTCCTCCGCCTTCGCGGAGAGGGAACAAGCGGCCCTCATGGACATGGGCGCAGCTTCCGTGTCAAATTTGGAGAACGGTATCTTCGGCTGGCATAATGAGCGGCGGGAGCTCGAGGATGCAGGCGGGAAGACGGATGTCGTGCATCCCTTTAACGGGGTTTGGAAACGTTATGTAAAGCGGGATGAAAAGGCGCGGTATACGCCCCTTTCGAAGAAATAAGTCATACTTTTAAGTGTAAAGGTAGAGTTCTTGTTTAGGACGCTCAGCTTAGGTTCAGGACATTCTCTTCATGCGTAATTGATGAGACTGAATTCACCTAACAAACGTCTTAAAGTCTTCCTGCAGGCCGCGGTTGCAGTAACGCTCACGCTTGAAGCGAATGCGCAAACAGGCAGCCCACAAACAACAAATAATTTTGATGCTCAGTTTTCAAATGCGGAAGTTCTTGAACACGAAAAGTCGATTTCTAATTTAAAAACATACCTCGAAACCCTAAAATTATATGATATTAATACGCTTTGGGGAGGCACACATAAACAACGCCTTAAGTCCGAAGACAAGCTATATCAGATTTTGGCACAGGATCTCGCTGAGCATGGTATAAACAAAGATAGACTTTTGAAAATCGCAGGTGATGGTGCCGACGTTACGGAATTATTGGGTCGACATGCTAGGTACAAAGCGCATTTTGAAGATTATCTTAAGATAGCAGAAATTGCGGTTATTGCACGTGTCGGCGATGCAATACCGAATAGTCCGATGACCTATGCAGGGCCTGCTTTTTTCAATTTAGAAATATCTAACACTCTATCTGCAATATCGAGGATTGATAATATTTCAGTTGTAAACTCATTAAACCCCCATCATAGAACGTTACATACAGGACAAATATGTGTCTTCTTTCTATCTTCTACATACACGAAACATTATATTTCTCCGGAGAAAGAATACCCAAATCTACCAGATTATCTTCGCGAAAATTTACCTAATAATTTTTTGACAAGTAGATATCCGACATATTGTTCCTTGGATGGCGAAACATTTAGTCCCGACAGCTACTCTGCAGAAGCTGAGGCCATAACGAGGTCAGAAATATTGAGTATGGCAAAAACCAATCCATAGATTGAGACACATAACTGTTTCACGTACGTGTCCCATTTGGGGAGCGAGTTCGACTTGTAGCCTGACCTAAGCCCGATCCGCCTGCATCACTAATTTCTTATAATCCCGCAAATCGCCGTCATAGCGTTTAGCTTTGCCATTATTCACCAACCATAACTGGTCGGCTGTGGCTTCGGCGAGATAGACATCATGGGTAATGAGCAGAACTGCGCCGGGGAAATCATTGAGCGCGTAGATTAGGGCTTCGCGGCTATCAATATCCAAATGGGAGGTTGGCTCATCAAGGATAAGCACATGAGGTTTTTCGATAGACATGAGCCCCAAGAGGAGGCGCACTTTCTCTCCGCCAGAGAGTTTCTCGACATTGGTTTCAACCTTTTCATGGGAGAAACCCATTTGCGCCGCCACGCCGCGCGCACGGCTTTCGGCTGTGCCTTTGGGCAGGGCCTGCGTGACATGGTTGAGGACCGTTTCGCCTTCGGTCAGTTCATCCAATTGGTCTTGCGAGAAATAGCCAATCTTAAGCGTCGAAGAAGCTTTGCGGCTGCCCGCCATGAGCGGCAAACGTTGTGCAATAGATTTCACGAGGGTTGTCTTGCCCTGCCCATTTGCACCCACAATCGCCACGCGGTCATCGGGGTCGAGACGTAGCGAAACATTGCTGAGGATTTTTGCGTCTTCGCCATAGCCCAAATCAGCATTTTCAATTTCGAGCATGGGCGGGGCGAGCTTGCCTTTGGGTTCAGGGAATTTGAACGGCGTCGTCCGCTCCGCAATGGGAATGGCAATGTCTTGCATCTTCTCCAGCATTTTCACGCGAGATTGCGCTTGGCGCGCTTTGGAGGCTTTGGCTTTAAAGCGGTCGACGAAAGCTTGGAGATGTTCGCGTTCTTTATCTTGCTTGGCCTTTTGCGCCGTAAGCTGCGCGGTCTTGGCCGCGCGCAGTTTCATCCACTCATCATAACCGCCTGGCGTGATCATCAGCTCTTGATGTTCCAGCGCCAGCGTATGGGTGACCGAACGGTTGAGCATTTCGCGGTCATGGCTGACCATAATCACCGTATAGGGATATTTGCGAATATAGGTTTCGAGCCACGCCGCGCCTTCGAGGTCGAGATAGTTCGTCGGCTCATCGAGCAGCAGCACATCAGGTTCACTGACGAGCACACCCGCAATGGCGGCGCGCATCCGCCAACCGCCTGAAAATTCTTTTGTGGCGCGGTAGAAATCATCGGGCTTAAACCCTAAGCCTGAGAGCACGATCGAGGCGCGCGTATCTGCGTTCCACGCATCCATATCCGTCAGACGCTCATATATCTCGCCGAGCCTATCGGGGTCAGTTTCCGTCTCGGAGGCTTTCATCAGGCGGGCGCGTTCCGTATCGGCGGCGAGGACCACATCCATGATGGAGTCATCCGTCGCGTCAACTTCCTGCGCAACCCAGCCGAGGCGCGCGCCTTTGTTGAGGCGGATAGAGGCATCATTGGCGGCCTCTTCAATCTCTTCCCGTATGAGGCGCAGCAGGGTAGATTTCCCCGTCCCATTGCGGCCAATAAGACCGACTTTCCAACCTGCCGCAATAAAGGCAGACGCTTTGCGGAATAGAGGCCGGCCTTGCACGGCATAATCAAGATCAGAAATCGCTAACATGGGCGGGCAGATAGGCGAATGAGCGCGAAAGGCAAGCCATTAGCGCTGTGGGGCGGCGTGCCGATGATTGGATTGAATTATGAGGGCGGGAGCCTGCGCGCCATCTCGCTATGGAAATGGATAATCGCGCCTTCAAATTCGCCAAAGGTGAATACCTCATTAGCGCCAGACTGCAGGCCTTTCTGAATACCTGTTACCAGCGCGATATCTTCTTTCTGACCCGTTTCATTTACAAAGGCGAGATCTTTCTTAGCCGCCGCAATAGCCGCGTCTTTATCTGCCGCATCATGCGATCGCGTGAGATGATAGCTCGTCATTTTCGTTTGATTGACGGACAGAGGCTCCAAAATTCCCAGGGTAACATGATGTGATAATTCCGCGATAAGAACGATAGGAAAGAGATGCGTGACATAGGTCAGCTTATCCGCAACCTCATAATCGCTTGGCACAACATCTCTGAGGGCTTCAATACGTTTGAAAGGGAATGTCACGCGCGAATGGGGACCAGAGGATTCTATGACATTGAGGTTGTCATATCCGAAAGGAAAAAAGGTCGTCTTATGGGCGGGCTTGATGTGATAGCCCTCTAGAAAACTTTCAAGATGAAGTTTCCAATTTGCGTCAACGACGCCTGTGCTTTCAGCAAATAGAGTTTGGTCCGCTTTTAGAACCTGCGGGAGGCCGTCCAAGAGCTTCACCGCTTCAGCGTGATTGTCTTTCGGGTCTTGTTGAATGACATAGATAATCCCGCCAGCCTCAATCGCCGTGACTTCAATCAAATTATTTTCAGCCTTATCGAAATCAGGAAATCCGTCTTCATGGGGAATGCCAATCAGCGCGCCGTCTAAATCATAAGACCAGCCGTGATAGGGGCAAACAAACGCCCCCGCACAGCCTGCGCCAGAGGCGAGCTCCGCGCCGCGGTGCCGGCAGGCATTTTTAAACGCGCGGGCTTTTCCGTCTCGGCCCCTTAGTACAATCAAAGGCGTATGCGCCGATTTGCGGGCGATATAATCTCCTGTTTTGGACAGGGCCGCAGAGGGGCAAAAGGGAATGGGTAGCGTCCGGAAAAGCGCTAGCTCCGCCGCGAACCTGTCAGGGCATTGATAATGCGAAACAGGTTCGCGCCACACCGTTCCGCTGCGG
>CALLBD010000037.1 GCA_938001915.1 uncultured Caulobacterales bacterium | reverse complement strand
TGGTTCGCTATCTTGCAAATCTCGTGCCGAGATGAATTATTTGCGTAACATGGCCTGAATGGGGTGTGAAAGCGCTTCGCGTCATAGGAGAGTTTGTTTAGCCAGCACACGACTCACAACCGAAGCATTCGCAGAAAACTCAACGGGGTCAGGCAGTAAAATTTTGGCTCAGACGTATTCATTAGGCTTATTTGTCAGGCAAAAGTAAAAACCCGCCCCAAGCTGTGAAAAGGCTGAGGCGGGTTTAAGCGGAGGATCGATAAGCACCACATCCGGGGAGAAAGAGAGACCCGCCGCATTTAGCGGGTCATATTTTGGTTAAGGGCGCGTCCTTTAATAGGCGCGGCGGTGAGACTTGCGCTTTGCGACCCGCTTACGTTCCCGTTTTAATTGCTCCAAGCTATAGGAAATATCGTCTAAGCGACGTTCTAATCTTGGACGGAAACGGTGAGACCGGTTAATCTTGGCCTTGAGATATTTCCGTTCGCGGCGCAACTCGTCAATTTCGCAATCGATTCTATATAGACGGTCATTCCGAAGTCTCCGCGTGTCATATCCATAGTCTACACGTGATACGCCGCGGTTGTAGCGTGAATTCCGGAAACCATCATTACGATAGGCGGTGTTTGTGACAACGCGTTGAGCGGGGTAAGACCGCGTCTGCGCGGGGTATGACCTAGTGGTGGCAATCGATCTTCGGGTATTCCGATTGAAATCTTTCTCGCAATCGTTGGCACCGTCACCAATGGCTGCACCGGCGATACCGCCAAGGATAGCGCCTATCACGGCGCCTTCTGTGCGGTCACGCCGACCGGCTATTTGCTCGCCTAACGCGGCTCCGACGGATCCCCCGATCAAGCCGCCTGCGACGCCATTGGTCGTGTCATTACAAGCGCGTTGATAATCATTAGCGTGAGCTGAGAGAGGGGCGGCAAATGTAGCCGCAGCCAGAGTGACTGCAGTGAGTGCCGTTTTTAAGTTTAGTTTTTTCATGGCGAACTCCTGTTCGAGGCTAACGATGAGGGAAGATGCCCTCGCCGATGAAACCTGTTTAGGCAGACGCGTTTGAACTCGTGCTGATATCGGAATTCATTTTCAATTCAGACTCGTTTAACTCTCTGAAATGTCACGTATAATTGGCTAGAAATTTTTCTATTTCGTCCAAAGCCGCGTCGGCTTCGGGGAGATAAGTGTCAAATATTTGCCACACATGGGGCAGGCCGCCGCCCCAACTTTGAAAGGAAACGGGCGATCCGGCGGCTTGGGCTTTGGCTGCGAATCTTACGCTCTCATCATGTAACATTTCGCTGGCACTGGCTTGGATGAGCGTTGGCGGCAGGTTTGAGAGATTGTCAAATATCGGAGATTGTTCCGGGTCAGCGGGGCTCATGCCGTATCTTTTTGCCATTTCGGGCAATAATATAAGACGGGGTATCTTCAATATTGGGGCCAGTAAGGGGCGCAACATATCATCCGTTGCCAAATTGCGTTTCATTGAGGGGCTAGCCAGCGTCGCATCCACCGTAGGAGAAAAAGCGACAATGGCATCCGCTTGGCGTTCGCTATGATGTCTCGCCCAATTTCCAAGCATGAGCGCAAGATTTCCGCCTGCACTATCTCCTGCTATCGCAAATTTTGAGAGCGGCGCAGGGCCGTTGGGGCCATTTTCTATTATCCAGGCATAGGCCGCGCGTGCGTCTTCAATAATATCACGGCGCGTATGTTCCGGCATGAGGCGATAATTGGGCGTGAAGACGGCCATGCCAGTTCGGCGCGCCAGCTGGACCGTCAAGGGGCGGTGGCTAATATCGCTACCCACGGTAAAGGCCCCGCCATGCATATAAAGAAGCCGGCGAGTGGCATCACTATTTGGGAGGAGGGTCCAGGCACCGCTCATCTCTCGGCCATTAACGTCTACAATGTCGTAGCGAAACTCAACGCCGTCATAGTCTCTCGCCAGACCTGCCGCTTCAAAGGCGTCGCGCTTGTGCTCCCAGCCATTGCCTGCGGGACTCGATTTATCGGTCGAGGCGCCAAACATTTCGTCAATATAGGTCTTGAGGTCGTCCATCCCCTCAGAGGGTGAGGCGGAGGCGAAAAGTGCAGGTGTGGAATCAAAGCGAGAAAGGTCTTCGCCTTCATGCTGGGCGGCGCGGCGATGGAGGTAAAGATATAGGCCCGTTAAAACGAGGCCAACAAAAAGGAGGGTATAAAGCATATGAAGGGGCTAACGGCCCAGAAATACCCTGTCCAGCAACATCGGTGCAGGCCAGGGTTTCAATCAAAAGAGGTTGAGCGCGCCATGCGCCCAAACGGGTGCGTCTGAAAACAGGCTATTTTTTTGTAAGCTCGAAATAGGCTTGCGCATATTTTTCTTTGGCAAAATGATCGCCTTGTTTGTCGTTTATCAGTGTAAGATAATGCAGGGTGAGCTTATCCATACTTTCGGATCCGTGTGCTCTTAAAACAGCTTTAAAAGCGGCTTCTGATTTTTCCAAATTCCCGTTCTCGAAATGTTTCACGCCTTTTTTATAAAAATGCGTCGCCGTCTCGCTACTCCCCAATAAATGTACCGGAACATGGCCATTTGCCGCATTCGTATTATTTATAAAGATATTTGGTGCTGCAGCGCCATTCGCGACGGATGTTTTCGTAATATGACCCGTATTAGCAAAAGCCGCGGGAGAAATTGCGAGGACCGATGCTGATGCGACGGTCAAGCAGGCTATTTTGAAAAGTTTCATTTTTCTCTCCTCCGAGATTTTGTTTTCTCCCCTTAGGGTTTCATAAAGGCAGGCTTCGCGCGCGCTGTCAAATTACGCTCTTGTTCAGTTTTAACGGTAAGGGACCGCACTGTTCGAAAATTTCAAAGGGTAATTACCCCACTTGACCCCTATGCCTCAGCATATGGTCAGCCAATGTCACCGCCATCATGGCTTCGGCGACAGGCACGCCGCGAATGCCGACGCAGGGGTCGTGACGGCCTTTTGTGCGCACGTCGATTTCATTGCCTTTGGCATCAATGCTCTTGACTTGGGTGAGCATAGAGGAGGTTGGTTTTATCCCAAGGCGCGCCGTGATGGTGTCGCCATTTGAAATACCGCCGAGGATGCCGCCAGCATGATTGGACAGAAATTCTGGCGCGCCATCTTTTATACGAATTTCATCCGCGTTCTGGACGCCGCTCCAGCGCGCTGCGTTAAAGCCTGCGCCGATTTCAACGCCTTTAGCGGCATTGATAGACATAAGCCCCATGGCGAGGTCGCTATCAAGTTTGCCGTAAACGGGTGCGCCCCAACCTGCGGGTACGCCTGTGGCTTCGACATGGATAACCGCGCCGACGGAATTGCCGTCTTTGCGCACGGCATCAAGATAGGCTTCCCACGCTTTGGCGGCTTTGGCGTCAGGACACCAGAATGGATTTTGAGAGACCGTGTGCCAATCCCAATTTGACGGGACGATGTCTTTATCACCAATCGAGACCACGCAGCCGCGAATTTGGATATTGGGACCGAGCACTTTGCGCGCTATCGCGCCAGCTGCGACGCGGTTAGCGGTTTCGCGCGCGCTGCTGCGTCCGCCGCCGCGATAATCGCGAATGCCATATTTGGCGTCATAGGTCAGGTCCGCATGGCCTGGGCGGTAGCGGTCTTTAATCTCAGAATAATCGCGCGAGCGCTGGTCCGTATTCTCAATCAGCAGAGAGATAGGCGTGCCTGTTGTTTGACCTTCAAAAACCCCCGAAAGAATTTTCACCGCATCAGGTTCCTTGCGCTGGGTGACGAAGCGTGAGGTGCCCGGCTTGCGCTGGTCGAGATAAGTTTGGATGTCGGCTTCGCTTAGCGGAATACGCGGCGGGCAGCCGTCAATGACGCAGCCAATCGCAGGGCCATGGCTCTCGCCCCACGTCGTAAACCGAAATAACTGTCCGAAGGAATTATGTGACATGGGGGCGCTTTAGCGGCCAAGGGCAGCTTTGGCTATGGTTGAGTGCAATCAATCCGTCTCGACGGGGACTGAGGTTAAATTTGATACTCCGGCTTCAAAACTTCATTTCCGTCAAAATCGACTTCGACTTTTGCGCCATTTGGGTCGTTAAAAAAGACTTGCCATTGCACCCACGGGTCAGGGGTTCGGACAAGGCGATAGTCCAATTCCGCCCCCGTTAGTCTGTCTAAGAGGCTGTTTATATCCTCGCCGCGAAAGGCCATGTGATCGAGTACGCCGTTTCGAGGGGTAGGCATATCCTCGATTCGCACAAGATGCAGAACAGCGGCGTCATTGGCATATAACCAGACACCCGGGAATTTAAAGTTAGGGCGCGGCCCAACGGTGAAGCCGAGTATCTTTTTATAAAATGCCTCAGTCCCATCGAGGTTATCCGTGAGAACGGTGAAATGGTCAGGTCGTAAAATAGTTGTCATGAGGGTGTCCTCAAAAAATGCCGCATGTAAGACCTAATGACCAGTGCGTTTGTGGGAAAGTTGTACTGCGATAGTCGCCTTCAGAAAACCACGCCTCGTTTTGATTGATAAAGATTGAATCTAATAAAAGCAAAGATAGCTTTGCAGAGGGTCTAGTTAGAAAACGTCACACTTGCCCTAAAACATCCGTGCGCCGGCGCGGACGCGAATGGCTTGCGGGGCAGGCGGAATGAGCGTTTCGAAGGCGTCTTTAGCTTGTAGGAACGCCGTGACATTTCCGTAGGGCGCATCGGGATGAAAGAATTTAGCTTTTTTACGCCACGCCGTGCGGATATCGCCTTCGCGCGCCGTCATGGACAAGCCGAGTGTCAGTAATGCTTGTTGTCGTGTCATGGGGTCCCCAACCTATTAACACATGATTGTAATTCATGCTTAATTTTCTCTAATCAACCAGCTAGGCGTTAAGAGCTCGCAAATAAGTATGGTTAATTTTTTCTTTTTTCAGGTTTTTTATGACTGAAACCCCCATCCCCCCGACTCCAACGCGTTCGGAGTATCTTGATAATGGCCCGCGCGAAATGGGCTGGTTAGACGCTGACGAGCCCATCTCCCTCTTTGAAAAATGGCTGTCCAAGGCGGGCAAGACAGAGCCAAATGACCCGAATGCGATGAGCCTTGCGACGGTCGGCGGTGATGGTCTGCCGGATGTGCGCATTGTTTTGCTGAAGGGCCTGAGTGAGGACGGCTTTGTGTTTTACACAAATGGGCAAAGCGCTAAGGGCCAGCAGCTTACCGCGACAGGGCAGGCGGCGCTGTGTTTCCATTGGAAAAGCTGGCACCGCCAGGTGCGCGTGCGCGGGACAGTAAAACCTGTGTCGGCGGAAATCTCAGACGCTTATTTTGCACAGCGTGCGCGCGGCTCTCAAATAGGCGCCTGGGCCTCCGCGCAATCACAGGCGGTGGATTCTCGTGAGGCGATGGTGGATGCCGTTGAAGCCGTCGAAGCGAAATATGAGGGGCAAGACGTGCCGCGTCCGCCGCATTGGCATGGCTGGTGCGTTGCCCCTGACGAAATTGAATTTTGGCAAGACGGCGCATTTCGCCTCCATGACCGTATAGTATTTAAACGCGGCGAAACTGGGGATTGGACGAAGTCCCGCCTTTTCCCTTAGAGTGAAGGACGAAAAGAGACCCTATGGCTGAACCAATCCCCGCAAATGATACGACGCTGCCAAAGGGCCGAAAGCGGCGTGCCCTGCGCAAATGGCTGAACAGGGTGACCCTGACGGTCGCTATTCTCGCGCCTCTCACATTTATCGTGGCGGCCATTGGATATAAGATAAATCTGCTCAGCTTAGACCTATCACTCCTAAAGATGACCTTTAAACTCGGCCCCCTATTGCTAGGCCTAAGTTTTATCTTAGCGATTGCGTCATTCATTATGGTGTGGACGGTGCAGCCTCGAAAAGGTCTTGTGGTGGCAGGTTTCGCCGCTTTGATATCTATTTTGGGCGGCGCGAAAGTCGCAAAAATAGCGAAGACAGGCGCGAGCCTGCCCGAAATTCACGATATCACAACGGACACACAAAATCCGCCTGCCTTTGGGAGCTTCATTACGAAAGAACGCGAAACGGCAAAGGCGAATACGACAGCGTATATCGGTAAAAAAGCCCCCGCGAAGGCGGCTGATGGGACGCAGGCTGAGAAACTTGTCTCGGCTTTGCAAACCAAAGCCTATCCGAAAATTCGGCCTCTCGTTTTGAGCGAATCCAAAGAGGTGGTGTTTGGAGAAGCCCTAGCAACCGCAAAATCTATGGGGTGGAAAATCAAAGAAGAAAACCTTGAAGCGGGCCGTATTGATGCAACTGACACAACATTTTGGTATGGGTTCAAGGATGATGTGACGATCCGGCTTCGCGACTCAGAAGGCGGGGGCACGATTATTGATGTGCGCTCTGTGTCGCGTGTCGGGCGCTCTGATTTAGGGGCTAATGCGGCACGGATCAGTGAGTTTCTGGAGCGGCTCGCGCAGTAGCGCGCTTCGCCAGAGAATTATACGAGGCGGTAGCTCTGGCGAAGGCCATCAATGCCGTCCGCCGTCACGCGGTTCGTCTCACGCAAATATATCATATGCGACAGCACGGAGTGGGCAGCTGCTGGATGTAAGCGCTTGTCGACATCTTTATAGAGCAAGGCGACAATATCCCCAATTTTTTCGAGACCCGAGCCGAGGGCTTCTAGTATTTGCGATTCTCGAATAAGGCGGTGTTCAATATAGGCCTGCACAAAGGTCTGCACATCCGTTATGGCAGGGCCGTGAGTTGGGCGGATGACGTCAAATTTTTTCGCCAAGACCTTATTTAAACTATCGAGGTAATCCCCCATGTGCCCATCTGGCGGTGAGACAACAGAGGTTGACCAGCCCATAATATGATCGCCTGAGAATAAGGTGTTTTCCTCATGGAGCGCATAGCAAAGATGATTTGAGGTGTGTCCCGGCGTGTGAATGGCTTCCAATGTCCAGCCATCGCCTTTGACGATATGGCCGCAACGGATTTCAACATCGGGTTTGAAGGACAGGTCATCACCCGCTTCTAAGCGGATTTCCCCGCCTTGCGGGGGTACGGGCTGAACGCCAAAGCCGTAAACTTTACAGCCATGCTTTTCCGCCAGAGGCTTTGCCAGCGGGCTGTGATCAACATGGTGGTGCGTTACGAAAACATGTGAAACGGTGCGGCCGTCTAAGGCGAGGTCGATAGCGGCCATATGGTCTGGTGTGGTTGGGCCGGGGTCAATAACGCAGACAGACTCTTTGCCGATAATGAAAACACCTGTGCCGGTATAGGTGAACGGCCCAGGGTTGTCGGCAATCACGCGCTGCACAAGCGGGCTTAATTGCGTAGCCACGCCATAGTCAAACTCAAATGATCTTACAAAAGGAATACCCATTACAGACGCTCCATTAGCGCGTCTCTTAACGCATGGCCAAGGGTTTTAACGGCAGATAACTTATCTTTTATCGGCAGCGCTAGCGGAGGACCCATATCTGTTTTATTTACATCCACTATATATATGCGCCCGTCCCCTGCATGGCGCAAAATATCCAACCCGCCCCAATCAAGCCTCATGGCCGCGCAAAAGGCATTGACCTTAGCGCGTTCGTCAAGACTAAGATAATCGGCGGGGTCTGCCAGCCGAACGCGGGTGTTCAAATTTTCAAAGCGCCTATTGATGGGGCGCTCTTTCAAAAACAGGAGCGGAATGTCACCAAAGACTGTAGGGGCGCGTAAATCTATCACGGTCCCATCATCTGTTCGGTTATCAATGAGCTTTTGATATACGCGCCCCGCTTCGGCGGATACGGGCGTGTCATGAATTTTCCCGTCGTGAATACCGTTCTCTTCGCCTTTTTCCAAAAAGGACTCTTTTGCTTTTGATGGGTCGATCGAAAGAGCATATCCGAAAATAGACTCAAAGGTTTTCGCTACATGGGATTTGGAGATGTCCGTACAGGCCCCATTCAGGGCGGCGTGGGCAGAGGCTTCTACGCCGACATAGGTTGAGTCTGAGAAGTGAACTGTTAGCTCAGTATTATCTTGTTTCTTTTGTGTCCGTGTCAGTCCAGCCTGTCTCAACGCGCCCCAAAGCAAATACCAAGGGCGCGGCGCGCGCGGCGCATAGTCTACATTGAAAGGCAGTTCTGGCGCCGGACGCCTAAGTTTTTCACGAAAAACATAACACCCGCCTCGCCAGATATCTTTCAATAGAGCCAGATTAAAGGCAATTTCCGCCCCCGTTTCCCGCACACGGATGCCGCGCCAAGACCAATCGAAATCTGATAAAACGGACATGTGGCGCTGAGAATCCTCGATTTAGCCTGAGAAAAATATGTGCCGTCCCTTAAATCAGCGGCAAGCGCACAGCATCTCACATTTAGGTGACAAAAATGTCACATAAACAGTAAAATAACAGGAAATCGTAACAAAAGTGTAAGATTCATTAATGAGGGACCTTGAACCCAGCTGTAGAGTCTATTTTAACGGATTCAACTGCGAGACTACTCGCAATACATATAGTTCGGAAGGGGTTCCAAAAATGAACGATACAATCAAGAAGTATCTATTGCAGTCGACAATGATTGCAGGACTGGCGACAGCTGGTTTCGCAATGCCAGCTCATGCGCAGGTCGCTGACGAAGATTTAGCCGTAGACGTGATTAGCGAAGAAGAAGCGGACGAAGGTCAGGGTGATCAGATCGTCGTCACGGGCTCTCGTTTGAAGCGAGATGCTTTTACATCGACGGCGCCTATTCAGGTGATCACGTCAGAAGATGCAGCTGAGCAAGGCCTCTTCTCTGCTGTCGACATTCTTCAAACAAACGCAGCGGCGTCTGGTCAGCAGATTGACTCGACGTTCCAAGGCTTTGTTCTTGATAATGGTCCTGGCTCTGAAACGATTAACCTACGGGCTTTGGGCGCTGACCGGACTTTGGTCCTCCTTAATGGCCGCCGAATTGGGCCGTCAGGAGCGGAAGGGTCTCCAACGCAGCCATCAGTAAACTTGATTCCAAACACGATGGTTGACCGTATCGACCTTCTCTTGGATGGTGCTTCGGCTGTTTATGGGTCTGACGCGGTTGCGGGTGTTGTAAACGTTATATTGAAGAATGATTATGACGGGCTTGAGCTAGATGCCTTTGCCGACACACCAGAGCAGGGTGCTGGGCAAGATTACTTCTTGGGCGCGCGTTACGGTATTAACGCTGACCGCGGATTTATCGGCGGTGCGGTTGAATTTACCTATCAAGATCCGTGGGCGGCAACAGACCGTGACTTCTTAAATAATAATGGTCTTGGATGTGAAACCTTCCGCGAAATCACCGAAAGCGGCGAAATCCGTACAAATGATGTTTCAAACACGCAACTCGATCAGCTCTTGGGCTTGACGTCGAATCCTGGGCCGTGTCGTGCGACGCGGCTGACGCAGCGCTTTGCGACTCTGGACGGTGGTTTCGGTTCAGTCTACTTCCAGCCAGATATTAACAACACGGGCCTCGGATTTTCAGAGTCTGGTCTTTTCGGCGTTCCGATTGATGGAAATGGCGATGGTGTGCGCGATGTTGTGTTCTCCAATTTCTCTCCAAACGGCCAGCAGTCCGAGTTTCAACAAATTGCCAATGAGCAAGAGCAAATTTCCCTCTTTGCAAATGGTGAGTACACTTTTGAAGGTGACTCCAATACCAGAGCATATTTTGAAGTTCTGCACGTTGAACGTGATATCGAAGCGACAAGTCAGCAGCCCCAATTGTTTCCGACAGTTCCTGGGAATAATCCGTTTAACCCCTGTAACATTGAGAATAATGATTGCGGCGCGGCCTATAACGCGGTGATTGCCGATCCAACATATCTTGCAAACTTTGCAACATTTTTGAATTCTGACCTCAACCCGTTTGGGACGAATAATTGCTTTGGTATCCCAGAAGCGTTTTGTACACCTCAAACATTTGGGCTGAACCGTGCGACAGGTGTAAGTCTTGATGTTCTTCCGATTGTCGGGATCCGTGGTGACCGGAATGTCACAAATGTCTCCTTAAACCAGACACGAGTAGTGGCAGGCTTCGGCGGCGACTTGCCGACATTTAATAAAGGGCCATTGAACGATTGGTCTTACGATGTCTCTGCTCAATATTCTTACTCCCGTGGTGAGTCTCTGCGAACAGGCGTTCGTGAAGATCGTTTGAACTTAGCTCTGGGCATCGACCCAGTGACCGGGGCAACTTTGGACGCGCCTTGCGAAGGCGCGGAAAATTTTGCACCTGAAATTGGCGAGGGATGTGTACCAGTCAATTTATTTGCCCCAAGTCTTCTGAATACGGCCGCGGGCGGCGAATTTGCGACACAGGCTGAGCGCGACTTTCTCTTTGGTGACCGGACATTTGATACGCGGATCGGACAGCTCGTCTTGAGCGGTTTTGTCCAAGGTAATGTTTTGGAATTACCAGGCGGAAGCGCGTCTATTCTTTTGGGTGCTGAATATCGGGAAGACACAATCGACTCTGACCCGAACAATGTTGCAAGTGATGGTCTTTTGTTTGGCTTCTTTGCAGATGGCGGCGCTGTCGGTGATGTGACTAACCGGGAGCTATTTGGTGAACTTAGCTTGCCTCTCGGTACAGGTAAAACTGGGCTGCGGGAACTCAACATCGATCTTGCTGGCCGCGTCACGGACAATGAGTTCTATGGTACGAACTTTACCTATTCGGCCAAGGCCGGGTGGCGTCCGATTGATAGCCTATTACTTCGGGCGACATACGGGACGTCATTCCGTGCTCCGAATACAAGAGAGCTATTCTTGCGTGCGCAAACTGCATTCAATAACCAGTTCTTCGATATTTGTGCGGTGCCCGATGCAGCGTTCATCGGTGGCGGTATTAATGGCGGTACGCCAGTTTATGACCGCAGTGCCGATCCTAGAAACGACAGAACACTTGATAACTGTCGTCTTGACGGTGTCGACCCAGAGGTGTTCCGCGCAAATAATGCGGTTTACTCTGTAGAGGTTCAATCTGGTGGTGTCGCGAATGGCGGTGTGCCCGGCTTTGAGGACCTTGATCCTGAGACCTCTACGAGTTTGACCGTAGGTGGATCTTTTGAGCAGCCTTTCTTTGATAGTTTTGATGCGACCTTCGGGGTTACTTATTTCAACCTGGATATTGAGGATTCTATCTTTGGAACGGGGTCGCAATTTGTTGCTAACTCATGTTACACTGGGTCGTCTGGTCTTCAGTCTCGCTTCTGTGGACTCTTTGATCGCGGCGCGGACGGTGACGTCGGTTTGGTCGCAACGCCATTCTTGAACTTGAACAATGAAACAGCCGAGTTCATCGACTACAACTTCCGCTTTGATAAGAGCGACATCGCGCTCTTGGGTAAAAGCTGGGATGTGTTCGGCCGAACACAAATTTCGCAGTACCTTTCACGTACAAATGAACTCGTCGCGAATTCCGACGGTGACGTCGAATTCGACGAATTGGTGGGTGAGTTTGGTGTCCCAGAGTGGACAGGATCCGCAACACTTGGGTTTAACCAAGACCGTTGGTCTGCAGCTTGGACGACACGTTTTATCTCCGGCGTTGCTGCGCCTGAAGAAGATGATCGCCCAATTGATCCAGATGCGAACAACCGTCTATTGGCTGTTGATGGCTTCACTAACGCTTTCGATACTGTGAATACATTTAACGGGGCCGGATCTGTCGTGACCTGTTTGGGGCCAGACTTTGGTGATGAGAATTGCCGAACTGTGTCGACAGCACCTGATTACTTTGTGCATAACTTGTCAGCTGCCTATACTGGTGATGACTGGGGCATCCGTATTGGTGTGAACAATGTCTTCGACAAAGCTCCACCGCTCGTGAGCCCGCGTGAAGTCTTGTCGATTAATAATGTTCCGATTGGTAACGGATATGATCTTCAAGGGCGTGAGTATTTCGTTCGTGCGTCAAAAACGTTCTAAGTCACTGGTCTTAAGTAACGAAAAATTTACAATTACATTCTGGCGTTTCGCCAGAATGTGTTCTTTATAAGAGTGAAAACGACATATTCGGGTGAATTCATGAAAATTGCTGGCTTGTTATTATCTGTGGCTCTGACCTTGGGTTTGGCGACGACCGTCTCTGCAAAATCAACCGCTGCTAACGGATATAAAGCTGGCACACCCGTCCCCTTGGATTACTGGGCAGTTAGATCTGCTGTGAATGGCGTGAGCGTGTCTCCGGACGGCAAGCACATGGTGGTTCAGCGTATCGGCTCAAAAGATGGGGATCCCGTCATTGAGATCTTTAAGGTTAATAATTTAGCCGAAGCCCCTGTTCGCTTAAACGCGGACCCTATGGAATTCCAAGGCGCCCCCACATGGGTTAGTGACGACGTTTTCTTTGGTTCAGCAATGCAGGTCGTCAATCGGTCTGTTAAAGGACCAGAGAGAGATGTCAGGCGGTATCAGAATTACTCCTACAACATCAAAACGAAAAAATTTAGTACATTCGCCACGCCGACAGGGCGGGGAATTTTCCAACTCGCGAATGTATTGCCGACACGGCCTCGAGAAATATTGATTGCGGAGTCCAACGGACCAACTGCGGCCGCATCTGACGACCCCTTTTCAAATTTCCGGCCCAGATCTTATTACGTATATAACATCGACACAGAAGCACGGAAGCTCGTGTATCGCGGCGGGGGTAAGCAACCTCAAGCGGCCTTTGATAATGATGCGAAGCCCAGAGTAAGTGGTGGCGCCGATCTCGCGGCGGATGAACTGATTACATATTATCGCTCTCCGACTGATACAGATTGGAAAGAGATTATCCGACAATCCGCCGAGGATTTTGACCGAACCGACTTTTCATATGTCGATGATGTGGAAGGTAAGCCAGGTTTCATTCAAGTTTTGGCGCGTGCCAAAGGCGAAGATAAAATTGCGCTTTGGGAATATGATACCAATTCAAAATCATTTGGCCGGAAAATTTACGGTAATCCAGAGGCAGATTTGCTCGGGACATTTGGCGGTAACTTCTGGGCCGGTGATGATGAGGTTAAAGGTGTTGTCTATGCAGGCGCGAAATTTGAACGTCATTATTTTGATCAAAAAGAAAAGGCCCTCTACGACTCTATTCGCCCGAATATTAAAAATGCTTTCCAGCTAAATATCACAAGCCGGTCTCGTGACGGCAATGTCATGACGGTCTTCAACCAAGGCCCGAGCGACTCTGGCACGCATTACTTAATCAACCGGGGCAAAATGCAAAAAATTGGGTCGTCAAACCCTCTGTTGAAGCCGCAAGATTATTCGAACGTCGAATACATCAAATATCCGGCGCGCGATGGGCTTATGATTCCAGCCTATGTCACCAAGCCAAAAGGCCCTGGGCCGCACCCGCTCGTCGTTCTGCCGCATGGTGGTCCTTATGTGCAGGAAACCATTGTCTATGATGAGTGGAGCCAAATGCTTGCCAATAATGGCTATATGGTTATTCAGCCGCAATATCGCGGGTCAGAAGGCCATGGGTGGAAGCATTTTATCAGCACATGGCATCAGCATGGCCTCGCGATGAATGATGACAAGGATGATGGCGCCAAATATTTAATCTCAAAAGGTCTTGTTGACCCTGATCGAGTGGCGATGTTTGGGTGGTCTTACGGCGGATATGCGGCCCTTGTGGCGGCGTCGCGCGAAGATCAAATCTATCAGTGTACAATTCCTGGGGCTTTCGTGGCCGATCCGCTCATGTCTTATAACGGACGGAAAAATACGACGATTAAATATTTTGATGAATTCTCTGCCCAGCGCGGAGGCAAAGTCGGCATTAACCCGATGGATGAAGTCGAAAAAGTGAACGTGCCTATGCTCCTCATCCACGGGGAGTGGGATCGCCGTGTACTCTTCAAGCATTATGAAAAATATAAGAAAGCGCTGAAGAAGGCGGGTAAAGCCGATCAGATGAAGTTCCTTCCTATCAAGGGGGCAGACCATTTCTTATACACCCATCGTTATGAGCATAATTTGAAATATTACTCAGCGATTTTGGATTACCTGCAAAATGATTGTGGACCGGGCGGCCTGTAATAGGCTCCCTAGTTTAGCTATCATCAGAAAGACTGAATTTCGGCGAGTTTGAAGCAACTTGCCGTTATTATTTTTAGTGAGCCGCTTGAATAGATTATACAGATAGGCGCTTTTATGAAAACATTCTATAAAACGGCGTGTCTCCTTACGACCCGTTTGGGTGTTTTTTCAGGCGTCATTGGGCTTTCTGTGGTGGCTCAAACTCTCCCGCTCGCCTCGCCAGCTTTTGCCAATGTTGCGCAAACGGCGCCCGCACCCTCGAGCCATCAGGTAAATGTCTTTCGGCCTAATCCCGTCAATAATTCCAAAATTGATTATTCGATTTGGGATGAGGCGCTGTCGCAAGTCGTTTTGGATTTCGGTCCCTCCACGCGGCTGCGGGCCCGCCGACCTGCGTCGGGGATTGGCACCCGTTTCGTTAAAGGCCACAAGACCGCCTATCGCTTAGAAGGGGCGCGCTTTACCTTCGAATATATCACAGATGATTATCGCCAAGGGCTGACGGATTATCGGTTGGACCTCCAAGATATCGCGACCAAATACAACATCACGAAATTTCCGAAAGATGAGCAACTGGCATTTTGGATTAACTTACATAATGTTGCCGTATTAGAGAAGATTGCTGAAAATTACCCCGTCTCCCGACCGGATAATATTAAGATAAAAATTGGGGGTGTAAAACTGCCCTTGGACGAAGCGCCGTTCCTAGAGGTATTAGGTGAGAGTCTTTCACTTCAAGATATTCGCAGGAAGATTGTCTTTAGAAATTGGGATAATCCAAATGTTATATATGGATTTTTCCAAGGTGAGATTGGAAGTCCGTCTCTCTCCAAATATGCCTATACGGGAGAAAATGTTCGCGAATATCTAAACAGAAATGCGGATGATTTCGTTAACTCGCTCAGAGGGTTTAACCTGGGTAGCGCTACCAAAAATGTCTCCGCAATCTATCAAGAGGCAGCACCCTATTATTTCCGCAACTGGGAATCTGATCTTCAGTCACACCTATTGATTCACGCGGGTGAAAAGGTGAGGGAGGAGCTGGGTAAGGCCTATCCCTTTAAGATTGATAGATATGACAATATGATTGCCGACCTCTCAGGCGGGCAACGTCTTGGCTCATCGGGTGCACCCACGAATGGCAATGGGAATGTGTCTTTTGAGATAAGCAGGATGCTGGGCGAAGTCAGAGAGAAGAAAGAATATTTGCGCAGACGCGATATCATAAAAGATCGAAAAGGCTATGTGATTATCGAGGACTTAGTGCCAGAAGAAGACAAACAAAAATAACATATAGGCCTTCTAATTATATGGGGCCGTTGTCCCTTAATTTATTCATACCCCTCTAGTTTTGATCAAACTTTGGGCCTTCCCCAGCCGTAGAAAAAGCGGCCAAATGGCCACTCATTCTTTCTGCCTGCCTTCCGCCTTGAAAAAGTGAAACCTTACCGTATTTCTGGAATATCGGCTTTCAACTCCTGTCCAAATTTTGCGCCGTCCCGTGCGCGGAGAGCGGCTTGGACCTCAGGTAATGCAACAATCTCTTGCAAGGTTTGGACGTCTTGCGCGATTTGGGCCGATCCAGTGAAGAGTTCATTGAGTTGGTCCTCAAAGCTTTTCTGACGCGGGAAGATTTTAATCCGAACATCTTCGTCTTCGTCAATCTCTGCCAGCTTTTTCGCTGCATTAATCGCGGTCATAATGCCGCCAAGCTCATCAACCAGTCCAATGTCTTTGGCCTGAGCGCCTGTCCAGACACGGCCCTTGGCGATTTCCTTCACGCGCTCTAAAGGCAGGTCGCGGCCATTAGCGACGCGTGTTGTGAAATCATCATATATATCCTGCAATTGTCCGCGGTAAGCTTCGGCTTGAGCGGGAGAGAAAGGCGTGTCCACGGAATAGGCGCCGGCAAATTCCCCGCCGATTGTGATGCCCTCAATATTATAGCCGACTTTGGCAAATGTGCCCTCCAAGGCAACCTTACCGCCAAAAACACCGATGGAGCCAGTTATGGTTTGGGGTAGGGCGACAATATGATCTGCATGGGCGGAGACGTAATATCCGCCAGAGGCTGCATATTGCCCCATAGAGATGACAACGGGTTTCCCAGCTTCTTTTGCGCGGTCGGCTGCGGCAAGGATTTGATCTGACGCAGCAGGGCTGCCGCCGGGAGAGGAAACGCGAAAGACAATAGCTTTTACGTTTTTATCTTTGATGGCTGCATCAAAGCCTGCGGACACCGTGTCGCCGCCCATGGTTATGTTCTGATTGAATAAGGATTGGCCTGACGACTTTCCGGGCATCACCGCGCCTTGGCCGCCGATGAAAGCAATTGACTGTTTTCCGCTCGTTGTACCAGGGCCATAAGTGGAAATCGAGGTGAAGGCGATTTTATCATCTCCTACCTTTTTGCGAACATAGTCTTTCGCCTCTTCGAGTTGCCCTAATTTGTCGACCATGCCCGCCTCCAAGGCCGTCTCAGCGCTGTGCGGAGCGCCTTTTAGCACTTGGGACACGCCCAGTACGGTCATGCCGCGGTCTTCAGCGATTTGTGCGACCGCATTGTCGTAAATAGAGGTGAGGTAGCTGGTAGTGGCCTCCCTATGGGCCTCTGTGAAATCTTTTTGTGTGTAGCTATTCACGGCGTTCTTATATTCGTGAAATTGGAAAATTTCAGGCTTCGCGTCGAGTTTCTCCATGACGCCGCCGAAAAACTCTGTTTCGGACCGCATGCCAGAGACTGCAAAGCCTGTCGTGTCCTGCATCCAGATCTCATCTGCGGCGCTCACCGCTTGGTATGACATTAAAGACGTGCTCTCAAATCCCTGAGCATGGGCGATGACAAATTTTCCAGAGGTCTTGAAATCCAACAAAGCGATTCGGAGTTCCTCCGCGCTTGCGGGGGCCATGCCGAAATTCTCGGCGCGGATGAAAACGCCTTTCACCGATTTGTCCTCTTTCGCGCGGTCCAGCGCATAGACCGTATCGACCACGGATTTGGGACTCTCCCCGAAAAGGCTTTCCCCGATGGAATGGTCAATCATGGGCGTGCGAAGATCTAGGGTCAAAACCTTGTCTGGCGTTTTTTCCCCGATGGATGACAGCGCGCCTAGGAGCCCAAAGAACGTGAAGATGATAAAGAGCAAAATGAAAAATCCGAATATGCCGGCAATCGTTCCGACCATGGTGATGAAAAACTGACGCATGCGAATCAATCCAATCTCTAAATGTTAAAACGAGGGCCGACATTATATAGTGGCGAGGCAAAGGCTAGCTTATTTGTTGTTAAACGATAAAACTTCACTCGCAAGGGCTGTTTGATGGATTTCACAGTTTGCGACACGAAGTGGCTTTGCAATTTGCGGGGTGAGGAGATGCCCGAGGCTGACATTTTTGTTTTAAACCCGTTGCGTTGAGAGGGCGGGCCTATTATGAGGCCGCTCACGTCAGACTTAACAGGTCACATTGGGGCGTAGCCAAGCGGTAAGGCATCGGGTTTTGATCCCGTGATCGTTGGTTCGAATCCAGCCGCCCCAACCATCCTTCAAAGACTTGTTTGACACGCGACTTTAATTCCGAGTTGACGTCAATAACCAGCAGTTTTGAAGAATTTTACCAAAGCTGTGGACAAAACAACATATATATGTTATTGTATAACAAAAGAAAAAACAGTCCAGCTGAATATTTGCAGGAAATTAGCTTGCACTCCATTCTCTGTAATGTTTGATAAAGGAAAGAGCTCGCTTAAGCGGGTGATATGACGCACCATCAAAGTGTGCGATGTTTTGGAGGACGTGAGTGGTGAAGATAAAACCCGCCCGTATTGCGCTTTTCGTTGGCCTATTGGCCGCGACCCCGCTTGGAGTATCAACATTTGCGCAGGCGCAAGATGATGCGGCTACCCAAAAATTTGTTGGCGTCCTGAACCAAATTGAAAATGTACGTCTTGCCACAGCGCAACGTGAGCTCATGGCGGCGCAGCAAAAAGCGACAATGGATAGTCTTCGCGCGCAAATCAAAACTGTGCCTGCGACTAAAGAATCTGTGCGTGGCATTGTTACCGAGATGGTGGCGGAAATTGAAAAAGTTATGGAGTCCGATTTGCCGTTCCGCCGGGAAGAGCGATTTGCCCGCCTTGATCGCATGCGGTCAACTTTGGCGGACGACACGGCCGGCCCAGCAGAGCTATATCGCCGCGCCATCACGCTTTACGATGTTGAGGCGAATTATGGCTACACGATTTCGGCTTATACGGGTAATCACCCAACATCTCCGGGTCGCCGTCTTGCGGCTTGTCAGGCAGATGTAAACTCGGCTGTTTGTAATCTGTCGAAAGATCAGCAGAAGCAGCTTGAGGCGGGTCTGACGATTGATGACATTGCCGATTCAATCAAAGACGGGAACTACGTCCATTTTGGCCGTTTGTCTTTTATCTATCTCGATCTGGATAGCCGAGAAGGTTTGCGTTGGAGTAAAGACGCAAATGGCTGGGAGCCCATGAGCTCCGGCGATATTCTTAATGCTCGTAAATCCGTGCGCATTGCGCGTGGTGAGAGCGCCCCCGGCGTCGTTACAGCGCCAATCAAAGTGCAAGCGGCGCAGTAGCGTCCTTACAAAACCCCTACGTAGGGTGCGAAGCAGTCGAGGGGCCCGTTTTGCACAATACGTCGAAACAAAAGAAGCCTGGAAGGAAACCATGTTAAAATCTTCAATCGCCAAGCGCCTTATGCTGGCCGGTGTTGCAGTTGGACTGCTCGCCGCCCCGGCTCAGGCTCAGCTTGATACCGCACTCAGTGTGGCTAAGAATTCAACGGCCTCCGCGGCTGCGTCCCAGCTTCAAGTCGAGCAGCTGGACGACCAGGCGGATAATGCGGTTCGCGAATACCGGGCGGTCTTGCAGCAAAAGGATAATATCGAATTATTCGTGGCGCAGCAGGACATCTTCCGCGCTTCACAAGTCAGCGAGATTGCGTCTCTTCGGCGTCAATTAGGCACGGTTGAGCAAATCAAGCAGGGCATGAGCCCCATGATGTTGAAAATGGCAATTGCCCTTGAGGATAGCATCCGGGCTGACTTGCCGTTCAATATTAATGAGCGTCTCGCGCGGATAAATAATGTGAAGTCTGTTTTGGCAGATCCGAACATTTCTCCAGCCGAGCAATATCGCCGCGTACTAAATGCTTACAAGATCGAAGTGACTTACGGCATGGGTATCGACTCATATGAGGGAGCGCATCCGACACGTGCAGGTAACGTCGTCAACTTCATTCGCTTTGGCCGGACATCACTTGTCTATGTGTCCAAAGACGAAAGCGAAATCGCAATTTATAATCTGGGCAATAAGAGCTGGGATGTTCTTTCAGGCGCAGATGCCATTCAACTCCGTCAGGCAATTCGTATTGCCAAAGGCGAGGCTGCGCCAGGATTGGTCTTCGCACCTGTCCTTGCTGGCAATTAGAATAGAGGAATTATTAACATGAGCGTCAAAATGAAATTTATCTCAAAAGCGACGGCGGCCGTGTTCGGTTCCGCCCTGCTGTTGTCGGCTGGCCCGGCTTCGGCTCAAATCAACTCAGTTGATGCCTTGCTGCAGGACATTCGTCAGAATGCGGCCAAGGTTCAGCAAGAAAACCAAGCGCGTGAGCAGCGTTTCCGTCAGCAAGCTAATCAGCAGACATCACTTCTGAGCCAAGCTCAGGGTGAGCTGGCTCAACTCGAGCGCCGTGCGGCTGAAGTGGAGCGGTCTTTCGCGTCCAACCGCAGCCAAATTGACCGCCTAGAAGTTCAGCTTCGTGCGGCTCAGGGTGACTTTGGTGAAGTGTTTGGTTTGGCCCGTTCAAAGGCCGGTGAGTTTAAAGCGCTTCTCGATAGCTCTTTGATCACAGCGGAATATCCAAAGCGAACAAATGTTTTGGGCCGTATCGCGGAATCCAAAGCCCTTCCATCTGCGGAAGAGCTTGACCTCATCTGGCAGACAATGCTTCAGGAAATTAAAGGTCAGCGCGAAATTAAAGAGTTTACAGCGCCTGTGGCTAACATTGCCGATGGCGCAGAGCAGAGCGTGACACGCGTGGGTCCGTTCTCGATCTTTACCTCCGATAATGCGCAATTCTTGAGCTATAAGAAAGCTGATGCAGAAGCGGGTGAAAATGCGCCTTTATTGACGGCGCTTCCGAAACAGCCTGGCGGTCAGATTTCATCTGCGGCTCAGTCAGTTGCCTCTGCAGGTGCGGGTGAGTTGGTTTATGCACCGCTTGACCCAACACGCGGTGAGCTCCTTAAGTCATTTGAGCGCGTTCCGTCCTTTAAAGAGCGCCACTGGGTACAGGGCGGCAATATTGGTAAGTTCATTATCATCATGGCCTTCCTCGGTGTCCTCTTCGGTATCTTCAACATCATCCGTCTTTTCTTCGCGAAAACGGCCATCAATGGCCAGAAGCGTAAGGCGCAACCGTCCAAGTCAAATGCCCTTGGCCGTGTTATGATGGCCTATGAAGGCGCACAGAATAAGGATGCTGAAACTGTTGAGCTTAAGCTGGACGAGGCTATCTTGCGCGAGTCGCCTAAGTTTGAGTTTGGTCTAAACATCCTCAAGCTATTGGCTGGTGTTGCACCGCTTCTCGGTCTTCTTGGTACTGTTACAGGTATGATCCAGACCTTCCAGGCGATGATGATTTACGGAACAGGTGACCCACAATTGATGGCTGGCGGTATCTCTGTCGCGCTTGTGACAACCATGCTTGGTCTTTATGCGGCTATCCCGCTTCTCGTCCTACACAGCTTCTGTGCTTCAATGGCGCGCTCTATTCAGGGCACATTGGAAGAGCAGTCTGCTGGTATCGTTGCCCGTCACGTGGAAACACGCGGTCTGGGTACCGGTTCTAGCATCGCTTAGGGTTAACTGAACGCAAGACGACGAAAGGCCTACGCCATGGAAAATGTCTTCAACGGTCTCCAGGAATTTCTGGGGACCGGCGGTAACATCCTCTTTTATATCATGATCCTAACGTTCTTTATGTGGACGTTCATCCTGGAGCGCTTCGCGTATTATCTCTTCGCGCACAAACCGCTCAAAGCCCGGCTAATGTCGGAATGGGATGCGCGGGAAGACAAGACATCTTGGAGAGCGGACGCTGTCAAAGATGAGCTTGTTAGCCAAGTCAAAGAACGCACAGGTGCCAATGTCGGTATCATCAAAACACTCGTCGCTCTCGCGCCGCTCATGGGGCTGCTCGGAACCGTAACGGGGATGATTGAAGTGTTCGATGTGATGGCACTGTCTGGATCTTCAAACGCACGCTTGATGGCGGGTGGCGTCTTTAAGGCGACTATCCCAACAATGGCGGGCATGATGGCGGCTCTCTCGGGTCTCATCTTCGCGACAATCTTGCCGCGGATGAGTGCACGGGAAACAGCCCGCTTCGCTAATGACCTCGACGAGCACACCGCTCGCGCCGCGGCCTAACCGGCTCTTCAGCCCAGAGTATTTGGGAAAGGAAACACTATGAGACGCAGCCGCCGCACACAGGGGGGAGATGATGGCGAAGTCGACATGACACCTATGTTGGACATCGTTTTCATCATGCTTATCTTCTTTATCGTCACAGCCACATTCTTGGATGAGACAGGTATTGATTTGACGCAACCTCCGCCTCCGCCGGATAATCTTAATACGCCGCCGCCACAAAACTCCGCTATCACGGTCTATGTTGATCCGCGTGATTCCTGTGTTGTCGATGGCCGCCCAACAGGGTGTGACCGCGTTATTCTCGCTGTCGAGCGCCTCTTGGCCGAAAAGCCAAATGCCGCCGTAATCTTACGGATGGACGAAAAGGCGCCGCACAAGACTTTGGTCATGCTCAAGGATGGTTTTGATCAGGGTGGTTTGGCCACAAAGATCGAGATTGTTAGAAATAATGGCTAAAAATAGTCCCGCGCGACGCGCGCGGGTCGCTGTCCGATAGGGCTGAAACTCAGCTTCTTTCGGGTAAATGTAATAATATCGCATTTGTTCTTGCATTTGCGCAGTATTTGTAATAAGGTAACACCATGGCAAGACGTGCTCGTACAGTCATCCCAGAAGAGGATACCGAACTAAATATGACGCCCATGTTGGACGTTGTCTTTATTCTACTGATCTTCTTTATCGTGACGTCAGTTTTTGTAAAAACCCCCGGCATTGATCCGTCTCAGCCTGAGGCTGTTTTGGACGGCGAGGTGAAACCGACAATTCTTGTCGCCGTAAACGCGCAAAATGAGGTTTGGATTGACAAGCGGCCTTATGATGTTGGTGAAATTCGGCCAATCGTTCAGGCTATTCTGGCAGAAAGCCCAAAGGCCGAAGCGATTATCAAGGCCGATAGAGATGCCGAAGTCGGAATTGTGATGTCTGTGCAAGAGTTGATGCAGGATTTGGAAATCAACACTCGTGTTGGTACGGAATAAAGGAGTCGAAGATGAAAAACCTCATTCGTTTATTGGTATTCACACCGCTCGCCGCCGTTTTTACAGTGCTGCTCTTTCTGGCGATGCGCGCTTTAATCTCAAAAGATTTCGTGCCGCAAGATAAGTCCGAAACAGCAAGTTTCGAAATCAACCCGAAGGTTGAAGACATTAAAGTCGTCGAGCGTGAGCAAAAAATTGACAAAGTTAAAAAGGTAACTACGCCGCCGCCGCCGCCGCAAATTGAGCGCTCGAAGGCCGACAAACCAACTGAAAAAATCGCTTCTATCGAGGGCGCAATTCCTGAGTTTGAAGCGCCAAAGATTGACGCGCAGAACTTTAAGATTGCCGTGTCCGACCGCGATGCGCAGCCTTTGGTACGTATTCCGCCGATCGTGCCGCCGCGGTTCTTGCAAGGTGACAACTCTGGCTATTGCAAAGTTCGCTTTGACGTGAGCCCAGAAGGTCAGCCTTTCAATATCACTACAACGGTTTGTACGGCAAAAGTACTCGAAAGAGCGACCGTTAAAAACGTTCAAAAGTGGAAGTATAATCCAAAAATCGTGGATGGCCGGTCCGTATCACGGAGTGGTGTGGAGACAACTATCCGCTTCAATCTTCAAGATGAGCGCGGAAAAATCTTACCAGTCCCGAGAGGCTATTAAGGTAAAATTAGGCCGCAGCTTTTGTGGCCTAAAATCAAATCGGAGGCCGATTAGGTATTAATCGGCAAACCCAACTGAGGGAAAAGTGTAGGTAGTATTTATCTACATCTTAGACCTTAAAACGCCCTTCGAATTTTATTTCGAAAGGGTGGCCAACAGCGAGGATGAAACCATCATGACCTGCCACACTTTGACACGTAAATTACGTCTGCGCGCCGCCTCACTCCTAGGGAGCAGCTTATTGGCTGTTGCCGCGATTGGTGTATCTGGCGTGACATTTAGTTCCGCTGCGTTTGCGCAAGAAGCCGACGAAGGTCGCCAGTTCGATGCGAAATCCGGTGAAGCGGTGAACGCAGCCCTGACGCAGGCGAATGCTGGCGATCATGGAGGCGCGGTTAATACGCTAAATAATGCGCTTAATTTGCCAGACCTCAATGCCTATGAGCGCTCCACAATGTATCAAATGCTGGGTCAATATAGCTATGAGCTAGACCGTCCAGCAGACGCGCAGAGATATTTTGAAAGCGCGATTAACTCAGGCGGCCTTTTGCCGAATGAAGTTGGCAATATCCGCGTCGTAATTGCGCAATTGATGATTGGTAATGGTCAATACCGTGAGGGTGCGACGCGTCTAGAAAATTATCTAAATTCTGGTGGCCAAGAGAAGCCGCAATATGTCGAACTCCTCACGAATGCATGGGTTCAGGCGGAAGATTATCGCCGCGCTCTGCCGTGGGCAGAAAAATGGTTCAATCGCGCCAGCCCAAAAGAGCGTCGTCATTTCAACCTGCTCAACTTCCTCTTCAACAATCTCGGTATGCAAGGGCGTCAAGCCGATATCGTGAAGGAAATGATTGGACGTTGGCCAGAAGATAAAACGCTTTGGGATGCCTGGGCGTCCATGCTGGCTAATGGTGGCCGCGAGCAAGAAGCCTTTGAAGTCACGAAAATGCTCTATTTGGGCGGGGCCTTGAATACGGAATCAGACCTTTTAAAAGTGGTTCAATATTACTCCTTCTATGAGATGCCCTATCAAGCGGCCGAAATCCTAGAGCGGGAAATGGGCGCGAACCGTATTTCACGGACCCCGGAGAGACTAAAGCAACTGTCAGGTTTGTTCCGCCAAGCGCGCGAATATAAGCGCGCTATTCCCATTTTAGAATCCGCTGCGAGCCAATCTGGCGACGCCAAGCTTTATGCGGATTTGGGCGAAGCGCTTTACAATGAAGGCGAGTGTGAGAGATCCGAGGCAGCCTTTACCCAAGCTATTAACCGTGGATATGATGCGGGTAAGTCTTGGATGTTGATTGCCAACTGCCGCTATGACCAGACCAATACACTCGAAAGATTGAATTGCGACATGTCGGATGCCGAAATGGCCGCAGCGCCCATCACAAGGGCGCGCGCTTCAGCTGTCGAAGCGTTCAATAAAGTGCCGAGCAGTTCCCGTGAACGTCGGAACGCCTCGAAATGGATTCAATTCATCACGGCAGAAAAAGAAGCCATCGACAATCGCTGCGTGTTTGAACGCAACGTCGAACGCGACCTCTGCTATCAAAAAATCAAGCTTGCCTATGACTCCGAAATTTTCACAGGTGGTTTCAAACTTGAAGACCAAAATTGCTTGAAATTTAAAGCTGATTATGACGCGGAATTCCGTATCAAGATTACGGAAGACGACGGTTAAGCCGTAATAAGATTTATGAAAACCCGGCCTCTGAGCCGGGTTTTTTTATGCCCAAATTTTGGAGGAGGGCGGTCTTTTTCGGGCGGTTATAAAATTTCTCTTGCCTTTTATAATGTAATATCATAACGTTATTATATTACAATTAGGGAGGTAAATATGGAATATCAGAAATCATCTACACTGCTGACCGAGGCCAGCGTGCCCGCAGGCCCCGACGGCACTGTTGCCGCGCCATCTCTGGCCCTTCGTTACGGCGTTGTTTTGCCATTGGCGGGCATTTTCACGGTTGGTTTGACCCTCTCCATGGCGAGTTTGATCGCGACAGAATTTTCACCTCAGGATAAAACGGAGTCCGTCAGTTTTGAAATTAACCCGCTCGCCGAAGACATTGCCGAACCGCCGCGGACCGAAAAGCCCGACCCTTTAAAAAAGGTCGAAACCCCGCCGCCGCCGCCCGTTTTGGACACGGTTAAAACTGTCGCTGTTGAACTTCCCCATGTAGAAATTCCCGGTAAGAAGACTGAGTTTGATTTTGACAAATTGGACTTAGGCAAGGGTTTCGAAAAAGTCGCAATAAAGCGAGATTTCGCGCCCGTTTTCAGAGCGCCGCCCGTTTTCCCCTCTCGTTTCGCACAGGGTGATGTCTCTGGCTATTGCCGCGTACGCTTTGATATCAACCCGGAAGGTAAGCCTTTCAATATCGGCACAACAATCTGCACGGATGTTCAGTTGAAAAAGCCGACAATCAGCTCCGTGCAAAAGTGGAAATATTCCCCGCAAGTCGAAGATGGCCGGCCTGTCTCGCGCTATGGGTTAGAGACCACCATTCGCTTCGTTTTAAATGACGAACGCGGGCAGCCCTTACCTTTGCCGGCTGGCTATTAGGCCAAAACGAACCCCACCGAACTGAGAGGGTGTATATGAGACGTTACCAAAAACAACGCGTTTCATTGTGGCAGCGTACTCGTAAATTGGCGACGGCCTGCGCCCTCTCAGTCATGGTTGGCCTCAGTCTTTCACCTAGTCCTGCTTTTGCATCTGAAGGGAAGCGGCAATTTACAGCCGAGATTGGTCTTGTTGTCGATGACGCTATTCAGCTCGCTGAGAAAGATGATTTTTCTGCGGCTCTATCCGTGTTGGACCCCCTAGTTTCTGGCGCACGCCTAAGTGCCTATGAACGCGGTGTTGTTCTGCAATTGATTGGTCAATATCGCTATGAGCTCGACGAGCTTGATGTGTCCCAGGCCGCCGTTGAGGCAGCTCTGTTGTCAGGCGGTCTAACGCCGCAAGACGCGCACCATCTGGAACTGGTCATTGCGCAAGTAATGATAGGAGCAGGGCAA